>JBMYYE010000081.1:0-10894 GCA_049609065.1 Halocynthiibacter sp.
CGCAAGGCGTGGCGTGGTTTTTTATGTGCTGGATGAGCGCCTGCCCCGTGCCACCACCATCAATGGCCTGAAACCCGTGGCGCGCGGCAATTTTGGTGGTGCGCGGCCCCACACACCATGCTGTTCCGCGTGTGGGCGTGCCTGATTTTACAAACCCTTTCACACCGTTTTCAGAGGTAAAAATGAACTGCGCCTCTTGCGGTAAATCCACCTGAGGCAGTGTAAATTCGATCTGCTGCAAAGGGGAAATTTCAATCGCAACCTTTTGCCCAAAACGCGCCCGTAGCATTTTTGCAAACCGTTTGGCTTGTTTTTCGGGGCGGGTAATGAGGATAACGGGCGGTCGTGACAAGAGGGGCGCGCCTTGGTTCTGGGATTGTTTCAAACGTTCGGGGATGATACCTCGGGGCGGATAAGATCGCAATGATATGTGCTAGGTAGGCCCGATGACTGTTCACATCCTTGGAATTGAAAGCAGCTGTGATGACACAGCCGCCGCCGTGATTGCGGTGACGGATGGGCAGCCCGTGATCAAATCCTCTGTGGTGAAAGGGCAAAATGACCTTCATGCTGATTTTGGCGGTGTGGTGCCCGAAATCGCCGCACGCGCCCATGCTGAACGTGTGGATCTTTGCGTAGAAGAGGCGCTTTTGGCGTCAGGTTTGACGCTTGCGGATATGTCTGCGATTGCCGTGACGTCGGGGCCGGGCTTGATCGGCGGGGTCCTTGCGGGTGTGATGTGCGCGAAGGGCCTGTCGCAGGCAACGGGGCTTTTGCTTGTGGGGGTAAACCACCTTGCAGGGCACGCGCTTACGCCACGCCTGACGGATGGATTGCCTTATCCGTATTTGATGCTTTTGGTGTCGGGCGGACATTGTCAGTTCTTGATCGCCAAAGGGGCGGAGGATTTCACCCGCCTTGGGGGCACGATTGATGACGCGCCGGGCGAAGCATTTGATAAAACGGCGCGGGTTTTAGGCCTGCCGCAACCGGGTGGGCCACATATCGAAGAGATGGCGAAAATGGGGGATGAGATGCGGTTTAAATTCCCCCGTCCTTTGTTGGGGCGCCCTGATTGTGACATGTCTTTTTCAGGGCTGAAAACGGCCGTTTTGCGGGCCCGCGATGAAGTGGTTTTGGAAAAAGGCGGGCTTTCAAAACAAGATCAGGCAGATATCAGCGCAGGCTTTCAAGCGGCGGTTCGTGATGTGTTGGTCAAAAAAACCAAACGCGCATTGGATGTGTATTTTGCAGGCGGGCCCGACAAACCTGCCTTTGCCATCGCAGGGGGCGTGGCCGCCAACGAAGAAATACGCACTGCGTTAAAGGCGCTTTGTGCGGAATATGATACGGATTTTGTCGCGCCGCCTTTGGCGCTTTGTACGGACAATGCGGCGATGATTGCATGGGCTGGTTATGAACGGTTCGCAGCAGGGGGGCGTGATGATCTAACGCTGTCGGCGCGGCCAAGATGGCCTCTTGATCAAGTGAGCCCATCCATGCTTGGATCTGGAAAAAAAGGGGCAAAAGCATGAGCAAAATTGTGGTTTTAGGCGCAGGTGCATTTGGCACGGGGCTTGCGATTTCATTTGCAAAAATGGGGTCGAATGTTCATTTGTGGGGCCGTGATGCGGATCATCGCGCGGCCATGAAAGCCGCAGGCAAAAACGCAAAACGTCTTCCTGATGCGCCGTTTCCGCCATCCCTTCAGATCATTGATCAATTTGATAAAATAGCGGAGGACGACATTGTTTTACTCTCGGTTCCGATGCAAAAGATGGCTGTATTCTTAGAGGAATATCAGGAAATTTTGCGCAACAAGACGCTTGTATCTTGTGCAAAAGGTGTGGATGTGGCGACAGGGCTTGGACCGATTGAAACATTGCGCGCCGCGCAGCTTGGGGATCGGCTGGGCATTTTAACCGGGCCGAGCTTTGCCGCCGATATCGCCAAAGGATTGCCAACGGCGCTGACAATTGCCTGCGATGATCAAAAGATTTTGGATCAGCTTCAACAGGCCCTTTCGACAGATAATCTTCGGCTTTATGCGACGCTTGATGTGATTGGCGCGGAACTCGGTGGTGCACTTAAAAACGTGGTGGCGATCGCATCGGGCATTGCCATTGGAACGGGATTCGGCGAAAGCGCGCGCGCGGCCATCATCACGCGCGGCTTTGCGGAAATGTCGCGCTTTGCCGTGGCAATGGGGGCCAAAGGGGAAACGCTTGTTGGGTTGTCTGGCCTTGGGGATTTGACGTTGACCGCGACTTCAACGCAATCGCGAAACTATGCCTATGGGATCAAAATCGGTGCGGGCAAAGGGTTGGACACATTGCTCACCGTAGAAGGGGCGGCCACGTCCCATGCGGTGGCCAAGATTGCCCGAGACAAAGGGGTGGATATGCCGATTTGTCAAACTGTGTCGGATATTTTAAATGAAAAACTATCAGTGGAACGCGCCGTGAAAACGCTTTTAGCGCGGCCGTTAGGGAAGGAATAACCATGCTTGTGGCTCTTATCGCAAAAGACAAAGACGGGGCGCTTTCGACGCGCCTTGAAAATCGTGACGCTCACTTGGCCTACCTCAAGGAAACAGGTGTTGTGGAACAGGCGGGCCCATTTTTGAATGAAAAAGGCGACATGTGTGGCTCCCTTTTGATCTTGAATGTTGCGGATCTTGCGGCGGCGCAAAGCTGGGCGGACAATGATCCATATGCACGCGCAGGCCTTTTCCAATCGGTTGAATTGATTGAATGGAAAAAAGTGATCTAAGCCTTATGATGGGGCGTTTTCCCATGCAGCTGTTTCCAATGCACGCGCTTTGCGAAGCGCCGTAAGGTTACGCTCTGGATGATTTTGGAACTGTTCGGGTGTGACCGAAATCTCCGCAATTCTATCCAGACGAAAATACCTAAAGTCACGGCGCAGGCGGCACCAGCTGCCGATCATCCATCCGTCTGTGAATACGGTCAAAGACAGCGGCTCTATAGTGCGCTTGCTTGGGGCCGCGTTTGGCGTTTCATATGAAATCGATAAGACATTTCGATTCTCTATCGCATGACGGATCTGGGGGGTGAAGTTTGGCGGGGGTGCGTCGCGGCGCGCGACAAAAAACGGGGCAGCCTGAAGCGCCAAACCTGCGGCCTCGGGTAAAACAGAACTGAGCTTATCGCGCACCTCCTTGGCGGATTGTGATAAATCAGGATCGGCGGCTTCGATGACAAATTTAAGACCAATGGCCAGCGCAGAAATTTGATCAGGCGATAGGGTTATGGGGGGCAAATCAAACCCCGGGCGTAGGATATAACCAACACCTGCTTCTCCATCAATTGGGACGCCCGAGCTTTGCAGATGGGCGATGTCACGGTAGATCGTTCGCACGCTCATTTCGAGCTGATCTGCCAAATCCTCAGCCCGCGACACCTGCTGTGATCGCAGTAAACCAACCAATCTAAATAGTCGTTCTGCACGTCGCACTGAATACTCCTGACATAATGCTGTCAGGAAGGGTATCGTATTCCGTCTCTATGAACAAGAGTTGGGAGAGGCGGATGTTTCTTGATCTACTGCCATTGGCGTGCACTTTGATACTCGCTCCTGGGGTGAATAGTGTGTTGCTGTTTTGCTCTGGTGCGCAATTTGGTGTGTGGCCTTCTGTGCCGCATATCGTGGGCTCTGTTCTTGCGTTTCTTTTCATATTGGTTGGGGCCAGCGTAGGAATTTCAGGGGGTGTTGCGGCTCATGCTGGGGTTCGTATGGGGTTATCTATGTTTGGTGGTTTCTTTGTGATCTATCTGGGCGTGAAGCTATTTTTTACCGCACCTTTGGACTTTACAGGCTCGACAACGGCACGGCCGATGGGTGCAGGGCAGGCCATCATCTTAATGCTGCTCAATCCCGGTGCATATGTTTTGGCACTAACGGCTGTTGCGATTGCATCAGGCACCGATGCGCCGTATTTTTCATGGATGGCCATGCTTTTGGTTATGTTTGCATCGGCGGGGTGTGTGGCCACATTTGGGTGGACCCTAGCCGGAGTGGTTGTGCGCCGCGTGATCCATCAGCCCAAACCAGTGCAGGTTCTCAATCGTTTTTTTGGCCTCGTTATTGTTTTGAGCGGTGTCAGTATTCTTCTCCAGTAAAGGACATCACATGAGTGTTTTAAAAACAGCAATCGTCACAGGGGCATCGCGTGGGATCGGGGCCGCCATCGCCAAACGCTTGGCCAAAGATGGCTATGCGGTTGTGGTAAACTACCGAACCCAAGGGGCATCCGCCCAACAGGTTTGCGCAGAGATTCAATCACAAGGGGGGACGGCCATTGCAGTGCAGGGCGACGTGACAACAGTTGCTGGCTGTGACGCCGTGGTTGCTGCGGCATTTGAAAAATTTTCGCGGTTGGATGTGTTGATCAACAATGCTGGATGGGCCCGCCGCGCCCCTTTGGCAGAGATCGACGCGGCCTCTATGCGACAACAGCTTTCGATTAATATCGAAGGATTGATCTTGATGTCACAAGCCGCAAGTCAGGACATGAGCCCAAATGGTCGGATCATCAATATCACCTCTATTGCGGCGGCAGGGGGCCCCGAATTCACAGTTTATGGCGCCACCAAGGCGGCCGGAAATGCGATTACATGCAGTCTAGCGCATGAGCTTGGCCCGCGTGGCATCACCGTGAACGCCGTCGCCCCTGCGGCAGTGGAGACTGATTTATATTATGAAGTGGGATTGGATGAATTTCGTGAGGTTAGCTTGCAAAATACGCCCCTTGGGGTTGCAGGCACCTGTGAGGATGTTGCGGGTGCTGTGTCTTTCTTTGCATCTCCAGATGCGCGCTGGGTTACGGGGCAAATTCTTCGCGTATGCGGAGGTAAAAGCCTTTGAACCTAGGCTTCAATGATGTAGGGGGCCTTTCTTTGGATGGCATGCTTGTTTTTTTCATAGCAATAGGGGCATATTGTGGGCAGAGTATAACAATATGTTGGACGCTGCATGACTATCCCCTCGCATATTATTGAGATGATTAAGAAAATCCGTACGCGGTTTAAGTCGGATATGATTGAAGAAAATATGTTGCCACGGGATGCGGATTTTACAACCTTGCGCCCCGTGCGCAAAGCAACCGCGGCGTCCGTGGCGAAATACTGGGATAGGCTGAGTGAAACCGCCTCCCAAGAGGATCGCACAGCTTTGGCAGATCCGCTTACAATGGAAACTCCAGATCAATATAGCGCCAATATTGAAAATTTCATTGGGACCGTAAAAATGCCGGTGGGGATCATTGGACCTTTGCGGATCAATGGTTTGCATGCCCATAATGAGTTTCATATTCCAATGGCCACAACCGAAGCTGCCTTAGTGGCATCATATGCGCGTGGGGCCTATGCCGCGACAAAATCAGGCGGGATAAGCACGGCGCTTTTATATGAAGGTGTGATCCGCACGCCAGCATTTGTGTTTGATACGCTTTTAGAATCGGGCCTTTTTGTCGAATGGGTTGTCGGGGAAATTGATGCGCTCAAAGCCGCAGCCGAACACACGACGCAGCACGGGAAACTGGTTTCGGTCGAGCCCGTGATCGATAACAATGTTGTCTTTTTGATTTGCCGGTACACAACAGGGGATGCGGCGGGGCAAAATATGGTCACGATCGCAACAAATGCGCTTTGCGAAGATATCGCGGCGCGCTGTCTTGTAAAAATGAATGCATGGTATATTGAAGGCAACTTTTCTGGCGATAAAAAAGCGTCGTTTTTGGGTTTGGTGACGGGGCGCGGGCGTAAAGTAAGTGCCTCGGTGACATTGCCTGCGGATGTGGTGCAATCGACGCTAGGCACCAGCGTGCAGACGATGTTGGACTATGGTCAGGTTGCCAATCTTGGTTCTCACCTTTCTGGACAGCTTGGGGCGCAAGCGCATTTTGCAAATGGTTTGGCGGCGTTTTATATCGCCACAGGCCAAGATGCGGCGTGTGTGGCAGAAAGCGCAGTGGGCATTACGCGAATGGAAGCACGGGGTGAGGATCTTTTTTGTAGCGTAACCCTGCCTAACATTTTGGTCGGATCCGTGGGGGGTGGCACAGGATTGCCAAGCCAGTCCGCAGGGTTGAATATTTTGGGCCTAAAGGGCGCAGGAAACGGTGCCGCCTTAGCAGAAGTGGCCGCGGCCATTTGCCTATGCGGTGAAATTTCTATTGTGGCTGCGATTGCTGCGGGGCATTTCACCCGAGCGCATGAAAATTTGGCGCGCCATAGATGAGCATCTCTGCCCTTTGGACATATCAAAAAGAGCGCTTTCCGCTGTTTAAAACGGTACCGCTTCTGGCAATGTTTTCCGCGGCGAGCCTTTCCGTTTCTGCGGAATTGGCCGGGCGACCATTCCCCAGTTTCGGGGGATATATCGCAGGTTTTGTTGTCGCAATGATGCTGTTTTTTCAATTGCGGGTTTGTGATGAATATAAAGACCTCGAAGAGGATAAACTCTATAGGCCCGATCGCCCGATTCCACGGGGGTTGATTTCGTTACGTTTTATTGTGTCGTTGGGTTTCGTCTCACTGCCCATTGCTGCGCTGGCGGTATGGCTCTGGTCGCCCCCTGCGGTGTGGTTGTTGGTTTTGGTTTGGGTCTGGCTTACGGCAATGACGCTGGAATTTGGTGTGGGAGATTGGCTAAAGGCGCGCCCTGTGCTTTACCTTTTAAGCCACATGGCCATCATGCCGCTTATTGATTTTTTGCTCACGGGTCTTGAATGGATGCCAAATGGCCGTGCCGCAGGGGCGTTGTGGATGTTTTTGGCTTTGTCTTTTGTGAATGGGTGTTTGCTCGAAATTGGTCGCAAACTGTGGGCTCCAGAAAATGAAATTGCGGGTGTTGAAACGTATTCACATCTTTGGGGACCTAAGAAAGCGGCCTACATTTGGGTGGGCTGTGGCGGGGTGTCCTATCTTTTATTGCTGGGAGTGAGTGCGGCAACAGGGGGCTTATGGGTGAGCCTCATTTTGGGGGGCGCTTTGTTTGTTTTGTGTCTCTGGGCGGCAGTTTCTTATGCGCGATCCCCAACGGATGCGGCCGAAAAACGGATGGATATGTTGGCCGGATTATGGGTCTTTGCCTGTTATGCTCTGGCGGGGTTCGCCCCTGTTGTTATGAGGATTTTTGATGCCGTATATTATTAGACAAGCCGCCGCCACAAATGTGCAAGAGGTCGGAGGCAAAGCGGTAGCGCTGTCCAAACTTGCCGCGTGCGGCTTTAACCCGCCGTCATTTTTTGTCATTACAACCGCGGCGTTTGAAAATTCAGAAATGCTAGACGAACTGGAGGCAGAGCTGTCTGCCCTTGGGACTGGCCCATTTGCGGTGCGCAGTTCGGCACGCCAAGAAGATGGGGCCGAACACAGCCATGCAGGCCAATTCGAAACCGTTTTGAATGTTGCGGCCCAAGATGTGTGGTCCGCCGCGAGAACGGTTTGGGAATCGGGTTTTTCAAATACGGTTGCCACATACCGCGCGCTTAAATCTGGCGGTGTTGAGGAAGGCCCAGCCGTCATAGTGCAAACGATGATTGATGCCACCGCTGCAGGTGTGGCCTTTTCCGCGGACCCCGTAACAGGGCGCCAAGATCAGGTTGTGATTTCCGCTATTGCGGGGCTGGGTGAACGATTGGTCTCTGGTGAGGAAGATGGAGAAGATTGGGTAATTGGCCCAAATATAAAACGCCCGATTGCCGCTGAGGTTCTCACCGAAGAACAGGCATATGAAGTGGCGGATCTTGCACGTAAGGCGCAATCTGTGTTTGGTTTGCCCCAAGATATTGAATGGGCGTTTGATGTGGATGGCTTACATATTTTGCAGTCACGTCCGATTACGACGGCGCTTTTGCCTGCGCCACAGCCTGATACTGCGCTGACGATTTTTGACAACTCCAACATTGTTGAAAGCTATCCGGGCATGGTCAGCCCCCTGACCTATTCTTTTGCGGTTCATGTCTATACCCGCGTGTATCAGGCGTTTGTGGCCTTGCTTGGTGTGCCAGCAACAACCATTGCGGAAAATGCCCCTGTTTTTTCCAACATGTTGGGTCGCATTGATGGGCGTGTCTATTACAACCTTGTGAATTGGTACCGTGCTTTGGCGTTGCTGCCGGGCTTTTCGCTCAATCGTGCGTATATGGAAACCATGATGGGGGTGGATACCCCAATGCCTGCGGAAGTGACCGATACAATCGGCCCACCGCCGGCGCACGGGGTGGCACGGCTGTGCGAGTATCTGAAACTCGCGAAGGTCGGGGCAGGGCTCTTTTGGCAAGCGCTGCGTCTTCCTAGAACCAAAGCACGGTTCTATGAACGATTAAACGCGGCCCTTAGTAGCGGGTTTGACACAAAAACGGCAGGCCCAACAGAATTGGCCGCAGAATACCGTAGAATAGAAAGCACGCTGCTGGACCGTTGGGATGCGCCATTGGTCAATGATTTTTTGTGTATGATTGCGTTTGGAGCATCGCGCAATCTCATGGAAAAATGGCTCGGGGAGCAGGGGCTTTTGCTGCATAATGATGTGATGATTGGACAAGGCGATATCGTGTCTGCTGAGCCCGCACAGCGCATTGCAACGATGGGGGCAATGGTGCGCAACGCAGGGATAGAAGACCGCCTGATGACGGAGGGGGTGGATGCGCTAGATGGGTTTCCTGATATTTTATTCGCGGTGCAGTCATATCTTGATAAATTCGGGGATCGTTGTACGGAAGAATTGAAGCTCGAAAGTATTCCCCTAAGTGATGACCCAACGAGCCTTCTTCAGGCGATCGCCGCCAGCGCGATGCGTCCCTCTACATCTGAACACATCACCGCGACCCCGGATTGGGGTGGCCTGTTTCCTAAGAATATCGTCAAACGTGGGTTTGCCAAATGGATTGTTTCTTGGACCAAAGCGCGTGTTCGTGACCGGGAAAACTTGCGTTTTGAGCGCACGCGAATTTTTGGATATACGCGTCGGGTTTTCCTTGCGCTCGGGCGTGAACTGACCGCGCGCGATGTGTTGAGCACTCCACGAGATGTGTTTTTCTTAACAACGGAAGAAGTCTTAGGCGCGGTCGAAGGCTTTGGTCTGACGGCGGATCTGAAATCTTTAGTGGCCTTGCGAAAATCAGAAGATCACACCGCCTCAGAGCGTCTTGATCCCCCTGAACGTATTGAAGTACGAGGGCCGGCCATCGCGCCAGTCTGGAATGAGGTTACCGTGCCAAACGATACCTCAACATCACGTGTTGCAACGGGATGTTCTGCGGGGAAAGTCTGCGCAAATGCGCGCATCATTCGCGATCCGCGTACAGAAACGCTCACACCGGGGGATATCTTGGTGGCGCGTCATACGGATCCAGGTTGGATTGCTGTCTTTTCCAATGCATCTGCTATTGTTGTGGAGCGCGGGTCATTATTATCACATTCCGCCATTGTTGCCCGTGAATTGGGCATACCATGTGTTGTGGGCCTCAAAGGGGCCACCCAATGGATTACAGATGGGCAACGCATTTGCGTCGATGGGGCAACAGGAGAAGTGGAGAAATGTGATGCAGACATCTGAAATTGAAGCAAAGGCGGCTTTTGATCACATACGATATGCGCAGCTCTGGGAGGATGCGGATGTTTTGACCGCAGGGCTAGGGCCCAGCACGGGCGGGACGCTCGTGTCGATTTGCGCGGCAGGTGACAATGCGCTGGCAATGTTGACATTGGATCCGCGAAAAATTGTGGTTGTTGACCTGTCCTTGGCTCAGATTTCTTGCCTGAAATTGCGTATTGCGGCGTTTCAAACGTTGACCCATCCTGAATTTCTTGAGTTGATGGGCGCCCGTCCGAGCGACCAGCGAAAAGAGTTGCTTTTTCAGACCATAGAAAATTTGGACCGAGAGACACAGGCGTTTTGGGCGGGCCAAGCTAAAAATGTTGTGCGTTACGGTGCAGGGGGCGTTGGCAAGTTTGAGCAGTATTTTCGAATTTTTCGAAAATGGCTCCTACCGCTTGTGCATTCAAGGAAAACCATTGACGATATTTTTGTGTCGCGGCCGATAGAAGAACGACGCGCTTTTTTGGATGAGCGCTTTAATACATGGCGTTGGCGGTTATTGTTGAATGTGTTCTTTTCTCGCTTCGTGATGGGGCGCATGGGCCGCGATAAAGCGTTCTTTGACTATGTCGAAGGCAGCCCTGCCCAGCATGTTGCGCGGCGCATTTATCACGCTGCGGTCACCTGTGATCCGGCGGAAAATCCGTATTTACACTGGATCATGAAAGGAACCCACGGCACCGCGCTGCCCATGACATGGCGCGCAGAACATTTTGAAACGATTAAAACACGTCTTGACCGAATTGAGATTGTGCCAGGCGCATTGGAAGCTTTTGTCGCGACAGGGGAAAAAGCGGTTGGGTTTAATCTGTCTGATATTTTTGAATATATGTCGCCTGACGTTTTTGAAGCGGTTTATGGCTCTGTGTTAAAGGCATCGGAACCTGGGGCCCGCTTGGTCTATTGGAATATGATGGCCCCGCGGCGTGTGCCCGCCGCCTACGTGGACAAAATCACCACTCTTGCGGATGTTGAAACGCACCTTAAGGCGCAAGATAAGGCCTTCTTCTATTCTGATTTTGTGGTGGAAGAGGTGAAAGAATGAGCATGGCGGTGCAACTTGCGCTGGCGGCGGGTTCGGTTGCGGTTTTGCTCGGTCTTATGGCTGTTGTGCAAAGGTGGAATATGCCTGCGGAAGTGCAACGTAAATTGGTGCATATCGGGACGGGGGTTTATGCGCTTTGTTTGCCGTGGCTGTTTCCTGATCGTTGGCCAGTTTACCTTCTTGTTGCGGTGACCTTGCTGGTGATGTTGGCGCTGAGAATGC
>JBMYYE010000082.1:0-10748 GCA_049609065.1 Halocynthiibacter sp.
TGAGGGTGTGGTGCTTACGATGTTTGATGCGCGAAATAATTTGTCCTCACAGGTTGAGGGTGACGCACGAGAAAATCTAGGAGAGCTGGTGTTTAAAACCATGATTCCTCGAAATGTCCGCGTAAGTGAAGCACCGTCATATGCAATGCCGGTTACAGAATACGACCCAATGTCAAAAGGTAGCCAGGCGTATAAAGCACTGGCTAACGAATTGATCGCAAAGAGCGTTTAAGGAGAAAACTATGGTTAAGAAGGCACATGATAAACGCGGGCTTGGCCGTGGATTGTCCGCTTTGATGAGTGATGTGAATGAGCTGTCTACGCCTGGGCCGCGCTCTGCACCTGATTTGATGGTGCCAATTGAGCATGTTCATCCAAATCCTGATCAGCCTCGTAAGGTTTTTTCAGAAGAAGCACTTACCGAACTATCTGAATCCATTCAAGAAAAGGGCGTTATTCAACCTTTGATTGTTCGAAAAATCAAAGCGTCAGATTCTGAATATGAAATTGTAGCTGGGGAGCGCCGCTGGCGGGCCTCTCAGCGTGCAAATCTCCATGAAATTCCTGTCATTGTGCGGGATTTTAGTGATGTTGAAGTGCTGGAGATCGCGATCATTGAAAACATTCAGCGCGCAGATCTAAACCCTATCGAAGAAGCACACGGCTATCGGCAGTTGATGGATAAATTTGACTATACGCAAGAAAAGATGGGTGTTGTTTTATCCAAAAGCCGGAGCCACATCGCAAATCTGCTTCGTTTGCTTAAGCTTCCTTCAGATGTTCAGGAAATGCTCGGCGACGGCCGGTTGTCTATGGGGCATGCGCGCGCTTTGATTACAATGGACAACCCATCGGAATTGGCAAAGCAAATAGCATCAAAAGGATTGTCTGTACGAGAAGCAGAGCGCCTGTCAAAAACCGTAAAAGTTCCGGTTTTACCCCGCGTTAGAGCCGAAAAGGACGCAGATACGGTTGCGCTTGAAAAAGATCTAAGTGCAGCTTTGGGGCTGAAAGTTCAAATTGATCATAAAACAGGTGATGAAGCAGGAAAGCTTGTTATTCGGTACAAAGATTTGGCTGGATTAGATGATTTGTGCCAACTTCTTAATAAGGGCCGCTAGGCGCTAGGTCTTGTCCAGATAAAGACCATGACAGCCAAAAGCACGACGGATTGTATTATGAGAGCATTTGTGGGTGCCCCAAAGGCATAAGCCAGCGCAAAAGAAGCGAAAATTGAAAGTGTTGCGTATTTTTTTGCGCGCGGCCCTATCGCGCCTGATTTTTCCCAGTGTGCGATTGACGGCCCCAGTTTTGGGTGATTTATTAACCAATTATGGAGCTGTTCTGAGCTGCGAGCAAATGCAAAGGCTGAGAGAAGCAGAAACGGCACCGTTGGCAAAAGCGGCAACGGGATGCCAATCAGCGCAAGGCAGAGTGAAATAGCCCCGATACTGAACCAAAAATACCGCATTATTGAACCAAAAGCTCTTTAATGACATGATTTAGAAGGAGCTTGCCATTTGATGTTGTGAAGAGTGTATCTGAGCGCAGCTGAACGAGAGCGTCTTCTGATAGTAAATTGATTTTATTATATAAAAACTCTTTTTCTCTCAAGTTTAGACGCGTAAGATCTACACCTTCGTTGGTGCGCAGCCCCATCATGAGGACTTCGTTATCAACATCATTCCGGCTTTGAGTGATGCGCGTACGATGTTGATCTGATCTCCGTGTGGCGGCGTCTAGCCAAGTTAAAGGTGCGATTTCAGTTTCCGTTGCATATCGCGTGCCCCGGATCGTGTAACGCCCGTGGGCGCCAGGCCCAATTCCAATGTAATCCCCCGCACGCCAATAAATGAGATTGTGTTGGGATTGTTCACCTGAGCGCGCGTGGTTTGATACCTCATATGAAGGAAGGCCCGCATTTTGCGTGATCTCTTGTGTTAATTCATAAAGATCGGCGCCGTGGTCTTCGTCTGGTAACCCCCGAAGCTTGCCGGCGTTGTAAAGATCGGCAAACCGTGTGCCGCTTTCAATGGTGAGTTGATACAACGACATGTGCGATGGATTAAGGTTAATGGCTTGATTGAGCTCGCGTTCCCAATCTTGCTTGCTTTGATTTTGGCGGCCGTAAATGAGGTCAAAGTTTACGCGCTCAAAAAGCGATTGAGCCGTGTCCAAGGCTTTGAGGCTTTCGTCTACGCTATGCAGCCGGCCAAGCGCTTTTAGATCGTGATCGTTGAGGGCTTGAAATCCCATGGAAATTCGATTGACCCCTGCGGCTTTGAACCCCTCGAATTTTGTGGCCTCGACAGAAGTTGGATTCGCTTCGAGCGTGATTTCGCAATCATTCGCCAAAGACCAGAGGCTTGCCGCCTTATCAATGATGGCCGCAACGAGATTGGGCGGCATTAGGCTTGGCGTGCCACCTCCAAAGTAAACGGAGGTTAAAACGCGTGGTCCTGTTACCGCAGCCCAATACTCAATTTCTGCCAAAAAAGCCGTTTCCCACGCAGAAATCTCAATGTTATCAGATACATAGCTGTTAAAGTCGCAATAGGGGCATTTTGCTTGGCAAAAGGGCCAGTGGACATAAAGCCCAAAGCCGTGTTGTTGCCAATTCTCAAGCAAAACAACCCTCTACCAGTAATTTGAAGGCGGCAGCGCGGTGGGTTAGCGGCTGTTTTTCTTCGGGCGTCATTTCACCAAATGTCTGGCTGTGACCGTTCGGAATGAATACGGGATCAAATCCAAACCCGTGATCTCCGCGCATGGGCCAGGTAAGATGTCCGTGCGTTTGACCGTTGAACACCTCATCATGACCATCGGGCCAAGCAATGCAAAGTGTGCAGTTAAAGCTCGCGTTGCGAGGCTCGGCTGCGGCTTTGTCGTCGAGAAGCTTTTGAACCTTTTCCATCGCCATTGGAAAATCACGGCCGTTGGGGGTTTCTGCCCAATCAGCGGTATAAACACCCGGCGCGCCATCCAGCGCGTCAACCATTAGGCCGCTGTCGTCGGATAAGGCGGGATGTCCCGTCGCTTTGGCTGCAAAATGCGCCTTAATGCGTGCATTTCCAGCGAATGTGTCTTCTGTTTCTTCTGGCTCTTCGAGATCAAAGTCACCAGCAGATTTCACAGTAACCCCGAAAGGTTTCAACAATGCGCCAATTTCGCGGATTTTTCCCTGATTATGGGACGCAATGATGAGGGTATCGCCGTTAAATTTACGCATTATTCCACCGCTTTGAGTTGAGCCGCCATCAATTCGGCGGTGCCTTTTTCTGCGAGATCCATAAGCTCGTTCATTTGGTTGCGGCTGAAAGTTGAGCCTTCTGCAGACATTTGAACTTCAACCAATTGATTGCCGTGAAGGATAAAATTTCCATCAACGCCTGCTTCGCTATCTTCTGGGTAATCGAGGTCAAGCACGGCCTGGCCTGCGTAAATACCACAAGAAATCGCTGAAATAGGGTCTGTTAGTGGGTTCGTAATGACATCGCCAGCTTTCATCAATTTGTTCACGGCAAGGCGAAGTGCAACCCACCCACCCGTGATTGAGGCGCACCGTGTGCCGCCGTCTGCTTGAATGACATCACAATCTACTTGGATTTGGCGCTCACCAAGAGAAACGCGGTCCACACCCGCACGTAGACTGCGGCCAATGAGGCGCTGAATTTCTTGTGTGCGACCGGATTGACCGTTTTTTGCTTCACGGCGCATGCGCGTGTGTGTGGCACGTGGTAACATGCCATATTCCGCAGTCACCCAACCAAGGCCAGAATTTCGCATAAAAGGCGGGACTTTTTCATCGATGCTTGCTGTGCAAAGAACGTGGGTATCCCCCATTTTGATGAGGCAAGATCCCTCAGCATGGCGAGAAACATTCGTTTCGATTGAAACATTACGCATTTGATCAAGTGAACGGCCAGAAGGGCGCATGGAAATTCCTTTCATGTGAACTTAGCTTTCCTTAACGGAGGCAGGGCTTAGGGCGCAAGCTTGATTGACCTTTTCGGCTGAAACTTCTTTAATGCGAACACAAAATTTGGTGAGTGCATGTCAAAAGAAGCGAATATTTTTTCCGACCTCAACGATCGCTCGCGCGAAGTCTTTCAGCAGATCGTGGAATCCTACCTAGAAACAGGTGAACCCACCGGATCGCGGAGCTTAACACGGACGCTGAGTGAAAAAGTATCCGCGGCGACGGTGCGTAACGTGATGCAGGATCTGGAACATTTTGGGCTCTTGCAGGCGCCGCATGTGTCTGCGGGCCGTATTCCGACGCAAACGGGGCTTCGGATGTTTGTGGATGGCATTTTGGAAATGCGGGACCTTGGGAAAGAGGACCTCACATCCATTAATGCCACGGTGAATGACGCCGATTCCGATATCGAAGCGCGGCTTGATCGCATTGGTGAAACGCTTTCGGGGTTAACCCAAGGCGCATCATTGGTTTTGACGCAGAAATACGAAGCGCCGATTAAGCATATTGAATTTGTGGCCCTTGGGGATGGGCGGGCTTTGGTGGTGCTGGTGTTTGCGGATGGTCATGTGGAAAACCGTGTTTTTGTGCCGCCACCTGGCCAAACACCGTCTTCGATGCGAGAGGCGGCCAATTTCTTGAATGCTTTGGCTGAAGGACGCACAGTAGACGAGTTGCGCAAAGTTATGACGCAAGAGGTTAAAAACCGCAGGCAAGAGATTGATGTACTTGCCAAAAACCTGATTGAGGCGGGGATTGCGCTTTGGGAAAATGAAGGCAGCAGCTTTGAACGGTTGATTGTGCGTGGGCGCTCAAACCTTTTGGAAGATGCGCAAAATGATGAGGAACTGGATCGTATCAGACTTCTCTTTGATGACCTTGAACGTAAGCGAGATATCGCAAGCTTCCTTGATCTCACCGATGAAGGGGAGGGCGTTCGCATTTTTATTGGCTCAGAAAACAAATTATTTTCACTTTCGGGTAGCTCTTTGGTGGTTTCTCCATATATGAACTCAGACCGAAAGGTGATTGGTGCGATTGGGGTCATTGGACCCACGCGGCTCAACTATGGGCGGATCGTGCCGATTGTGGATTATACGGCGCAATTGGTTGGGAAAATGATTTCCAGCCAGAGCTAAGGAAAGAACTATGGGCCAAGACGATCAAAAAGATATTTTAGAAGAAGCGCTCGCAGGCGAAGATATCGATGTGGACATTGATTTGACAGAAGAACCTGCTGAGGTGGATGAGCTGGACGCAATTCGTGCGGAACGTGACGACTTTAAAGACCGGTTTATGCGCGCATTGGCGGATGCAGAAAACGCACGCAAACGTTCAGACCGTGATCGTAAAGAGGCGGAAAACTATGGCGGGTCCAAATTGGCGCGTGATATGTTGCCCGTGCACGACAACCTTGCGCGTGCGCTTGAGGCGGTCACACCCGAACAGCGCGAAGCAAATGCAGCGCTGCTTGAGGGAATTGACCTTACGATGCGTGAATTGCTCAACGTGTTTTCAAAACACGGCATCGATAAGGTTGCGCCTGAAGTGGGTGATAAATTTGATCCACAGATTCATCAAGCAATGTTTGAAGCACCAGTTCCAGACACCAAAGCTGGTGACATTATCCAAGTCATGGCAGAAGGTTTCATGCTTCATGATCGGTTGTTGCGGCCCGCACAAGTTGGCGTGTCCTCTACACCAGCATCTTAAATGATATGGCCGCCCACTGGGCGGCCTTTTTATTCAGTATCAGACAGCGCTTTGAGCTCATACAACACATCAAGCGCCTCGCGCGGGGTGAGGTTATCTGGAAACACCTCCTTTATCCGCTTAGACATTGCTGATGGTTTGGGCGTTGATGAAATCGGGGGCGGCGTTGCGGAGAAAAGTGGTAGATCGTCAATGACTGCCTTTTTGCCCGCGGCCCCATCACGTTCCCCTTTTTCAAGGGCCTCAAGAACCGACTTGGCCCGTGTAATCACGCTTGCTGGCAGGCCAGCAAGCTTTGCAACCTGAACCCCATATGATCGATCCGCGGCACCCTTGATGACCTCATGCATGAAGATCACTTCGCCTTCCCACTCACGCACGGAAACGGTTGCGTTTTCCACGCCAGATAGCTTTGAAGAAAGGGTCGTCATTTCGTGATAATGCGTGGCAAAAAGCGCCCGCGCTTTGTTCACATCATGTAGATGTTCAAGGGTGGCCCATGCAATCGAAAGCCCGTCATAGGTAGCGGTTCCGCGCCCAATTTCATCAAGAATAACAAGGGCGTGTTCACTTGCTTGGTTTAAAATCGCAGCGGTTTCAACCATTTCCACCATAAATGTGGATCGCCCGCGCGCCAAATCATCGGAGGCCCCGACACGCGAAAAGAGTTGCTTTACGATTCCAATATGTGCGCGGCTTGCTGGAACATATGACCCAGCCTGTGCCAAAAGCGCGATGAGCGCGTTTTGACGTAAGAACGTGGATTTACCGGCCATATTTGGCCCGGTGAGCAGCCAAACATGCGCACCGTCTGATCCATCGGATAGATCACAGTCATTTGGGATAAAGGGGGATGTGCTATCCTTTTTGAGCGCCGCTTCAACCACGGGGTGGCGCCCTTTTTCGATGTCAAAGGCACGGCTATCGTCCATCAGTGGTCGACACCAGTTTTGATCGCGAGCGATATCTGCGAACGCGGTGGCGGTATCAATTTCAGAAATGGCCTGTGCTGCGATGCTAATATGATCAGAAATTTGCAAAATTGCCTGCATTAGGGTCGAAAAGAGTGCTTTTTCGATTTCTAAGGCGCGGGCACCCGCATTGTGAATCTTCGTCTCAATTTCAGAAAGCTCAACCGTTGTAAATCGCACCGCATTGGCTGTGGTTTGTCGATGGATGAAGGTTTCTGAAAAGGGCTCTGAGAGCATCTTTTGTGCATGGGTGGAGGTGGTTTCGATAAAATAACCAAGCACGTTGTTATGTTTGACCTTTAACGCGGTAATGCCCGTCATGTCTACGTAGCTGGATTGCATAGCGGCGATAACACTACGCCCCTCGTCGCGCAGGGTGCGCATTTCATCCAATTCCTCATGATAACCTGAGGCAATAAACCCACCATCACGCGATAAAAGTGGCGGTTCGGCGATAAGAGCGCGCTCAAGCAGGTCGATTAACTCGGAAAACCCAATGAGATCGTTAGAAACACGGGCCAAGAGAGGCGGGCGATCACCAGTAAGGCTTTGATGGAGGTTTTCAGCCTCTTTTAAACCATCGCGAATAGCCGTGAGATCCCGCGGCCCCGCGCGCTCCAACCCAATACGAGACAGCGCACGATCGATGTCGGGTGATTTTCGCAATATATCACGAAGGTTTTGGGCCAAGCTCGGTTCGGATATAAAATGATCTACGCAATTAAGCCGATCTTCGATCACAGTAAGGTCGCAAGAGGGGCTTGAAAGCCGATGTTCGAGCAATCGCCCACCTGCGGCCGTTAGCGTGCGATCAATCGTAGCAATAAGCGTCGCGTCGCGCGCCCCAGAAAGGCTTTTGGAAATTTCTAGGTTGCGTCGTGTTGATGCATCAATTTGCATGACCTTATCCGCGCTTTCTTTTTTTGGCGGATGAAGAAGCGGTAGCTTTCCTTTTTGGGTGATATCGAGGTAATCAACAAGCGCCCCCATGGCAGAAAGCTCCGCGCGTTCAAATTGCCCGTAGGCATCCAAACTATCGGTAGAGAAAAGGGCGCAAAGGCGTGCATTGGCGTTTTTGCTATCAAAACTCGCGGTCGAAAGCGGGGTGAGAGAGACATCAAAATCAGTCTCTAACTCAGCATATTTTTCCAAATCCCCATCAAGGATGATAAGTTCCCGAGGGTTCAAGCGGGCGATTTCCGGACCAAGCCGCACGGCGGGGCAAGGTGAGACGTGAAACGTCCCTGTGGAAATATCAACCCATGCCAGCGCCCCGTCGCCCCGGATTTCGGAATACGCCGCGAGGAAGTTGTGGCGGCGGGCATTTAGAAGGCTGTCTTCGGTTAAGGTTCCTGGTGTTACGAGGCGCACAACATCACGTTTTACAACGGCTTTGTACCCACGCTTTTTGGCTTCGGCGGGGCTTTCGAGCTGTTCGCAAACCGCAACGCGAAATCCTTTGCGGATGAGCGTAAGAAGATAGCCTTCGGCCGCATGATGCGGAACGCCGCACATGGGGATTTCAGTCCCGTGGTGTTTGCCACGTTTTGTAAGCGCGATATCAAGAGCTTCGGCCGCAGCAACGGCATCATCGAAAAACAGTTCATAAAAATCACCCATGCGATAAAACAAAAGCGCATTTGGATAGTTTGATTTTATCTCAAGAAATTGCGCCATCATTGGAGTGACGCCGGATTTAGAGCTGCTCACGTGTTCCCCCCGGAAGTGTTGAATGTATTGATAGCGAATATTCAGAATGGGGCAAAGGCGAAATGCCGTTTAGGCTGTGTTTTGTCCAGACCGTGGAATGGTTTGGTAAAAGGGTGTCATTGCTTTGCAAATATATCGAAACTTCCGCTAAGTGGGTATTGTTATTGCGCAAAAAGCTTTGTATGAAAAACTTTCGCAAAGAGAAAAGGCCCCCATTATGGCAAATGTCACAAAAGTCACCGCGGAAGAGGCTCTGGCCTATCACTTGGAGCCAAAGCCCGGGAAATATGAGGTCGTTCCATCAACACCGATGACCACGCAACGGGATTTGTCATTGGCGTATTCGCCTGGTGTTGCTGTCCCTTGTGAAGCAATCGCAGCCAACCCTGAAACGGCGTATGATTATACAAATAAGGGGAACCTTGTTGCGGTGATTTCAAACGGGACGGCCGTTTTGGGATTGGGGAATTTGGGGGCGCTGGCGTCTAAGCCGGTGATGGAAGGCAAAGCCGTTTTGTTCAAACGCTTTGCGGATGTGAACTCCATCGATCTTGAATTGGATACCGAGGATCCAGAGGCCTTTATCAATGCGGTGAAGCTCATGGGGCCGAGTTTCGGTGGTATTAACCTTGAGGATATTAAAGCACCTGAGTGTTTTATCATTGAGCAGCGGCTCAAAGAAGAAATGGACATCCCGGTTTTTCATGATGATCAACACGGGACTGCGGTGATTTGTGCGGCGGGGCTTTTGAATGCGCTGCATATTTCGGGTAAAAAAATTGAAGACTGTAAAATCGTTCTAAATGGTGCAGGCGCGGCGGGCATTGCCTGTATTGAATTGATTAAATCCATGGGCGCACGCCATGAGAACTGTATCGTTTGTGATACGAAAGGCGTAATTTACCAAGGTCGTACCGAAGGTATGAACCAATGGAAATCCGCCCATGCGGTTGACACGGATTTGCGCACACTTGAAGACGCCATGAATGGCGCGGATGTGTTTTTGGGCGTATCCGTGAAGGGTGCTGTGACACCTGAGATGGTTGAAAGCATGGGCAAAGATCCTGTGATTTTTGCGATGGCCAACCCTGATCCGGAAATCACACCTGAAGAAGCACACGCCGTGCGTGAAGACGCGATTGTTGCGACGGGTCGTTCCGATTATCCGAACCAGGTGAATAATGTTTTGGGGTTCCCATATTTGTTCCGTGGGGCGCTCGATGTGAATGCGCGCGCGATCAATGACGAAATGAAAATTGCATGTGCTGAGGCGCTGGCGGAAATGGCGCGTGCGGATGTGCCTGACGAAGTTGCGATGGCTTACGGCAAAAACCTTACATTTGGGCGCGACTATATTATTCCAACGCCGTTTGATCCGCGTTTGATTTATATGATCCCGCCGAAAGTTGCCCAAGCTGGGATGGATACAGGGGTGGCGCGTCGCCCGATTATCGATATGGATGGGTATAAAGAGAGCCTCAAGGCGCGCCTTGACCCAACCGCATCTATTATGCGCGGCATTCATGCGCGTGCAAAAGCGGCACAAGCCTCGATGATTTTTGCCGAAGGCGATGATCCGCGCATCCTACGTGCGGCGGTTCAATATCAACGGAATGGTCTTGGCCGTGCGTTGGTTGTTGGCCGCGAAGATGATGTGAATGCAAAACTCACAGAGGCGGGCATCAGTGATGCGATTGGTGAGCTAAACATCGTAAACGCCGCGAATACGACGCATCTACGGGAATATAAAAACCACCTTTATTCACGGCTTCAGCGCGAAGGCTTTGATCGTCATGACATTCACCGCCTCGCTGCGCGTGATCGCCATGTGTTTGCGGCTTTGATGCTGGCGCATGGGCATGGCGATGCTCTTGTCACGGGCGCGACACGAAAATCAGCCCATGTTTTGGATCGGATCAACTACGTGTTTGATGCGCGTGCCAAAGATGGCGCTGTGGGTGTGACCGCGATGCTCCATAAGGGGCGCGTTGTGTTGATGGCGGATACGTTGGTGCATGAATGGCCTGATGAAAACGATCTTGCGAATATCGCGGAGCGCGGCGCGTCCGTTGCGAAGGCGCTGGGCCTTACGCCGCGGGTTGCGTTTGTGAGTTTCTCAACATTTGGATATCCAGTGTCTGAGCGCGCTGAAAAAATGCACCTTGCGCCAAATATCTTGGATCAGCGCGGCGTGGATTTCGAATACGAAGGCGAAATGGCGGTTGATGTGGCGCTCAATATGGAAGCGATGAAACGTTACCCGTTCTCACGCCTCACGGGGCCTGCCAATGTATTGGTGGTTCCTGCACGCCATTCCGCGTCGATTTCAACCAAATTGATGCAAGAAATGGCTGGCGCGACGGTGATTGGTCCGA
>JBMYYE010000083.1:0-10730 GCA_049609065.1 Halocynthiibacter sp.
GAGCCATTGAAGCTTACGCTGCCCTTTTTCAGGGAAGTTTTTCTTCATTTTTTTGACATCGATGCGGTAAATAAAGGCGCGGCATGGTATGATTTCGCCTGAATTTAGCTCTTTGTCATAGGTGTAGCTTCCGATGTTGCTTTTATAGAGCTTTTTGGGGATGACGCCTGCTTCTTCCCAAGCTTCGATCTGTGCGGCTTTGGCGTAGCTTTTGTTTTTCATGGGCCAGCCTTTGGGAATAATCCACCGCTTGGAACCACGGCTGGTGATTAAAAGGATTTCAGGGCCGTTTTCCCCATCGCGCACACAAAGAGCGGCCACTTGTTGGCGGCTTGCGATGTCGTCCTCTGGCACCATAATGGCGCGCCAGATCTGTTTTATTTTGGGCGTCATTTTCGCCTGCTCGATTTTTGTGGGCCCAAAATAGGGGCCAATAGTGAAGGTTTTATGCCTCACTTATGGGAGGAATGTAACAAAAATATTATAATCCGCCGCCTTTGCGCTTTGTTTTGAGGGTGGGATCATGGGCGCTCGGGTCTTCGGGCCATGGATGTTTGGGGTAACGCCCGCGCATGTCTTTGCGCACATCATCGTAGCTGGTGCGCCAAAAATTCGGAATATCCAAAGTGGTTTGAATGGGGCGATGGGCCGGGGATGTTAAAATCACCCGAAGCGGCACCCGGCGCGGGCCAACGGTTGGGTGGATTGTGGTGCCAAACATCTCTTGGAGCCGAATTTCGATTGTCGGGGCATCGCCGCTATAATCAATGGCAATTTTGCGCCCCATAGGGGTCGTGAAATGTGCCGGCACCATTTGATCAAGCTTGTTTTGCTGGTCCCAACTTAAGCGCGCTTTAAGCGCAGGCAAGATATCAAAGGATTTTAAATCCCCCTCTGTGGTGAGGCGCGGCACATGCGGCAACAGCCAATCTTCGAGTGTTTCAAGAAGATGTGCCATATCATGGCTTGGCCAATCATCGCCCGCCATGAGGGTGACGCGTGCCAAAAATAAATCCACATGTTTTGTATGTGGCAGCCCTAAGTCACGAAACCCGTCACAGGCCGCTGCCGCATAGGCGTCATCAGGGGCAGTTTTCCAATTCTGCTGCCTGAGCACCAAGGCCCCGAGACGCGTTTCGCGATGGGCAAAAATACGGCGGTCCTTTTTGGACCAATGACAGGTGTCTTGAACCGTGATCTGGCCTGAAAAATGCGCCTCAAGGGCGGCGCCGTCAATGGCGGCTGCATGGCGCACCTTGGCCTCACGGCGATCCCCATCAAGGTCTGACACAACCACAAAGCGCGCTGTTCCAAGGCGGTCCGTGGCGTCAAACACGGCACCTTGTCCCCCTGAAAGGACATACCGCGGTGCATCGCCTTTGCGGCGCATGCCGATGCGGTCCGGATAGGCCTGTGAGAGCATTTCACCCGTGCTCCAGCTTTTTGTGCTGGCATTCGTGAACCGTGTGAGCCGTTTGGCCTCAGAGCGGATGGATTTGAGGGTTTGGGCGTTGATGTCGTAAGGATGATTGCGCGAAAAGGCTTTGCTGTCCTTGAGCGCCTCAAGTCGTAAGTTGAGATCCGAAGGTGCGTTTCGAAGGGGATCACGTTCCGTTAAAAGTGCTGCCAATGGTGCCGCCTGCGCCCCGCATTCCAAAAGCATATGGGCAACCCGCGGATGGGTGGGAAGGCGCGCTGCGTCTTGGCCATAAGGCGTGATCTGTAGGTCCTCGCCTAACATATCAAGCGACTGCAAGAGCGTTTGTGCATTTGCTAATGTGCCATCAGGTGGCGGTGTCAGAAATGGCAAATCCGCCCCGTGGCGCGCCCCCCATTTTGCAAGTTCAAGCGCAAAAGAAGAAAGATCGGCCGCCTCAATTTCCGCAGGTGCGTGTTTGCGGCGCATGCCGTCTTCGGCGCGGGCCCAAAACCGATAACAAACACCGGGTTCAACGCGGCCAGCACGTCCAGCGCGCTGGGTGCTTTCGGCTTTGGATGCTTTGTCTGTGATGAGCTTTGACATGCCTGTGGTCGGGTCAAACACCGCACGGCGCGCCAGTCCAGCATCCACCACCACGCGGATATCTGGGATGGTGAGCGAGGTTTCCGCGATCGATGTCGCCAACACGATTTTACGTAGTTTTTCAGGGGCAAGAGCGGCGCGTTGGGCGCTAAATTCCATGCGGCCATAGAGGCAATGCAAAACCGTGTCAGGGGCAAGGTGAGGGCGAAGAAGCGCGGCCACGCGGTGAATTTCACCTTCGCCAGGAAGGAAGGCCAAAATGCCACCGGTTTCGGTGTCTGCGGCCTCTTGGATAAGGTGGGCCATGCCATGATCAAGACGCGTGGTTTTGGGATTTGGCCGGGACAGGTATTTGATATCCACGGGGAAACTGCGCCCGTCTGACGTGATGATGGGGGCATCCGTGCCTAACGCGCCCCCCATCAAGGCGGCAATCGGACCTGTGTCAAAGGTCGCGGACATCGCCAATAATGTGAGGTCCTCACGAAGCGCCGCTTTGATTTCAAGACAAAGAGCCAACCCCAGATCGGCGTTCAGGCTGCGTTCGTGAAACTCGTCAAAAATCACCACTTTGATCCCTGAAAGTTCAGGATCTGATTGGATCATCCGTGTGAGGATGCCTTCGGTCACGACCTCAATTTTGGTGGCATTGCTGACTTTGGTATCGCCGCGCATGCGGTAGCCCACGCGGTCCCCCACGGCTTCGCCGAGGCTGCTTGCGAGCCGCTCTGCAGCAGCACGCGCGGCCAAGCGGCGCGGTTCGAGCATGATGATTTTACCGTCCACCCATGGGGCTTCCAACAGGGCCAAAGGCACGCGGGTGGTTTTCCCTGCACCTGGGGGGGCCTCAAGCACAGCTGCCCCATGATCGTGCAGCGCCTTCACAAGCGTGGGTAAAATGGGATCAATGGGTAAGGACTGGGTCATGGTCCTTTTTTACGGATCATATCCAAAAAGAAAAGGCCTATCCGCAAGGCCTATACGCGGGGCCTATTGGTTTGCGGCAAAGGCGCGTTTGCGAGCACGCAGATATTTCGCGGCGGACCTGTAGTGACTGGGACCTGCGGCTTCGGCCCATCGGCCTGTGGTCCACGCGTTATTGGCGCCTTTCATCGGGCCGCCATAAAGGGCGGCCTCAGGCCGATCATTTATAAATGTCATGAGGCGGTCATGGGCGGCGATGAGCCTTTCTTGGGCCTGTTGCCAATTGAGGTCGGCGTGTGTGTCACGCAACTCCGCGTTGTAGCGTTTCAAATTGTTCCATTTATAGCCTTTGGCTGGAAAATGGACGATTTTGCCCGCTTGGCCATCGCTATACCAGCCCAAAAACAGTGAAATCCAGTGGGCGCGGTGGGCGATCACGTCTTTGACGGAGGTCGCATCCTCATCTTTTTGCATCGCGAGGGAGGGATCAAACCCGTCACATAGGCTGTGCAATTTTAGGAATTCTTTTTGCGCGATGGCAATAAGATCGGATTTATTTTGGGCAGCCATGGTCTCAACCTTTCTTGCGGCGTTTTGTATCGTCTGTGGATAAAGGGAACGCGCTCTCTAGACTTTTCGCCCATGGACGGTAGAACATCTATAATCTAGATCAAAAAGGTGGCGAAATGGTGATTTCTGAGATGGCTCAGCGCATTTTAGCAGGGGAACGGCGGGCTTTGGCGCGCGCGATCACATTGGTTGAAAGTTCTCGTGCGGATCATCGTCAACAGGCCCAAGAATTGCTTGAGGCTCTAAAAACCCATGGCAAAACGGCCATTCGCATTGGGTTGTCGGGGACGCCTGGGGTTGGCAAATCCACTTTTATTGAAAGCTTTGGCATGATGCTCGTGGGGCGGGGGCTCAAGGTGGCTGTTTTGGCGGTCGATCCATCCTCTGCGCGCTCTGGCGGGTCGATTTTGGGGGATAAAACCCGCATGGAATATCTATCCCGAGAGAAAAACGCTTTTATTCGGCCAAGCCCATCGCAATCTGAATTGGGTGGCGTGGCGCGGCGCTCACGCGAAGCAGTGGCGCTTTGTGAAGCGGCTGGGTTTGACGTGATTTTGATTGAAACCGTGGGGGTCGGGCAATCGGAAACCATGGTGGCAGAAATGTCCGATTTGTTTATTTTGCTCATGGCGCCCGCGGGCGGGGATGAGTTGCAAGGCGTCAAACGCGGCATCATGGAAATCGCGGATATGATCCTTGTGAACAAAGCCGATGGAGAGTTGAAATCAACAGCAACGCGCACCTGTGCGGATTACGCAGGGGCGCTTCGATTGTTGCGAAAGCGCCCGCAAGATCCAGAAGGTTTCCCAAAGGCCATGGCCGTGTCCGCGGTGGAGGAGCTGGGATTGGCCGAGGCATGGGATGAAATGCAGACCCTGAACGCGTGGCGAATAAAGGAAGGCGTCTTTGAGACACGCCGGGCCCAACAATCGGCCCATTGGTTCGAAGAAGAGGTCCGGCAAGGGCTTTTGGCGCGACTCACCCAAGACCCAAATGTGCGGGCCTTGATGGAAAAAAATGCAGCAAAAGTGGCAAATGGGGCGCAAACAACGTCACGTGCGGCCTTCGAGGTTTTGAACTATTTAGAAAATGGCGAAGATTAGTGGAAAAGGCGGATGAATCGCTTGACGCTCTGGCTATTTGGCCCTAAACGAACATTCTGAAATTAGCGGTGTTCCTGCCGAGCACCGATTTGAGCTATGGTTAGACCTTGATCACGGATTAAGCAATCGACCAAGAGATGAGGATACTATCATGTCACGCGTTTGTGAATTGACTGGAAAAGGCCCGATGACGGGCAACAATGTAAGCCACGCGAAAAACCGCACGCGTCGTCGCTTCTTGCCGAACCTTAATGACGTGACATTGCAGTCTGAATCATTGGGTCGTAGCTTCAAGCTTCGCATTTCTGCAGCAGCGCTTCGGTCTGTTGATCACCGTGGTGGTCTCGACGCGTTTCTCGCAAAAGCGAAAGACGAAGAGCTTTCCGCAGCTGCGTTGAAAATCAAAAAAGACATCAAAAAAGCAGCAACTGCCGCTTAAGATTTTGATGACCTTATGCTGAGCCTCGTCCATGGACGGGGCTTTTTGCGTTTGATGCGGTGATTTTTGCTCACTGCGGCAACTGTGCTGTTGTTCTCGCTTCTGAATGGATTTAATATGCGCAGTATGAAGAGCATCATGCGTATATATGGATCGTTTTTGCTGGCCTTGGTCTTTATGATCACGGGGCAGGGCATGGCGATTGCACGTGCGCAAATCTTTGATGCCAATGGCGAAATCATTATTTGTACAGGAACCGGTGTTCAAACAGTTGCCATCGATATGGATGGCAATGAAATTCAGCAACGCACGCTTTGCCCCGATTGTGTCATCAGCGATGACTATACCGATGTGGCGGGTGTTGCGGATCCTGTCCCTCATCAGTCTTTGGGCATTATTGCGTCCCTCAGCCCAAAGATTGTGCGTCCCTCAAAGTCACTTTATCGATTGAAGGCCCGCGGCCCGCCTTTGGGTTAACCTTCCCTTCGTATCCATTTTTGACTTTACCTGAGGAGAGACGACATGTCCTTCAAGACCACTCTTTTTGCGGGCGTTTCTGCCCTTTTGACAACTGTTCCTGCTTTTGCAGCAGATATTATGATTGACGATGCCTATGCGCGTGCCGCTGGCATGAAAGCCCATGCAGGCGCTGCCTTTTTTACAATTATGAACCACGGTGAGACCGATGACCGTTTGATCGCGGCCAGCTCTGATGTGGCGAAGAAGGTTGAGCTTCACACACATATCGAAGACGCAAACGGCGTGATGCAGATGCGCCATGACGAAGATGGTTTCCCAGTGGCCGCAGGTGGGTCCCATGCGCTTAAACGTGGTGCTGATCACGTGATGTTTATGGGGTTGACCCGCCCGCTTAACCACGGCGATACCGTAAGCGTGACTTTGACATTTGAAAACGCGGGCGACATGGTTGTTGAAATCCCTGTCGATCTTGAGCGGAAACCAATGCATGGCATGAAGCATGGCGACATGAAGCATGGTATGAAACACGGTGACATGAAACATGGGCATGCAAAATCCGAATAGGGTTTTCACGAAATCGAACCATCTGGGCCGCGTTTGCGGCCCTTATTTTTTGACCCGTTCACGCACCCAATCGGGCACAATTTCGGATGCTTTTCCAAGGCGCGCCTCATCAAAGGCGCTTGCACCATGGGTGGCTTCGAGGTTCAGTTCAAGGGTGGCAACACCTGCGCGCTTGGCTTCATGGGCAAAGCCCGCTGCGGGATAGACATTGCCGCTTGTCCCGATCGACACAAATAGATCGGCCGCCTCAATATGCGTATAGATCTCCTCCATATGATAGGGCATTTCCCCAAACCACACGATGTCAGGGCGCGCACCCTTATCCCCACAAGACGGGCATGGCGTGTCAGGTGTCATATCCTGCGCAATATCCCAGCCATGGCCGCAGAGAAAACATGTCGCTTTCAAAAGCGCCCCATGCATGTGGATCACAGCCTTTGACCCCGCCCGTTCATGGAGGTCATCAACATTTTGCGTAACAAGGATCACCTCATGGGTGGGGTCCGCTTCCAATTCGGCAAGCGCCACATGGGCCGCATTTGGCTGTGCGCCAAGGCAATCACGGCGCCTTGTGTTGTAGAAATGATGCACGAGTTGAGGATCGCGTGCGAACCCTTCGGGTGTTGCGACATCTTCGATGCGATGCTGCGCCCAAAGCCCGCCTTCGTCGCGAAACGTGCCAAGCCCGCTTTCCGCCGAAATGCCCGCACCAGTGAGTATGACGATCTTGCTCATTTTATCTCCGCTGTTATCAAGGTTGAGTATACCCAAGGATGTCATAGGCTCAACCGGCCTAAAAACCGCGGGGCCAATTTGTTATTTCACACCGCAAATTGCTATTATGAGTGCGATGCTGAGTGCTGCGAAAATGGATGGAAACGATGACAACACGCATTTTATTTGTCTGCCTTGGAAATATCTGTCGATCACCCACCGCCGAAGCGGTATTTCGGGCGCTATCCGTTGGGTACGACGTGCACATTGATAGCTGTGGGACAAGCAATTGGCATGTCGGTGAGCCAGCATATGGCCCCATGCAGGCACAAGCGCAGGCACGCGGCTATGATCTATCTCCCTTGCGGGCGCGACAGCTTTGCACAGCGGATTTTACCCAATTTGATATGATCATTGCAATGGACCGCGACAACCTCAAAGATATTGAGGCTTGCCAACCAAAGGGAAGCACCGCACAGCTTCACTTGATGTCAAGCTTTGCGCCAAATGCCGGATTTGTCGATATGCCCGATCCGTATTACACGCGCAATTTCGATCAGGTCGTGGATTTCACCGAACTGGCCGCGCGCGGGGTGTTGGATTACATTCCTGCGCAGTAAACTTCGGCCGTGGTGGCGAATTCTTTGTAGCGTTTCCAAAACCGCTCATTGCTGCGATTGTCGGATTGGCGCACCTCTTGGGCTTTGGCAGGATCCTTAAAGAAAACCGCCGCTTTGCGCTGATCGCTTTTGGAAAGCGTGAGGTCGGCTGCGTCTTGGATACAGCCACAAAGGTTGCGATTGGCCGCTTTGCGATCAGAGCGTAGGCAGGCACGCTCAACATTGCTGGCAACGGCGGTGGAGCCAACAAGGCTGCACAACAAGGTGGTGGTGATGATAAACTGCTTCATGGGGACCTCTTTTCGGGTTTATGGTGAGTATTCCAAATTTGCGGCCTGGGTGCAAACCTTCTTTTGAAAGCGCTTGGTTTTCACCCCATTCCCCCCTAGGTTGATCGAAAAAGGGGGCGTTCATGCCACAGTATATTTCTGCACGGGACGTTGCTGGTCAATTGAACTGGACGATGATGCTAGAGGCTTTTGCCGCAGGGCACCAGTTTGAGGTCGCGGAAATTTCTGATACGCTTTTGGGGCAGGGGGATTTGCTGTTGAGCCGCTCTGCCTGGATTAAGGGTCTTGGCATTGGTGTTAAATCCGTGACCATTTTTCCTGAGAATGGCGCATATAATTTGCCATCCGTACAAGGCGCAATGACGGTTTTTGAAGATAAAACAGGCCAGATCGAAGCGATCCTCGAAAGTGATCTTGTGACCAATTGGAAAACCGCAGGCGATAGCGTTTACGGCGCGTCTTTACTGGCGCGTCCTGATAGCCAATCCTTGCTGATTATTGGGGCGGGGGTTGTGGCCGAAAACTTGATCCGCGCCTATTCGGAGGTGTTTTTAGACCTCAAATTCATCCAAGTTTGGAACCGTACACCGGCGCGCGCCGATGCGTTGGTGACAAAAATGACGGGCGAAGGATACCATGTCACGCGCGCCGATGATTTGGCCGCGGCGTGCCAGATGGCGGATATTATTTCGACCGCAACCATGGCCAAAACGCCCGTGATTAAAGGCGACTGGGTCACGGCGGGCACCCATGTGGATTTGATTGGGGCATTTACGCCAGACATGCGTGAGGCGGATGATGCGCTCATGGCGAAGGGACGCATTTTTGTCGATAGCCGCGCCACCACGATACATGAAATCGGCGAATTGATGATCCCGATCGCCTCAGGCGTTATTTCTGAAACGGATGTGATCGCGGATTACTACGACATCGCGGCGGGGGCCAAAACGCGGCAATCGGAGGGTGATATCACGATCTTGAAAAATGGCGGCGGCGCGCATTTGGATTTGATGACGGCCAAAGCAATTATGAGCGCCCAAAACCGAAGCGCCTGACCCTCGGGTGGGTGCGAGCCGCATGCGCGGGCTGTGTTCGGAATGTAACTTTCATGGGGGCTTGCCCCGCGAGCAACAGTAACCAGTATTCAATAAAAAAGGCCCCAGAGGGGCCTTTGATTAATCATCCATCTTAAGTGCGGAGATAAATGCTTCTTGTGGGATATCCACACGCCCAAATTGGCGCATTTTCTTTTTCCCCTTCTTCTGTTTTTCCAGAAGCTTTTTCTTACGGCTGACATCGCCGCCATAGCATTTTGCCGTCACGTCTTTGCGCATCGCGGATAAGGTTTCGCGCGCGATCACCTTGCCGCCGATGGCCGCTTGGATCGGGATTTTAAACATGTGGCGCGGGATGAGGTCCTTTAGTTTCTCAACCATCGCACGGCCACGCATTTCGGCGCGGTCACGGTGCACCATGGTTGAGAGGGCATCCACCGGTTCATCATTCACGAGGATCGACATCTTCACGAGGTAGTCTTGGCGATAGCCCGTCATTTGGTAGTCGAAGGACGCGTAGCCCTTGGTCACGGATTTCAAACGGTCATAAAAATCAAACACAACTTCGTTGAGTGGCAGGTCATAAACCGCCATCGCGCGTGTGCCAGCATAGGTTAGATCCTCTTGGATGCCGCGGCGATCTTGGCAGAGCTTCAATACGTCCCCCAAATATTCGTCCGGCACCAAAATGGTGGCTTTGATCCGTGGCTCTTCGAGGTGATCCACATGGGTCAAATCGGGCATGTCAGCGGGGTTGTGCAATTCGATCATCGTCCCGTCACGCATATGCACGTGATAGATCACGCTCGGTGCGGTGGTGATGAGATCAATGCCATATTCGCGCTCAATGCGGTCGCGGATCACTTCGAGGTGCAACAATCCCAAGAAGCCACAGCGAAAGCCAAAGCCAAGGGCCGCAGATGTTTCCATTTCATAGGAGAAAGACGCATCATTCAGCGCCAGTTTCTCAATGCTGTCGCGCAGGTCTTCGAATTCTGAGCTGTCCACAGGGAACAGGCCACAAAACACAACGGGCTGCGCGGGTTTGAACCCTTCGAGCACCTCTGTCGTGCCTTTTTTCTCATGTGTAATGGTGTCGCCGACGCGGGTGTCGCGCACCTGTTTGATGGAGGCCGTGAGGAACCCCATTTCACCAGGGCCCAAGCTATCGATGTTTTCCATTTCTGGGCGAAACACGCCTACGCGGTCCACAGGATAGACGGCATTGGTGGAAATCATACGGATGCGGTCGCCTTTTTTGAGGCGGCCATCGATGACGCGGATCAACACGATCACGCCCAAATAGGCGTCATACCAACTGTCGACGAGCATCGCTTTTAGGGGCGCGTCTTCTTCGCCCTCAGGGGCGGGGAGTTCGTTTACGATGGCTTCTAACGTTTCATGGATGCCTTGGCCGGTTTTGGCCGATACTTGGATCGCGCCGGTGGCATCGATGCCAATCACGTCTTCGATTTGTTCGGCCACACGGTCACAATCAGACGCCGGCAGGTCGATTTTATTCAAAATAGGCACGATTTCGTGGTCGGCTTCCATCGCGTGATAGACATTGGCCAAGGTCTGGGCCTCAACGCCTTGGGAGCTGTCGACAACCAATAAGGAGCCTTCGACCGCGCGCATGGACCGTGATACTTCATAGGCGAAATCCACGTGACCGGGCGTGTCGATGAGATTGAGGATATAGTTCTCCCCATCATCGGCTTTATATTCGATGCGCACCGTATTGGCTTTGATGGTGATGCCGCGTTCACGTTCAATATCCATCGTATCTAGAAGCTGCGCTTGCATATCGCGATCCTTCACTGTGCCGGTCTCTTGGATGAGCCGGTCAGCAAGGGTGGATTTACCATGGTCAATATGCGCCACGATGGAGAAATTGCGGATTTTCGATAGATCAGTCATGGTTTTGGGGTATGGTGCGGAAATGGGG
>JBMYYE010000084.1:0-10622 GCA_049609065.1 Halocynthiibacter sp.
GCAAACTCTGCAACGGCATCGACGTGGCGCGCTGCGCGTAGCGCTGCCACCGTTGGTATTCGCGCTTCATGATAAAACGTTCAAGTATAGAAAGTTTTTTCATCGCCATTCTTCATCTTCCTAAGTATTCGGTCCAGCGGCTGACACGGCACAAAGGCATGTCATTGTTTAACGTGCCGAAGTCTTATAGGAACCAAGATACACATTTGATATGTGTAATATGGAAACATTAACGCAACCTCAAGTCGTAGCTTCACCATGACGCCCCTTTTTAAGACATATATAAGACCCGCAGAACAGTTTCCGCAAATCTGGCGTTTTTTTGCCGCGATGATTGCAATAGTGGCGCTGTATTTTGGGCTGAATGCGCTTGGGTTCTTCTTAACCGCCCTCTTTTTGGGTCACGATTCCACGATATCTTTAACACAAGAGTTGAGCCATGCGCGCTCTTCGGTTTCGGTTATCTTCCTATTCTCAACGTTTATACCTTTGCTTTTAGCGACCACGATTGCTGTGCGTATTTTCCACAAGCGCAAGTTTAAAACACTGGTTGGCCCTTACGTGGCCACACTTAAAAACTTTGGGCAAACCACCGCGATCAGTTTCGTATTTTTCGCCTTTGTGATTGCGATTTCTTCCATTTTTGATCGCCCCCTATCGAATTTAAGTTTCGGTGAATGGCTCACCTTCTTGGTTCCGCTTCTTTTGTTGCTTTTCATTCAAATCACGGCCGAAGAAGTCCTCTTTCGTGGATATGTGTTGCAACAAGTCGCGGCGCGTTTTTCTGCGCCTTGGGTCTATATTTTCATCCCCTCTTTGATCTTTGCCGCCCTCCATTGGAACCCGTCTGCAGGCGCGCTCAATTGGCTCTTCATTGGGGCAACATTTCAATTTGCCGTGCTTGCAACAGACCTGACCATCCGAACGGGAAACCTTGGCGCAGCTATGGGGGTGCATTTTGTCAATAACCTCTTTGGGGTTTTAGTCCTCTCCCTACAAGGCACCATGGATGGCGCGGCTCTTTTCGTCACCGAATATTCCATTGAAAATCCTGGTCCTTTAGGCTGGTCAATTGCAGGAAATATGGTTTTAATGATGGTGTTGTGGAAAATCCTGCGCATCCGTTTACGCTGTTGATTGCATTTTCCCTAAATCACGATTATTTCAGGTGAGCAAATCAAAGGACCATTTGGTATGAACTGGATCTCAAACTACACTCGCTCAACGATTAACTCTTTGTTTTCACGCCGTGAAACGCCAGATAATCTTTGGACGAAATGCCCTGAATGCGGCACGATGTTGTTTCATCGGGAACTCAAAGAAAACCAAAATGTCTGCACAAGCTGCGAACATCACATGGCGATCACGCCACGCGAACGGTTCGAGGCCCTTTTTGACGGTGGCATTTTTGGGGAAATCGACGTTCCAAAACCAATCACCGATCCTTTGACCTTTAAAGATCAAAAGAAATACCCTGATCGTATGAAAGGCGCCCAAAAGAAAACCGGCGAAACCGAAGCAATGCTCGTGGCCGAAGGCGAAATTGGCCGCACACCGATCGTGGCCGCCTGCCAAGACTTTACCTTCATGGGCGGGTCCATGGGGATGTATGTCGGCAACGCGATTATTGCGGCGGCTGAACGTGCCGTGAAACTCAAACGTCCATTGATTTTATTCTCCGCGGCTGGTGGCGCACGCATGCAAGAAGGCATTCTTAGCCTCATGCAAATGCCGCGCACAACCATCGCGGTTCAGATGCTCAAAGAAGCAGGCCTTCCTTATATCGTGGTCCTCACGCACCCAACAACAGGTGGGGTAACCGCATCCTACGCGATGCTCGGCGATGTCCATATTTCTGAGCCAAATGCGCTCATCTGTTTTGCAGGTCCGCGTGTGATTGAACAAACCATCCGCGAAAAACTACCTGAGGGGTTCCAACGTGCGGAATATCTCTTGGATCACGGGATGCTTGATCGTGTGACGCACCGAAAAAACATGCGCGAAGAACTCATCACCATCACACGGATGTTGATGAAAAACACGCCCGCCGTGCGCGGCGATCTTCCGAAACCTGATAAAGAGACCGCATAAGTGGCGGTCTCATCTGATATCATCCTTGACCGGATGATGGCGCTCCATCCGAAAATTATTGACCTGACGCTTGATCGCGTTTGGCGGCTTTTGGCGGCCTTGGACAACCCCCAAGACAACATGCCCCCCGTCATTCACATCGCGGGCACCAATGGCAAAGGCTCAACCCAAGCCATGTTGCGCGCCGGGCTAGAAGGCGCAGGCAAATCCGTCCACGCCTACACTTCCCCGCATTTGGCACGCTTTCATGAACGTATTCGGCTGGCGGGTGGCCTCATTTCTGAGGACCTCCTCACAGAAATGCTTGATGAATGCTACACGGCCAATAATGGCGAAAATATCACCTATTTTGAAATCACCACTGTTGCGGGGCTCTTGGCCTTTTCGCGTGTGGCGGCGGATTATACGCTTCTTGAGGTTGGGCTTGGCGGGCGCTTGGATGCGACCAATGTGATCACGCCCGAATTGTCCGTTATCACCCCCATTTCCATCGACCACGAAGCTTTCTTAGGTGACACGCTTGCAAAAATCGCTGGCGAAAAGGCGGGCATCATCAAACGGGGCGTGCCCTGTGTTGTTGGCCGCCAACCTGACGACGCCATGGACGTGATCGAAGCCACGGCCACCAAGCTTGGCGCGCCGCTTTTGGCCCATGGTCAACATTGGCACGTCTGGGAAGAACGCGGCCGCTTGGTGTTCCAAGATGAAAACGGATTGCTTGATCTGCCGCTGCCTGCTCTCATCGGGACCCATCAAATCGAAAATGCGGGCATGGTTTTGGCTGCGCTTCGCCATTTGGGGTTTGATGACACCGCCTGCGAAGCCGCCATGACGGATGCCGAATGGCCTGCGCGCATGCAGCACATGAAAACGGGTAAATTGGTCAGCCGCGTGAAACCGGCTGAGCTTTGGCTCGATGGCGGGCATAACCCCGCTGCGGGTGTTGCGCTGGCTGAGGTTTTGAAAACCCTACCGAAAAAGCCAACGCATCTTATCTGTGGAATGCTCAACACCAAAGACGTAGCAGGATACCTGACGCCGCTTTCAAAAGTCGCCGATAGCCTCACCGCGATATCCATTCCAGGCGAAGCCGCGACGCTCAGCGAAGAAGACACCGCCGAACATGCGCGCCAATGTGGATTTAAGTCTATGGAGGCCGCCGACCTGAACGATGCCTTAAACTATGTCATGGGGTTGGACCGAAACGCGCGTATTCTTATCTGTGGATCCCTCTATCTCGCGGGTGAAGTTTTACGGCAAAACGGCGATTAATTGACGCAAGGTTTTGCGTGACATCGCTGAGCTCCTCCCACATTCTAAGTAAGCTTGTGAGAGGAGCCAGATTATGACCAACGCCAATCCGCATTTCCCAAATCTTATGACACCGCTCGACCTTGGGTTTACCACGCTGAAAAACCGCGTGTTGATGGGATCCATGCATACGGGGCTTGAGGAAATCGGCGATTGGAATCGCATTGCAACCTTTTACGGCGACCGCGCCAAAGGGGATGTTGGCCTCATCGTGACGGGTGGCATGTCCCCTAATTTCGAAGGCGGCGTGTTTGCAGGGGCCGCTGGTCTTTTCTCGGATAAAGACATCGCCAATCACAAAGTTATCACCGACCGCGTGCACAAAGAAGGTGGCAAAATCGCGATGCAAATTTTGCACGCAGGCCGATATGCCGCCAACCCAAAATGCGTGGCCCCTAGCCCGATTAAATCCCCCATTTCAATGTTCCCGCCTATTGAACTTGACGAAGAGGGCATCGAAAAACAAATCGCCGATATCGCGACCAGCGCCGCCAATGCCCAAATCGCAGGCTATGACGGCGTGGAAATAATGGGGTCTGAGGGATATTTCATCAATGAATTCTTAGCCAGCCACACCAATAAGCGCACCGATCGTTGGGGGGGGAGCTACGAAAATCGCATGCGCCTACCGATTGAGGTCGTGAAACATGTGCGCGCCGCCGTCGGGGATGAGTTTATCATCATCTTCCGCCTCTCCATGATTGACCTTGTGCCAGACGGATCCACTTGGGAAGAGGTCGTGATGTTGGCCAAGGCTCTCGAAGCGGAAGGCGTGAACATCATCAACACTGGCATCGGTTGGCACGAAGCCCGCATCCCGACCATCGCCACATCCGTGCCGCGTGCCGCATTTGCGTGGGTAACCAAAAAATTGATGGGCGAAGTCTCCATCCCTGTCATCACTTCAAACCGTATCAACACACCTGAGGTGGCAGAAAACCTTCTGGCCGAAGGCTGTGCCGACATGGTGTCGATGGCGCGCCCTTTCTTGGCCGACGCGGATTTTGTTGCCAAAGCCGCAGAAGGCCGCGCCCAAGAAATCGCACCTTGCATTGGCTGTAATCAAGCCTGCTTAGATCACATTTTCTCAGGCAAGTTTTCAACATGCCTCGTCAACCCGCGCGCCTGTAACGAAACCGAAATCGTTATCACGCCGACAGATACGCCAAAATCCATAGCCGTCGTTGGCGCAGGGCCAGCTGGTCTATCAACCGCTATTACAGCCGCCGAACGTGGGCATAACGTCACTCTTTTTGACAAAGCGGATCAGCTGGGTGGACAGCTCAACATCGCGAAACAAGTTCCTGGGAAAGAAGAATTCCATGGCCTAGTCGATTGGTTCAAAACCATGGTCGACCTCCATGATGTGACTGTCAAACTTGGGCATGCTGTGACCGCAGAGGACCTCACGTCGTTTGACGAAGTGGTCATCGCAACGGGCGTCACCCCGCGTGACCCGCAAATCGACGGCCAAGATCACCCAAGCGTCCTCTCCTATATCGATGTGCTCCTTCATAAAAAGCCCGTGGGCGATCGTGTGGCGGTCATCGGCGCAGGCGGCATTGGCTTTGATGTGTCAGAATACCTCGTTCATACAGGCGAAAGCCCCTCAGAAAATATCGAATTGTGGATGGAAGAATGGGGTGTGACCGACCCCGCCGAGAGCCGCAGTGGTCTCGACCCAGACGGTCCACAGCCAACACCACCCGCGCGCGATGTCACACTTCTTCAACGGAAAAATGAAAAGCCTGGACGCCGGCTTGGCAAAACCACGGGCTGGATCCACCGCGCGACATTGGACATGAAAGGCGTCACCATGAAAGCCGGCGCGAATTATGAACGCATTTGTGATCAGGGCCTGCATGTGAGTTACGGCGAAGCACACGAAAACCCCGAGATCCTAAATGTTGACACAATTGTTATGTGTGCAGGTCAAATATCTGAACGCAGCCTTGCCGATGCGCTCGACGCAAAAGGCGTATCAAACCACGTGATTGGTGGGGCAGATGTAGCCGCGGAACTTGATGCAAAACGCGCTATAAATCAAGGGGTTCAACTCGCTACAACCTTTTAAGGCACATGGATCTTCTGAGGGTGATTTCTAAAAAAATCGCCCTCAGCTTGCTGTTTCCAAATCGTGAACGATCCCTGCAATTACCCCTGAATTGGCCCATCCCTTCCTAAATCCTGCCGTTTTTGGTGTTCAAACTTGTACTCAGATTTGAACACATAATAGGGAACGGCAATGGATCGTTTGACAGAAATGGAAGCCTTCGCCACAGTTGTGGATCAAGGCGGATTTACGGATGCGGCTCGTAAAATGGGCATCTCGAAATCCTCTGTTTCCAAACATGTTTCTTCGCTCGAAGCGCGCCTTGGGGCGAGGCTCCTGAATCGGACCACCAGGCGCGTCAGCCCAACGGAAATCGGGCTTGCGTATTACGACCGTGCACGCCGTGTTATAAACGACGCGGGCGAAGCCGATGCGCTCGTAACGTCCATGCAATCTGCCCCATCTGGCCTTTTGAAAATTGCAGTTGCCACCGATTTTGGTGCCAGCCACCTATCCCCGGCCCTCAGTGCTTTTTTACAAGAATTCCCCGACATTACGGTGGAGCTTGAATTGAACAACCGGATCGTTGAAATGGCATCCGAAGGATTTGATGTCTCAATTCGCGTCGGGGACCTTGAAGACAGCTCCTCCCTGCGTGCGCGCAAACTGGCGGTTACGACACGACATATTGTGGGTTCACCGGAGTATTTTAAAAGACATGGGCGACCTGAAAAGATTGATGATCTTAACGAGCACCGCCTGTTACACTTCTCGGATCAGCCTTCGGGCGCAGTGTGGAAACTCAAGGCTCCCTCCGGGGAACTTCGGCATGTGCGCACATCTGGATCCCTTTCCGCAAACGACGGTCAGTCGCTTTTGAATACGGCAAAATCGGGTCTAGGCTTGGCCTATCTCCCTAAATTTCTCTATGAGAAATGCCACACTGAGGGGCTCGTGGAAGAGGTTCTCACACATCTTCCTGCCGAAGAGGTTGGCATCTACGCCATCTATCCCCCTAACCGATTTATTCAACCGAAAGTCCGTGCCTTTATTGACTACATGATTGACGCATTCGCAGAACGTCGCGATAGTAACGCCGCCTAAGTAACGGGTGTCGGGCATCCTCTAGGGCGATATGAGTGTCACCTCAACACGGCGATTTTTTTGACGGCCGTCTTCCGTTTCATTTGAAAACCGCGGGGCAAGTGGCCCAATTCCATGCGCCGTGAGCCGCGCTCCATCCACCCCGTAGCTGTCCATAAGCAGCTTTCGCACCGCTTGGGCGCGTTTTTTGGATATATCAACATTGCCATCATAGCCACCGGTCGCATCGGTATGCCCAACCAAACGCACGCGTAATGATGGATGATCCGACAGCATCTTAGCCAAACGACCGAGATCTGCGATCTCTGGTTCTAAAAGGTTGCTCGCGCCACTTTTGAATACAACCCCTTGCAACACCCAAGCCCCGTTCAATTTGAGGATTTCCAGCGGGTTAGAGCCTATTTGTGACTGTGTTTCTTCCACCATCACGGATTTCACATCTGCAGGTTTCACGTCCTTTGCAAGGTATTCCGATACATGGATAAAACCCGTTTGCGATGCCCGCGAAACCACGATTTCAACATAGCGCGACGCGTCATTGCTTGCCCCAATCCAATAGGCAAAATCATCCAAAGTGACATGCATATCTGGTTCATCAATAAGGTTCAGGTCATAGCGAAAATCAAACCCGCCGCATTGCGCATCTGTACATTCAAAAAGCCCCAACACCCCGTCCGCGATCATTCCTTCTTTGACGGGTTCAATCAGCTGCTGAACCGTCAACTCTGTCCCGCGCACCTGCCAAACATTTTGCGTAAGACCACGTAATCCAATAGGCGCAACACCCGATTGCACAGGGAAATCATAGGCTTTCAAAGGGTGCGTTGCGTCAGATATATGTGTCGCTTGCGCGGGGATTTGAATTTCCGCAGCCAAGGCAGGCAAAGCAAATATCCCGACTATTGCAATTCGGATCAGAGCAATCATCGATGCGCCGCGTGATATTCTGGATTGGGTTTCATTTTTGTGCCCGACGCGATGCGGTTCGTCATATTGTAAAATCCCGTAATCGCAGAAATATCCCAAATATCACGATCGCTAAAACCGTGATCGCGCAATTCCTGACGGTGCGATTCATCTGTCTTTGCACTGTTCTCAGTCAGGTGCACCGCAAAATCGAGCATAGCACGCTGTCGTGGTTCAAGATCAGCAACACGGTAATTCATCACCATCATTTCCCCCAATTCGGGGTCGCCAGACAATTCACGCACCGCAGCCCCATGGGCAACAAGGCAATAGTAACACTTGTTCACCGACGACACCGCAACCGCGATCAATTCACGTTCGAGCTTCGTCAATCCGCTCTCACCCAGCATAAGGTCATTATACATCGCTGAAAACGCATTTAGTTTTTCAACATCAAAGGCATAGGCCTTCAACACATTCGGAACAAGGCCGAGCTTCTCTTCGCAGATTTCGAAAAACCGTGCCGTTGCGTCTGGCAACGGATCCAAAGGCGTTAGGTTGAGTGCTGTTGCATTTTCAGTGTTCATGTCGCTGTCTCCTCACGGTGTCGATAGTGATAGCTTTCCACAACTTCCATCCCAAGCGAAGCATAAAGCGCATTGGCGGGACCATTTGCCTCTGTCACTATCACAGAAAAATACCGCGCCCCCATTTCGCGCGCCCAATTAGCCGCGCCATACATCAAGTTTTGCGCAGCCCCCATCCGGCGACGCGATTGCGTCACCTCAAGCGCATGCAGCATGGCAATGTCATTGTCGATGCCGATAAAAGCGGTTCCTGCTGCGCGGTCTTTCCACCGGCAAAGCGCACCTGTTTTTGGCATGGGCGCACGCGCCATCACGGCCAAACGCTCAGGCCCAATTCCGCCCTCAAGCCAGAGTTCTCTTTGGATTTCCAAAGGCGGCCAAAAATGAAACGCGCTCACTGGTGGGACCTCGTGGCCGGCCAGCTGATCGATATCGCATCCGTAAATCACGACAGGATCCTTAATTTTGAACCCATGTGCATCTAAGGCCGCATCAAGCGCCTCTTGCTCAGAACGCACCATGAATAAAGATGGCGATTTTTCCGCCAAAAGCGGCTCTAACGTTGGGAGTTTTGTATCATCTTCCAATGTTACCGATGATACGCGACTGCCGCCACCTGCCCCATCACGGATCAACCATCCATCGTAATTTTCATATTTTGCAGCCGGCCATGTTGCTTCGAGTGTCGCAAAAATGTTTTGTGAGGTTATTGTCATAATATGTGGCTCTAAATAAGGGTTTTTAAGGATTTTTTAGCGGTTTGGAGCATGGTGTTATCTTGCGATCGCAACACGATATGCGCGCCGTAGATCCCATTTTGGTGAAACGGATAGGATCCAATGCTCACATCTGGAAAGTCCGCGGCTAATTTGGCAAGCGGCCCCGCCAGCTCACCTTCTCCGATGTCAAATCGAACGGTTTCCGACAAAAGCGGCACCCCGCCTGTCAATGTTGGTAGGATGCTTGCGACCATGGCCTCAAACACCGCAGGTACGCCAGCCATGACATGGCAATTTTCGATCACAAACCCTGGGGCCGTTGAAACGGGGTTGTCGATCAACACCGCCCCATCAGGAATGCGCGCCATACGCAAGCGCGCGGCGTTTAGTTCACCGCCCGTGCGTTCATAATGGGCCGCCAGAAGCGCCCGCGCGTCGCTACGAACATCAATCGGGCGATCAAAAGCCGCAGCCACACAATCCGCCGTGATATCATCATGCGTCGGGCCAATTCCCCCTGAGGTGAACACGTAATTCACCTGCGCGGAAAGCTGCGCAACGGTCTGTTTAATCACGTCTGGATCGTCGGCAATCACGCGTGCTTCGAGCAAATCAATGCCATTTTTGGTCAAAGCTTGGGCCAAGAAACGTGTGTTTGTATCTTGGGTGCGCCCCGACAATATTTCATCGCCAATGACAATCATTGCAGCTGTTGGGTTCGCCATCTGACATCCTTGCAGTCCGTTTACATCGGGTATAGCCAGAAGCCATGCGCTTTCAAACCCCTCTTGTCCGAGCCGTGCTCATCCGTCGCTATAAACGCTTCTTGGCGGATATGCAGCTTGCGGATGGGACGATAGTCACAACCCACTGCCCGAACCCTGGTGCCATGCTAGGGCTAAAGGACGAAGGCCTCACTTGTTGGTTAGAACCCAATGATGATCCGAAAAAGAAGCTCAAATACGGGTGGCGATTGGCCGAAATGGATACGGGTGCGATGGTTGGAATTGACACAAGCGCGCCCAATAAGATTATAAAAGAGGCTCTTCTCGCAAAACGCATCCCTGCTTTTGCCGCCTATGACACCATCCTTCCTGAGCAAAAATATAGCACAAACAGCCGTATTGATTTTCTCTTAAGGTCCGATGGGCTCCCTGATTTGTATCTCGAAGTGAAAAACGCCCACCTCATGCGCCAAGAGGGGCTGGCGGAATTTCCAGATTGCGAAACCAAACGCGGGGCCAAACACCTCGCCGATCTATCCGCCATGAGCAAAAGTGGACATCGGGCGGCGACGCTCTATCTTATTCAGCGCGATGACTGCCATAAATTTGGCCTCGCAGGGGATCTCGACCCGACATATTCTGACATGTTTCAACGTGCCAAACGGGCGGGAATGGAAAGTTTCGCCTACAACACCATACTTTCACAAACTGAGATTGCATTTGGTGATCCTATTCCATTTGAATAACCGATCTTGATGCCGTATCTAGCCTTAAGACCAAAGGAGAATTGTCGTGATCAAACATGATGGCCGCGTGACCAAAGACGGAATTAACATCCATGAAGCCGCTGATTTTGCAGGTATGCATAAAGCAGGTCGGTTGGCGGCAGAGATCCTTGATCGGATCGCACCGATGGTGGAACCGGGGGTAACGACAGGTGCACTTGATAAGGCAATCGAAGACATGGTTGATGAAGCTGGCGCAAAATCCGCGACCATTGGCTATCGTGGCTATCAGCACGCATCTTGTATCTCAGTCAATCACGTCATCTGCCACGGCATTCCCGGTGCACCCATTCCCATGGGCAAAGATGAAACCATTTCCAAGAACCTTGAAAAACGCCGCG
>JBMYYE010000085.1:0-10603 GCA_049609065.1 Halocynthiibacter sp.
ACCACAACCACCAGCATCAAAAGTCCCAGCACAAAAATAAATCCGCGCGCCAGTAGCTCAATCGTGTTAAACATTCCAATTTCCTAATTATAACTTGCTCTTAGCCTATGCATTGATCCATGCTGTGGCCAGAGTTGTCAAATAACTCCGATGTGAGAGTGCACCTGAGAGAGGAAATCATATGAAACGTCTTATTTATGCCGCAGCTTTCATAATCGCCGCGCCGGTTTTCGCAGATGGAATGATCACTTATGAATCGCCCGATGATTTTGATGATACGAATTTCGCGCTCGAAAGCGCCATCATTGGCACGGGCATTAAGATCAATGATATCAGTCACGTGTCAGACATGCTCCAACGGACCAAAGAAGATGTGGGCGGCACACGGGACATTTTTGAACATGCTGAGGTCTATAGCTTTTGTTCTGCGAACCTCTCTCGCAAAGTCATGGAAGCCGATCCAATGAACCTCGTGCATTGCCCCTATAACATTTTCATCGCCCAAACAGCTGGCACCGACAAAGTCATCGTTGGCTACCGCGAAATGCCCGCAGGCCCGATGAAAGAGGTCGAAGCACTCTTGGATGGAATTGCCAAAGAAGCGATTGGCGAATAATAAGCTACGGCGCCGACATTATCCTGATCACAAAACCCAATTCATCATCATCATAGACACCACAAGGAATAAAATGGTCATGATGCCCCCTGCGCGCATGAAATCCATCACCTTATAGCGTCCAGGCACCATGATGAGCGCATTGACCTGATGCGTTGGAATAAGGAATGAGTTCGACGTTGAAATCGCCACCGTCATCGCAAAAATCGCAGGATCCGCGCCCGCCGCCACCGCGATCGACACGGCTAGGGGTACCAGCAAAACCGTCGCCCCCACATTTGACATCACAAGCGTAAACAGCGTTGCCAAAACCGCCACGCCGAGCTGTAACATCCAAATCGGCCAACCCTCCAACAGCGAAATAACATGATGCGCAATCCACGCCGCCGTGCCGGTATCTTGAACCGCCTGCCCCAATGGGATCAGTGACGCGAGAAGGAACACAGTGTTCCAGCCCACCGCATGGTAAGCCTCATCCATTGTGAGCACCTGCGTAAGGATCATCCCCACCGCCCCGATGAGCAAACACAAAGACAGCTGCCAATCCGAGCCCAGAACAAGACCCATTGAAATCAACAAAAAGAAAACGGCCCAACCCACCTTTTTGGGTCGCGTTTCTTCTTGGGGAAAATCCGTGGTGACAACAACAAAGTCGCTATCGCTTTTAAGCCGCGCAAGGCTCGCCCATTGGCAGTTCACCACAATCGTATCCCCAACATGGAGCGGTTCACGGCCAATCGCGCTGGCCTCATGGCGGCGGGACTGAATATATGACATGCGCCGTTCACCACGCCGGATCGCCAGAAGGCTCAACCCGTATTTGACACGCAACTCAATTTCGCGGGCCGTTTTACCGACAAGACGGCTTTCGGGTGGAATAACCAATTCCGCCACGCCGCCTTGGACGGAGGAGAAATCTTCGGTGAACACTTCGGGTTCTGGGCGAATTTCCAACCCGTAATGGGTGGCAAATTTTTGAATAGATTTGTTGCGACCAAACAGCGCCAAACGGCACGGGGTTTGGATTTTTGTAGACGGGCCAGGCGACAACCATTTTTTGCCTTGGTGGTGGGTTCCGACGATATAGACGTGTTCTTCCTCCATCAAATCCCCGATGTGGCATCCGGCAATGGGCGCCCCTTCCGGCACGATGACTTCGACCAATTCCGCCTTAATTCCATAGGTCCGTTTGAGGTATTGGCGCATGGAACGCCCCTTGGTCCCTGTGTCGCGCATGTCATGATGCGGCAGGACCCAACGGCCAAACACCATGAAGTACAAAACCCCCGTCGCAATGAGCGCCAAGCCAATCGGCGTTACAGAAAAAAGTGAAAACGGTTCCATTTGTTGTTCAGCAGGGAGGCTCAAATTCGCGGATGCGATCAGATCATTCAGCAAAATAAGAGGCGACGATCCCACAAGCGTCATCGTCCCGCCCAAAATCGCACAAAACCCCATGGGCATCAAAAGACGGCTTAGCGGTAAATTCGTCCGTGCAGAAATATTGGAAACAACTGGCAAGAACAGCGCAGCCGCGCCCACATTTTGCATAAAGCTCGAAATCACCCCGACCGAGCCTGAGATCACAGGCACAATCCGTTTTTCCGTGGTGCCGCCATATTTCAAAATAAGCGATGCAACCTTGGCCATAATGCCCGTTTTATCAAGCCCCGCACCAATGATCATCACCGCGATAATCGAAATCACCGCATTCGAGGCAAACCCATCAAAAAGGTGCTTTGGCTCCGCCACACCTTCAAGGCCTGGCATGTAACTCATGACGCCGAGCAGCACCATGATGATAACCGCGGCCAAATCAACGCGCACAATTTCGGACACAAATAAGAAAATCGTAAAGGCTAAGACGGCCAAAACTGCCATCATTTCAACGGTGAGCGTAAGAGGCTCCATGCTTTCTCCCAGACTTGCTTTGATCAGCAGTCTTTAGGAGAAGACTATGAGACACCCCATGCCTCGTCAATATTTTCCTTATATCCAACCTTTTAGGTTGTTTTTGATAATCCCTGTGAGAGCCTCAATATGAGGGGCTTCATCGTTGAGACATGGGATATAGGCAAAATGTTCACCGCCCGCCTCTTCGAAGCTTTCTTTGATCTCTTCGTTGATCTCTTCGAGCGTCTCAATACAATCCGCAGAAAACGCAGGTGCAATCACGGCGATGTTTTTTGTCCCTGATGCCGCCAAGCGCGCGACTTCGTCCACCGTATAGGGTTTGAGCCATTCCTCAGGTCCAAATTTTGATTGGAATGTGGACATGATTTTATCCGCAGACCACCCCAACCGTTCACGCAAAAGCCGCGTGGTTTTTTGGCAGTGGCAATGATACGGGTCGCCTTCCATCAAGTAGCGCTCTGGCATGCCGTGATAAGAAACCACCAATAAATCTGGCGTCACATCGGCGGCCTCATAATGGGCTTCGACCGATTTCGCCAGCGCATCAATATACGCCTCATCTTCAAAATATGCGGGAACCGTACGGGCGGCAGGCTGCCATTTTTCATCCATCAAAGCGCGGAAAAATTCATCATTGGCCGTCGCGGTCGTCGCACCCGCATATTGCGGATAAAGCGGGAAAAAGAGAATTTTTTCACAGCCTGCGGCAACCATTTCCTTGACCTTAGATTTGGTCGAAGGATTGCCATAGCGCATAGAAAAATCAACCATCACATTATCGCCGAACTCTTGTGCAAGCTGGGTTTTGATCGCTGCCGTCTGGGCCTTGGTGATGGTCATCAGCGGGCTTTCATCCAGCTCATTATTCCAAATGCTTTTATACGCCGCGCCAGATGAAAATGGGCGTTTGGTCAAAATGATGGCCTGCAAAAGCGGCTGCCATTTCCATGGGCTGTAATCAATCACACGCCGATCTGAAAGAAACTCATTCAAATAGCGCCGCATGGACCAATAATCGGTTGCATCAGGCGTGCCTAAATTGGCGATCAAAACCCCAATTTTCTTTGCGGGGAGTTTTGGGTGGTTTTCTGGCAATGACATGGTGCGTTCCTTCGTTCCTAAAACTTAGATACATTCTAAATGTCAAAGGTCAACTGTTTGCATAAATGCGCGGATCAAATCTCAGTTTCTGACGTGCCCAACGCATCGGCCAAACGGTGCGCGGCCGACCCAGGCCTGAGCGGCTTTTGTTGGCTTTCATCTGGCGCCCAGCCTGTAAGACACACGAGTTCAAACGTCGCGCGCACGCGGTTGTCATCCGCAGGGAAATGCGCGCGGTAGATGTTTTCCACGCGCTCAAAAAACACCTTAGACACTGGTTTTGTATTGCGCGCCGCCATCGCGTTGGTTTCCCCCATCCCGCGCAGTTCATGCATCAAATGCATCGCCGATTTATAGCTCGTGTTGAGCGGAATAGCATCCGCCACAGGGAGCGCAAAACCCGCGCGCTGTAACAGGCCACCCAAGTCACGGATTTCACCCATCGGCAAAATTCGGGGGCTTAAGCCGCCATAAACTTCGCTTTCGGCCTCCGCCAATGCGCTTCGCAACTCCATCAACGTTTGCCCACCAAAGCAAATCGCAATCATCAGCCCATCTTTTTTAAGCGCACGGTGACATTGAATAAGCTGCCCGATCGGATCATTGGCCCAATGGAGCCCCATCGCGTGAATCACTAGATCATGGGAGTTTGGCGCAAGCGCGATCACTTCCTCATCGGGCACAACCACCGCATTTGGCACGACATCCCCCCAAATATCCGGGAAACCTGCCACCACGGCGGGGTTTGTAAAGGTTCTGTTAACCTCAATGAGTCTTTCTTGAATTTCAAAGAGAGCCTCATCATGCAAAAACCGCACAAAGCTGGTCTTGGCCCGCGCACGATTATGGAGGAGCCGTTTCGGGTCAGTCAATTTAGGCGGTGTGGTCATCTCAGGTCCTTACAATGGAGCCCGTCATAAATGACATGGACTGTTATTAAAAGAGTGATCGATACGCTTTACCCGCCGCAATGCGTGAAATGTAGCGCCATTGTCATACAAGATGGCGGCCTCTGTGCCACTTGCTGGAGGGAAGCGCCGTTTATTTCGGATCCTTGTTGTGACCAATGCGGTGCGGCGCTTATGGGCGTGGACACAGGCGGACATATCTTGTGCGATGCCTGTCTTTCTACGACATATCCATGGGTGCGCGGGCGCAGCGTGTTTCAGTATGACGGCTTGGCGCGTCATTTGATTTTACGATTTAAGCACGGTGATTTTCCCGAACTGGCGGCCCCTCTTGCCCATTGGATGGCGCAGGCGGCAGCCCCGATTTTGGCCAAAAATATGATTGTCGCCCCTGTGCCGCTTCATTGGCGGCGCAAATTTCGCCGTGGGTATAATCAGGCTGACCTTTTGGCCCATCTCATCGCGAAACACCACGAAATGCCTTATTTTTCCGACCTACTTTACCGTGTAAAACCAACGCCCATGCTCAAATCCCATAGCCGCGAAGACCGTGAGGCGGTGCTCACGAATGCATTTCGGATCAATCCCGATTTTGCGGATAGAATTGCCCATAAACCTGTTCTTCTTATTGATGATGTCATGACCACGGGCACCACATTACGCATGGCCACACACGAAATATTGAAGGCGAACGCAAGTGCTGTGTCGATCTTAACACTGGCGCGCGCGGGAAAAGAGACTTAAATCCTTACCAACCGATAAGGAATACAGATATGCCAAAAGTTGAAATCTATTCATCCCCCCTATGCGGATATTGTCACGCTGCGAAACGTCTTTTGAAACAAAAAGGTGTCGAATTTGACGAAACAAACGTCATGATGAATGCTGATAAACGCCAAGAAATGATGGCCCGCGCCCATGGCCGCCATACCGTTCCACAGATTTTCATCAATGACGCCCATATTGGTGGCTGTGATGAACTTTATGAATTGGAGCGCGCAGGCAAGCTTGATCCCATGCTGGCCGCCTGATGCGGGTCGCTCTTTTACAGCTTTCAGTTGGGGATGATCCCGCCGAAAACCTCCCAAAGACGCTTGCTCTGGTGGATGAGGCTGTGCAAAAAGGGGCGGAATTTATCCTCACACCTGAGGTCACAAACTGCATTTCAAGCAGCCGAAGCCATCAAGATGAGGTGCTTCAATTTCCACAACAGGACCGCACGCTTTTGGCCCTTCAAAAGGCGGCCAAAACGCACCATGTCTGGATCCTCATCGGATCGATTGCGGTCAAAACAACAGATCCAGATGGCCGCTTTGCCAATCGCTCCTTTCTCATTGCCCCTGACGGAACTCTTCGCGCGGATTATGATAAAATTCACATGTTTGATGTGACAATTTCAGACACGGAAACCTATTTTGAAAGCAAAGGGTACCGTCCAGGCGACCGCGCCGTTGTCGCCGATATGGAGGGAGTCAAACTTGGGTTGAGCATTTGTTATGATTTGCGTTTTCCCCATCTTTATCAAAAGCTCGCCAAAGCTGGCGCGCAGATTTTGACGGTTCCCGCCGCTTTTAGCCCCATATCTGGCGCGGCCCATTGGGAGGTTCTCCTGCGCGCGCGGGCCATTGAAACGGGGTGTTTTGTTTTGGCGCCGGCGCAATGTGGCACCCATGAAAGCCGCAATGGCACGTCACGCAAAACCTACGGCCATTCCATGGTTGTGGCCCCTTGGGGTGAAATATTGGCGCAGGCAGGGGATGAGGTTGGGATAATCCTTGTTGATTTGGACCTAAGCGCGGTAGAAGAAGCCAGAACGCGCATTCCTGCGATTAAAAGCAACACCTTTTTTGAAGGCCCCTAAATGTCGAAGCCCACGGATTCCCTTGCTGTTGCGCTCTTCTCAGAGCTCCTTATGGCGGATCAGCTGGCGCGCAATCGTTTGAGCAAGATCCTCCCGAAGGGGATGGAGCTCAGCCATTTTTCGGTCCTCAATCATCTTGCTCACATCAACGAAGAACGCTCCCCCGCGCAGCTTGCGAAAGCCTTTCACGTCACCCGTGGGGCCATGACGAACACGCTCAACAAATTGGAATGGGCAGGGCATATCCATATTCGCCCCGATTGGGATGATGCGCGGCGCAAACATGTGTCCATTAGCCCCGCCGGTCGCAAAGCCGCCGATGCCGCGCTCGCGGCGCTCACCCCTGTGATATCAGGCGCGGTGAAAGAAATCGGCGATGATAAAGTGCGCGCCGCTTTGCCAGTTTTGCGCATGTTGCGCGCAAAACTGGATGAAGAAAAGTAATCCACACAAGGTCACACAATGCGGTGCCCAAAGCCGTTCGCTAATATTTGGCCGTAAATGAAATCTCATCATAGCCTGCATCCCCGATCCCATAGACAAAATAGCTCATCGGGATTGTGAATGTGGTGGATGTCCCGTCGCTAGAAATTGTCCCCGTGGTGCGGGTGATTTCTTTGGCGTTGAAGGTCATGATAAAGTTGTGATCTTCGTGAAGAGCTAAGGGTCCGTATTTGAACTCTGTCGAAGGCTTAGGGGTTTTATTTGACGGCCCACGACGTGCAACACTGCTTAGGGCAGCCACATCCATCTCAAAGTGCAGTTCACGCGCCGCTTCATCCCATGACGCAGAAGCAAGTTTTTCTTTCGCCAAACCTTTGGCAAATTTTTCCAAACTCTGCGTACGGGGGGACCCAGGAGGCGTGATTTCATAGGTGTTTGTACCCGCATTATAGACGATTTTTTCCTTATCGCTTGCTTTGGAGGGACGGCAAATGGGCTTGGGTGCCGCGCCCTCTATGAGGTCACACGCTTCTTCATCAAAATATTGGACCTGATGCGTTGTGATCGTCGCATCCTCATTTATGTCTGCCGTCATAACGACATCACAGGCCGACAAGAACGGGATCAACGCAACACATGCGGCTTTCGTAAAAACCATAAGTTTCATGATTTGCCTTTCGAAAGGAATAAGTCTAGCCGCGCTTTACGCTTGCGGTGACGTAGTTGACGGAAAGATCGCGGTCCGAAATTGACCAGCGCCATGAGATGGGATTAAACACAAACCCTTTGGCATCCACAGGGGTCAGACCCGACGTTTCGATGATGGTCTTAAGCTCATCCGGTGTGATGAATTTATCCCATTCATGGGTGCCTTTGGGCAACCAGCGCATGATATGTTCCGCACCAATGATCGCCACCGCGTAGCTTTTCAAATTGCGGTTGAGGGTCGAGCAGAGCAATAGCCCCCCCTCTTTGAGGAGTTCATGGCTGGTGTTGATGAAGCTTTGCGGATCCGCCACATGTTCGATGACTTCCATGTTGATGACCACGTCAAAACGCGCACCTTCTTCGGCCAGCGCCTCGGCGGTGATGTTACGGTAATCGATTTTGAGCCCTTGCGCATCTGCGTGCACTTGGGCCACAGGAATATTTCCGGCCGCCGCATCAGCGCCAACAACATCCGCCCCAAGCCGTGCCATTGGTTCAGACAAAAGCCCGCCACCGCAACCGATATCGAGGATTTTTAAGCCCTTAAATGGCACATCATCCGTCAGATCCCGGCCAAACTCAGCCGCGATTTGTTGCGTGATATAATCCAAGCGGCAAGGGTTCAGCATATGAAGCGGTTTGAATTTACCATTGGGATCCCACCATTCAGCCGCCATTGCTTCGAATTTTGCGACTTCATCTGGATCGATGCTATTTTGCGCTGTTGCCATGGCCATATCCTTTGGGGCAGGTTAAACTCTAAAAACGTTCCCACCCTAGCTATAGCTTGAGCCATGCTGAAACAAAACCCACCATCTTTGTACCCACAAACCACGCCCTATTCGCATGGGATGCTTGATGTTGGGGATGGCCACCGTCTTTATTATGAAGAGGTCGGCAATCCAGATGGCATTCCTGTTCTTGTGCTTCATGGGGGACCAGGGGGCGGATGTAGCCCGTATATGCGGCGGTTTTTCAATCCTGATGTTTACCGCGTTATTTTATTTGACCAACGCGGCTGTGGGCGATCCACCCCGCATGCCTCAATTGCGGCCAACACCACGTGGCATTTGGTGCGCGATATTGAAACCTTGCGCCACCATTTGGGGGTGTCGTCATGGGTGGTTTTTGGCGGGAGCTGGGGATCAACTCTCGCGTTGATTTATGCGATCACGCACCCTGACCCCGTACGTTATCTAACACTGCGCGGAATTTTCCTTGCGCGCCCGTCGGAGCTATCATGGTTCTACCAAGGGGGTGCGGCACAGTTTTGGCCGGATCTGTGGCAACACTTCCTTGATCCCATTCCTGTGGCTGAGCGCGGTGACCTGATCCACGCGTATCACAGACGGCTCAATGGGGATGACAAAGCCGCCAAGAAAGCCTGTGCGCAGGCTTGGACGAAATGGGAAAATGCGCTGGCCACTGTGGGGTCAAACGGGCACGGCCCATCCGTGCCAAGCGACTATGCCCTCGCTTTTGCGCGCATTGAAAACCATTATTTTAAAAATGGCGCATTTCTGAAATCGGATAACTGGATTTTGGAAAACGTTCACCGGATTGCACATATCCCCGGCACCATTGTCCAAGGCCGCCAAGACGTGATTTGCCTACCGCAATCTGCCTATGATCTATCCACGCATTGGGACGGCGGACAATTGGCATTTATCGCGCAATCCGGACATGCGATGTCGGAACCGTACATCACCCGCAAACTGGTGCAGGTGATGGATTTTATTGCGGGTTAGAGCCTATTCAAATTCCATTTGCTCAAACACACGGCCCGCGTTTTTCTTTGCAAGCTCATCATATGTATCGAGATGCTTAAAGGGGCTTTGGTCCACATAATACGCATCATCCAATGATCCACCTTCTTCGATCAACGCCCCAACTTTGCCGCGCACATATTCGAGATAGCCTTTGGTATAGCGGCGCACCTGATCCATGTTGGTTGGGTGACCGTGGCCTGGAATCACATATACCGCGCCCAAGGGTTCAAATTTAGCATCCCATGTTTCGAGCCAATCAGCCGTCATCGTGTCCTCAAAAATCGGGAGCATCCGTTCGTGAAAGGCCATATCCCCCGCGATTGCGAGCTTTTGCTCAGGCAACCACACCGTAATGTCACCCGCGCTATGGGCTGGGCCGAGATGGAGGACCTCGATCTTCATCTCGCCAAAATCCACATCATAGCGATCGGCGAAGGTTTCATCCGGCAGCGTGATATCGGTGCCTTCCCATTTTTCGCGGTTGTAGCGTTTCATACCTTCTAGAATCTGGCCGCCATATTCATCAAATTCATGTGCCGCATCTTCGTGTGCGATGATTTTCACGCCCTGTTCACGCCAATAAGTATTGCCAAGCATCGCGTGGCCTTGGCCATTTTCATCAATCACAAGCTTAACAGGCTGATCCGTGATGGTTTTGATTTCTTCATGCAGTGCTTTGGCCAAAATATACGCCGCCCCGCCATTCACAACCACAACACCATCACCGGTCACGATGAAGCTCAGGTTATTGTTGTGACCTGAATTTTCATAGGTAGGCGGCGCGGTGGCCCCGATGGCAGACCACACATTTGGAATCACTTCCACAGGTTTTGAATAGAGCGGGCTTTGCGGATACTGATCCGCGATATCTTCGCTCGCGATGGCTTGTCCTGAGATCAAAATCGCAGCCGTGGATAACACTGAAAAAATATGGCGCTTCATGGGGTTTTTCCTTTTATTCCTAAACGCATTCGAAAGCTTGAATGCGTGATTGTCAACAGATTTCCAAAAGAAAGGGGTAGTGTCTAGCAACCTTTAAAGTTCTTCGCGATACATTCACGCGCTAGACTTTGTGCTTTGGCAATGTTTTCCGAAGTCATCTTTTCTGCAATAATGTCTTCGGCTTCTGGGATCTCTGCGTATCCCGAGGACCTCGCGACGCTAACCCACATATAAGCGTATACATTATCTTCCACGGCACTTTTGTCAGAGTCATACATCACACCTAGGTGGAATTGCGCATCTGCGTCGCCTTGTTCTGCCGCTTTGAGAACCCACTGCA
>JBMYYE010000086.1:0-10580 GCA_049609065.1 Halocynthiibacter sp.
GGTTCGAAGGCAACTTCGAAGACTACGAAGAAGACAAAAAACGCCGCCTTGGCCCAGATGCATTGGAACCAAAACGCATCAAACATAAGAAATTTGCGAGATAATATTGAAAAAGGCGCATCCCTTGGTGCGCCTTTTATTTTATCACATCTTGACATTTTTGCCTGTATTCACCAGATATATTACAACTAGTAAAGAAACCGCGGGGCGGAAATGCTAAGGAGTGTCCGACACGATGTGTCGGGTGGCATTTCGATCGAGTGTCCAAGTGATCATCAGGATGCTCAAACCGTTGTAATTGGGACGGGATACAAACACTGAGTTGTAAATACAGCTCAACCGGTTGAGCCACTCAGGAGTAATCCAATGAGAGTATCAATCAAAATAGAAGGACAGGTAAAATATGGTGACGTTATTGGTACCATATCGCTCTTGTTAACAATTGTCAGCTTGCTGGTATAATGTTGGGTGGCCTTTGGGCCGCCTTCTTCGCATTTATCCTACACATTCGCTAATCCCAGGTCGGGCGCGGCGCCCTCCCGTCAAACCGAAGGGTTGCATAAATTATCGTGAGGGTCGGGCGCGGCCAGTCTGCGACTGCCCTTGACCTTTGCATAGCCTTTTGGTTTTCAACACCGTCTGGTCCTGGAAGGCCAAAAGTTTCGGGTTTTGATCACAGATCTGGCACAGGGCGCGGTGTTCCTGCGTCGTCAATGGCCACGAAGGTGAAACTCGCTTCGGTCACTTTTTCCGCGATCATGCCTTTGAGCTGACGGATGGCCCAGGCTTCGAGGTGGATAACCATGGATGTCCGTCCGACCCGTTCAACTTTTGCCCAAATCGCCAAAATATCGCCGACACCGACTGGACGGATGAATTTCATCGCATCAACAGCAATGGTTGCGACGCGGCCTTGTCCCCGTTCACGCGCAACGATGCCCGCCGCGATATCCATTTGGCTGAGCACCCAGCCCCCAAAAATATCGCCATTCACATTCACATCAGAAGGCATCGCAACCGTGCGCAATGTGGCTTCGCCTGTTGGGATTTGTTCGTCACTCATCGGGCTCTCCTTTTGGGGGATTACTAACACGTGCTCAGGGGCATTCAAACGGTTTTATCTATGGTTTTGCCCATGCCGTAATCGCAGAGGATGGCAGGGCGCCAGATTTTCGTTTGCGTTCCTTGCCATCAAAGAAATAGGCCATTGTTGGGATACCACGGACATTGTGACGGCTGCCTGCCTGTGGGAATGCCTCCGTGTTCACCTTCACAAATCGAACATTATTACGCAGCTGGCCTGCTGATTTTGCAAACTCTGGCGCCATTTGGCGACATGGACCACACCAAGGCGCCCAAAAATCCACCACCAGAGGCACATCATCATGACGCGTTGCTTTGTCCAAAATCTGCGGCGTCACATCAACAGGTTTTCCCGTCATGAGCCCCTTACTACAGGACCCGCATTTGGGAAATTCTGATAAACGCTCTTCAGGCACGCGGTTGAGCTGCCCACAAGACAAACAGGTTAACTTTTTAGGATGAGACATTGGATCCCTCACATTACATTCAAAACAGGATATATGATCGCGAGGAGATAATTAAACCCTCCTCCCCATTCAATTCCTCAAGCGAGGGACGTGACCCATAAAATTTCAGCATCCTCATCGGAAATCGAAATCACATTATGCCCCATGGTCGCGTCATAATAGGCATTGTCGCCACGTTTCATATCCACGGGTTCGTAAAATTCCGTGAATAGCCGCACTTTACCGGTGAGCACATAGAGGAACTCTTCGCCGTCATGGCGCACCCAGCCGTCAAACTCTTCCATGTTGCGTGCCCGAACACGTGCACGATAAGGAAGCATCTGTTTTTTAAGAAGATTTGGTGCCAGAAGCTCATGTTCATACGTGGTGGTTGGGTGTTCTTGTCCATCGCCAACAAAGGTGACATCCATACGCCCATTGATTTGCGCCTTGGAGGGTTGCGTGAACAGCTGTGGCACCGAAATCTCAAGACCTTCCGCAAGCTTTTTGAGCGCCTCATAGGTGGGCGACATTTGCTGATTTTCGATTTTTGATAAGGTCGAACGCGCAAGCCCTGCAGCTTTGGCCGCCTGTTCTAGGGTCCAGCCCCGTTCTTTGCGCAAATCTCGCACACGCGCCCCAAGTTCAAGCGGTTCAGCAAGATGGTCATCGCCGCTTCCGCGGACGATTTTGATAAGGGACGGTGTGGCGTTTAAATCTGACATAGGACGCTTATACGGTGCCTGAAAAACATTTCACAAGCCTCATCTCAAAATTGCGGGCAGAAACCTAAGTGCCGCAACTGGTTTGCAGCCTGTAGGGCATTTTAGGCTGGAACCTTTGAAGCAGGCTTGTTAGCACTTATTTATGCTTTCACTTGTGGATACTCCCTGCCCTGATCTGCCGCCTGCGTCTTTTAATATGGCGGCTTATGTGCTTCGCCATGCGCAAAAGACACCTGATAAAATTGCATTGGCCGTTTTGGGCGGCGCGTTGGGAAAACCTGATGCGATCTGGACGTATAGAGAACTCGAAGCAGCCGTCTTGGGGGCGGCAACCTTATTTCGCCAACATGGTGCTCAGGCGGGGGATAAAATCCTTATGCGGTTGGGCAATACCGTTGATTTTCCCATCGCCTATCTTGCAGCTTTGTCCCAAGGCATGGTGCCTGTGCCCACATCCGCGATGTTAACCGCACGTGAAATCAACAAAATCGCAACGGAAATCGAACCAACGCTCATCATTGCGGGACCTGATATTGCCTGCCCTGACACGACCGATGCCACCCGTATTGATCAACGAGCGTTCGAAGCGGGGTTCACACTCCCACCTGCCCCATACGACATGGGGCCACCTGAACGTTTGGCCTATATTATTTACACTTCAGGCACCTCGGGAAATCCGCGCGCCGTGTGCCATGCACATCACGCCATTTGGGCGCGCCGCATGATGTATGATGGCTGGTATGGCATCACGGCCAATGATCGGATGTTTCATGCGGGGGCGTTCAATTGGACCTATACGCTTGGAACGGGGCTTATGGATCCGTGGAGCGTCGGGGCAACGGCGCTCATTGCGCGTGATGGCACGCCCGCGCAGGCGCTTTCTGCATTGCTATCAAAACATGAAGCAACAATTTTCGCAGCTGCCCCAGGGGTTTACCGGCAAATTCTCAAACATGACATCCACCCAAAACCGTGCCTGCGCCATGGATTATCGGCCGGTGAAAAAATGCCTGAAAGCCTCAGGCAAGCTTGGAATGACGCCACGGGGACCCATATCTATGAGGCCTATGGCATGTCTGAATGTTCCACCTTCATTTCTGGATCCCCTGCCCGACCTGCACCCAAGGGAAGTTCGGGTTATCCACAAACTGGGCGGCGCATTGCAATCGTTGATGACACAGGCACCCCCGTTTCACGCGGCAAAGAAGGCAGCATTGCGATTTCCAACCGCGATCTTGGGCTTATGATCGGCTATCTCGGCCAAGACGTTGAAACCAAAGCACGGTTTCGCGGCGAATGGTTCCTCACGGGCGATATGGCAACCATGATGGACGACGGTGCTATTTCCTATCTTGGGCGTGATGATGATATGATGAATGCGGGTGGGTTTCGCGTTTCTCCCGTTGAAGTTGAAACCGTGTTAAATCATCATCCAGAAATCCAAGAAGCAGCGGCAGTAGAAGTAGAAGTCAAGAAAGACACAACCGTTATCGCCGCCTTTTATGTGGCCGATCACACATTGGAACGTGAGGCGCTTTTCGCCTATACGGCGAGCCGCCTTGCGCGTTATAAACAACCCCGCCTTTATGTGCGCATTGATGCGCTCCCGAAAGGTGGCAATAATAAACTCTTGCGGCGTGAGCTGCGCGAAACCTATGAGGCAGATCATGGATAAGACCCCAACCGAGACAACAGACGCCCCCTTTGAGGCCCCATTGGTGAAGCTCGATATCTTATCGGATCCGATTTGCCCGTGGTGTTATATCGGCAAAACATGGCTTGATCGCGCATTGGAAGCCCATCCAGAGCACCCATTCGTCATTGAATGGCACCCGTTTCAGCTCAACGACAACATGCCAACCTTTGGCATGGAGCGGCGCCAATATTTGGAAACCAAATTCGGCGGACAAGAAAATGCAATGAAGGTCTATAGCGAAATTGACAAAACCGCCCGTGAGGCAGGGCTTGAAATGGCATGGGAGAAAATTGATCGGACCCCCAATACGCTCAACGCCCATCGTTTGATCCACTGGGCGGGGCTTGAGGGTAAGCAAACCGCCGTTGTATCCGCGCTGTTTAAAGCCTATTTTCAGCTGGGCGTCGACATTGGCGACACCGATGCGCTTTCTGAAATCGCCGGAAAATGCGGCATGGATCAAGCGGCCGTGAAACGGCTTTTTGACACCGATGGCGATTTGCAACTTGTGAAAGAACAAGACGCTCAAGCGCGTGAGATGGGCGTGCGGTCGGTGCCGACTTTCGTATTGGCGAATGAGCACGTGCTTGCGGGGGCGCAGCGTTCAGACATCTGGTCCGAGATTATCGCAGACGTGAACCGACAACTGGCCGCCGCCCCAAAGCCACCTGTGAGCTAGACCATTCGCCAAAATAAACTGGACATTTCAGCCAGAACACGCAACTTGAACCAATGTCGAACCCCCTTTCGACCAAGGAGCCCCCATGAGCACTGCACATAAGCGCCTATCGCGCCCTGAATTTATTGCCGGCATTGCAATGTTGTTTGCCACCATTGCGTTTACCATTGATGCGATGCTGCCCGCCTTGCCTGATATTGGGCGTGAACTAAGCCCGCTTGATCTCAACAAAGCGCAGCTCATCGTGACGAGCTTTGTCCTCGGCATGGGGGTTGGCACCTTTTTCACGGGACCATTGTCAGATGCATGGGGACGGCGTCCGATCATTTTAGGCGGCGCGGCGATTTACATCTGCGCGTCCTTTGTCGCCTGGCAGGCCCAGAACCTTGAAGTGATGTTGGCGGCACGCTTTTTTCAAGGCCTTGGGGCTGCGGGACCACGCGTGGCCTCAGTCGCGATTGTGCGCGACCTTTACGAAGGGCGTCAGATGGCCAAAATCATGAGCTTTGTCATGATGGTCTTCATGTTGGTCCCAACAATTGCCCCCACTTTGGGTGCAGGTATCATCGCAATCTCAAGCTGGCGCGGCATTTTTGTTGCCTATATTCTTTTTTCCATCGCCACAGCAAGCTGGGTGTTCTTTCGCCAAGGGGAAACCCATCCCGTGGCGCGGCGCACACCGCTTAAGGCCAAACCGCTTTGGGCGGCAATACGCGAAGTCTTTTCCCATAAAATGGTGCTTTACTCCATTTTTTTGCAAGTCTTGTTGACCGGCAACCTCTTTGCTGCGCTGTCCTCTACCCAGCAAATCTTCGACGTGACGTTTTCCCAAGGCCATAATTTTCATCTTTGGTTTGGGTTTATTGCGATCTTGGCCTCTACGGCCAGCATGGTAAATGCCGCATTGGTTGTGCGCTTTGGCATGCGCAAACTGGCCTCAATCGCCATTGGTGGGCAGCTCGCTTATTCTCTGATCATGCTCATCATGACGTGGCAAGGTTGGTGGCCAGAGGCGCTCTATTTCCCGGCTTATGTCCTGTGGCAAATCAGTGTGTTCTTTATGGTGGGTATGACGGCGGGCAATATTAATGCGCTGGCAATGGAACCTGTTGGTCATATTGCGGGTATGGCTGCGTCCATCATCAGCGCGGTTGCCACGATCTTTGGGGCGATGATTGCGATTCCCATTGGGCTGATGTTTAACGGCACCCCTTTGCCGCTTATTACGGCTGTGACCTGCACGGGGTTATTATCTTTCTTCGCCATTCGCGCCATGTCAAAGCTCGAACGAAAAACAACATAAATTCGATCTAAAAACGCCAACCTAAGTTTGATCTCACGCGAAACAGTTGCGACATTTTGTCATTTCCTCTACCGTTGGTCCCACTAACAGGGAACAAGGAGTTCAATATGACAACCTTAGTAATAGGCCTAGATGGCACCGGTTCAGGGGAACGAGCCCTAGAACATGGTAAACATCTCGCTTCGCTTATTGGTGATTGCGATTTGGTCGTGGCATATGTGATTGAATGGTCACCGTTTGCCTTTCAAACACAAGAAGAGAACGCAAAACGCCATATGCGGCGCGAAGAGGAAATTTCTTCGGCCCAAGACCGTTTGATTGCACCCGCTGTAAAAGCGCTCTCCGATAATGGGTTCAAAGCACGCGGCGTTGTACGCCATGGTGATGTCGCAGAAACGCTCGACGCGATCGCAAAAGACGAAAACGCGGCGCAGATCATCGTCACACGCTCCTCTGAAGGGGGCATTTCGACGCGGATCTTTGGTACCTCAACTGCAAACTTGGTTATGAGCGCCTCTGTGCCCGTAACGGTTGTTGCGTAACTCTGAGGAAATATCATGTTGAAAACAAAATACACTTTGCCATTGGCAGGTCTTGCAACACTGCTCGCGACGGCGGCATCTGCGCAAGAAACCATGGGGCTCGACGATAAGGTCAACAAAATCTTTGGGGATATCACTGGCCCATTTGTGAGCTTCATCTTTTCCCCTCTTCCAGGCACATCTTTCCCTTGGATTGTGATGTGGTTGGTGATCGCGGCCTCTGTATTTACGCTTTATTTTGCGTTTGTGCAGTTCCGTTTCTTTAAACACGCGATTTCCCTCGTCAAAGGGGATTATTCCGATCCAAATGACGCAGGCGAAGTTTCGCATTTCCAAGCCCTCGCAACGGCGCTTTCGGGCACTGTGGGATTGGGTAATATCGCAGGTGTCGCCGTGGCGGTTGGCATCGGTGGACCCGGTGCAACATTTTGGATGATCTTGGCGGGCTTTTTGGGCATGGCGTCAAAATTCACGGAATGTACGCTTGGTGTGAAATACCGCAACGAATACGAAGACGGCACCGTTTCAGGCGGCCCAATGTATTACATTTCCAAAGGCTTTAAAGAAAAAGGTCTCCCTGGTGGTAAATTCTTGGCGGTATTGTTCGCGATCTTCTGTATCTTGGGCGCATTTGGCGGCGGCAACATGTTCCAAGCGAACCAAGCCCACGCACAAATCGCAAACATCGTTGGTGACTATCCAGGTTGGATCACAGGCGTTGTCTTTGCAGGCGTTGTTTTTGCGGTGATCGTTGGTGGCCTTAAATCCATCGCGCAAGTGACCGAAAAAGTTGTTCCATTCATGGGCGTTCTCTACGTGTTGACGGCTGCAATCATTCTTTTGATGAATGCAGGTCAAATTGGTTGGGCCTTTGGTCAAATCTTTGCAGGCGCTTTCACAGGTCTTGGCGTTGCAGGCGGTATGGTCGGGGCGTTGATCCAAGGCTTCAAACGTGCGGCATTCTCAAACGAAGCAGGCGTTGGATCCGCGGCGATCGCACACTCTGCGGTGCGCACCAAAGAGCCAATCACAGAGGGTTTCGTATCCTTGCTTGAACCATTCATTGATACGGTTGTGATCTGTACAATGACGGCTCTTGTAATCACCATCACAGGCCAGTTGGTCGTAGATCCGTCAACAGGCAACTACATGCTCAACGAAGCAGGCACAGCCATCAAAACGATCGATGGCAATGGTGGTGTGGCTCTCACATCCGCAGCTTTCGGGTCTGCCTTTAGCTTCTTCCCATATATCTTGGCGGTTGCTGTGATCTTGTTCGCATTCTCCACAATGATTTCATGGTCCTACTATGGCTTGAAAGCCTGGACTTACCTCTTTGGAGAAGGCAAAACAAAAGAGCTTACGTTCAAAATCTTGTTCTGTATCTTTGTTGTTATTGGTGCCGCGGCGAGCTTGGGTCCTGTCATCGACTTCTCTGATGCTGCGATCTTTGCGATGGCCGTTGTCAATATCACAGCCCTCTACTTCTTGATGGGTGTGGTGAAAGCAGAGCTGACATCCTACGTATCGCGCTTGAACTCAGGCGAGATCAAGAAGTTCGTAGATTAATCTACACTCCATAAAACGAAAAAGGCCGCGAAGATCATCCTTCGCGGCCTTTTTTTATTCTCGAACCTTGTAGGCGGCTTTCATCGTTCTCAAAGCGGCTTCAGCAATATCTCGACGCAAATAGCAACGATCACGTGGAGATACTTTCTCTTCTCCCAACGGTAACTGTACCTGATAGGCCAGTTGCATAAAATGTTGCCCCCCAAGTGGAACATACTGACTGTTGGCACCGCTACACGTGTTGTAAAAGCGCCCATACCATGTCTGTGAACGCTCAAATGCTCTACGCGCTTCATAACACTTAAAATGTAGCATCTCGATCAGGCCCTCAATCGTATGGTTTTGCACCGCAACAACCTTGGACATTGACGCACCAATGGCAGTCCACTCCCCCGTTCCAAGCGCGGCACCTGCATCAAGAAAGATAGGCGTGCTCCGCACAATGATCTCAGGCAACCGCACTAGATCAGTCATTCTCACCCCAAATAATCTGACCGTTGCAATCCATATTTGGCCATTTTTTCATTAAGCGTTCGACGTGGCAGGGACAGTTCTTCCATCACTTTCACGATCGCGCCTTTGTGGCGGCGCATTGTGTTGTCAATCAACATGCGCTCAAAGGCTTCGACATATTCCTTTAGCGGTTTACCTTCTTGGGTCACTACGGTTTGCGGCACGCTTTCGTTATCCGCCATCAAAAGCGACGCGATGGACCCTGCCCCACGACGGCTTTGCAATACGGCCCGTTCAGCGATGTTAATCAACTGACGCACATTTCCCGGCCAAGGCGCTTGCAACAACTGTGCGGCCTCTTGCGCGGAAACATCTGGCACGTCGCAGCCATATTCATCGGAAAACTGCTCCGCAAGACCTGTGAAAATCTGCAAAATATCTTCGCCACGGGCCCGCAATGGTGGTGGTGTTAATGTTAACGCGGCAAGACGGAAATAGAGATCGTGGCGCAAAACGTCTTGTAACGTTTTACCTTCGGCCTGAAGGTTTGAAATCGCAACCACACGGGTTTCAGGCGGCGTGCCCAACTCATCCAAATAGGCCAAAAGCCGCGCTTGGAGTGTATCAGAGAGCGTCTCAATATCCTCAAGCACCAAAGTCCCGCCGCGCGCTTCTTCGACCAGTGGGATCATTCCCCCTTCGTCAATTGGCCCAAAGAGCCGCTTGGTGAGCGTATCTTCATCAAAAGCGGCACAAGAAATCAGGCTGAATTTTTTACCAGCGCGCGCCCCAACCGCATGAAGCGCATGCGCCACGAGCGTTTTACCAGTGCCAGTTTCCCCATCAATTAGGACATGACCATCTGCTTGGCCAAGATCCAAGATATCTTCACGAAGCCGCGTCATGCCTTCGGAGGACCCAATCAAATTCTTCATGATCCGATCCCCTGACCCCAATTCATGGCGCAATGCGCGGCTATCAAGGGTCATGCGCCGCGTGAGAGTGGCTTTCTTCGACAACTCTGTCAGCTGATCAGGGTTAAAGGGCTTTTCAAGGAAATCAAACGCGCCTAAGCGCATGGCCTCAACCGCCATGGGCACGTCCCCATGTCCTGTGATCATAATCACCGGCAAGGTGCTATCGACGCCCATCAGTTTTTTCAAAAACTGCATTCCATCCATACCAGGCATGCGAATATCAGAAATAACAATGCCCGGATAATCCGCGCCAATTTCCTTTAGCGCGTCTTCCGCACCTGCAAATGTTTCCGTATCAAATCCCGAAAGAGCGAGCCATTGACCGATGGAGTGACGCATGTCCTGTTCATCATCGACAATGGCAATTTTCATGGCTTTGGCCATTAGAACCTCATAATTAGAATGCGTTATGCACTTATTTCGTCGTCATCATGATAGATTGGCAAGCGGACTTCAAACACTGCCCCGCCAGAGCTGCTATTTCGAGCGGTCAACCGCCCACCAAGGTCCCCAACAATGCCCGAAGAAATCGCCAGCCCAAGCCCAACACCATCACCAGGCTGTTTTGTGGTGTAAAAAGGTTCAAACAACTCATCAAGGTTTTCCACCCCTGCCCCGTTGTCATGCACGGTCAAAACCGCCGTTTCGCCCACGGCGAGGATGATCTCAATCTCAGGATCATCAACGGCTTTGGTTGCATCAAGCGCATTGCGCAGTAAATTCACCAAGACCTGTTCCAAGCGCACCCGATCAGCAAGGACAATCACCGGTTCAGAGGGCACAGTGCGCGTGATGGCAATCTGACGACTGTTGAGCTGCGGTTCCATCATCGACACGCCCATAGTCACCACTTCGCGTAGGTCCACAGGCACAAATGTATCGCCCGCTTTACGGGCATAGGATTTGAGCTGCTTTGTAATCGCATTCATGCGACCAATGAGATCATCCACACGGCGAAACGAAGACAGCGCCTCTTCCATACGGCGGCGCTCAAGCAAAAGCCGTGCGCCCGCCAAATAGGTACGCATCGCCGCCAATGGTTGGTTCAATTCATGGCTCACCGCCGCGGACATTTCCCCAAGTGCGGCCAATTTGGAGGATTGCGCC
>JBMYYE010000087.1:0-10566 GCA_049609065.1 Halocynthiibacter sp.
AAAGTTGTTGAGAACGCATCTTTCATCGATGATCTGGGCGCAGACAGCCTCGACACTGTTGAGCTTGTTATGGCTTTTGAAGAAGAATTCGGTATCGAAATTCCTGATGATGCAGCTGAAACAATCCAAACATTCGGCGATGCAACTAAATTTATCACTGAAGCTTCCTAAGTTTCGTGACATTGTTATGAATTCGGCGCCCTTTGTGGCGCCGTTTTTCGTTTTGGATGGAAAATTTCCGCCCATCGCTCTTGCCCTGATTGGGGGAGGCGCGGTATCTATCGGGCAGGTTAATTAAAAGGGGGCTGATATGCGCCGAGTAGTAGTCACAGGTCTTGGAATGGTTACGCCTTTGGGCGATGGGGTTGATGTCACATGGGATCGCCTTATTGCGGGGGAATCGGGTGCAGGTCCGATCACGCGCTTTGATGCGGAACGTGTTGCCACCAAATATGCGTGCGAAATTCCAGTCGGGGATGGCACGAATGGTACATTTAACCCTGATACCTATATGGAACCCAAAGAACGCCGTAAGGTTGATGACTTCATCCTTTACGGGCTTGCTGCCGCAGAACAGGCCGTGACCGATGCCAATTGGAAACCAACCGATGAGAAGGACCTCCTTCGTACGGGGGTTATGCTCGGATCTGGGATTGGTGGGTTGTCCTCAATTGCCGATACGGCGGTTTTGCTCAATGAAAAGGGCCCACGCCGTGTGTCCCCATTTTTCATTCCAGGCTCCTTGATCAATCTGATCTCTGGCCAAGTTTCTATTAAATATGGCTTTAAAGGCCCAAACCATGCGGTTGTAACCGCCTGTTCTACGGGCGCGCATGCCATTGGCGATGCGGCGCGTTTGATCCAGTGGGGCGATGCGGATGTGATGATTGCAGGCGGCGCCGAAAGCCCGATTTGCGAATTGGGCATCGCGGGCTTTAACGCCTGTAAAGCACTTTCTACCAAGCGCGGGGATGATCCCAAGGCGGCCTCTCGTCCTTATGATGAGGACCGTGATGGCTTTGTTATGGGCGAAGGCGCAGGTGTGCTTGTGCTCGAAGAATATGAACATGCCAAAGCGCGTGGTGCAAAAATCTATGCCGAAGTCCTCGGTTATGGGCTCTCTGGGGATGCGTATCACATCACGGCGCCCGCGTCTGATGGGGATGGTGGGTTTCGTTCAATGTCCGCAGCTCTTGATCGCGCAGGCATTACAGCGGCTGATATCGATTATATCAACGCCCATGGCACATCAACCATGGCGGATACGATTGAACTTGGCGCCGTGGAACGCATGATGGGGGATGCCGCATCGGGCGCAACCATGTCGTCTACGAAATCTTCAATCGGGCACCTTTTGGGCGCAGCAGGGGCCGTGGAAGGTATCTTCTGCGTGCTTGCGATCCGTGATCAAATCGCACCTCCCACATTGAACCTTGAAACCCCTGCAGTTGAGAGCAAACTCGACCTTGCGCCAAATAAAGCGGTGAAACGTGAGATCAATATCGCGCTTTCCAATAGCTTTGGCTTTGGTGGCACCAACGCGTCGCTCGTGCTTGGGAAGGTACAAGACTAATGTGGAAACATATCGCCTCAACCGGGCTAACATTGTTGTTTTTGGCCCTTGTTGGGGCGAGTGTGGTGATCCTTTGGGGGAAATCCCAATATCAGGCTGAAGGACCTCTTGAGGCGACGTTGTGCTACCGTGTGGACGCAGGGAGCACGATGCGCAAAACATCAAAGGGGCTCGAAGATAAAGGCGCAATCCGCAACGGCACTGTGTTTCGCCTTGGGGCGGAATACGCGGATAAATCATCTAAGCTGAAGGCTGGGAGCTACCTAATCCCGGCGCATGCAACCATGGCGGAGATCACCGATATCGTGACCCGCGGTGGTGCATCCAGTTGTGGATCTGAAATTCAGTACCGCATCGGTGTGACCCGTGCCGTTATGCAATTGCGTGAATTTGACAATGAGACAGGCGGGCTCACCACATCAGAGAGCTTCAATCCCATTGACGAAGAGACCCCGCAGGCGCTCACCAAAGCCCTAAGCGCATCTGATATGCGGTATCGCATCACCGTTGCTGAAGGGGCCACGGTGTGGCAAATCGTGAATGCGCTCAAATCAGCGTCTTTCATCAAAGGCGAACTCACCGAATTACCCAAAGAGGGCACGCTTGCCCCATGGGACTATGAGGTGAAATCAGGCGATACCATCGCGGCACTTGTGGACCGCATGGCAAAGCGGCAAACAGACACATTAGATGCGCTTTGGGAAACGCGCGCTGAAGGCCTTCCGGTGAAAACCAAAGAAGAGGCGCTTATCTTGGCCTCGATCGTGGAAAAAGAAACTGGTGTGGCCGAGGAACGTCCGCTTGTGGCTTCGGTGTTTACCAATCGGTTGAACCGTGGCATCAAATTGCAAACGGACCCAACGGTGATCTATGGCGTGACCAAAGGTCAGGGCACATTGGGCCGTGGCATTCGTCGGTCTGAGCTTCGCAAGAAGACGCCGTGGAACACCTATGTGATCGATGGTTTGCCGGTGACACCCATTGCGAATCCCGGGAAAAAGGCCATCGAAGCGGCGCTTAATCCTGCAACGTCCAACTTCATTTTCTTTGTTGCGGACGGTACGGGCGGTCATGCTTTTGCTGAAACATTAAATGAGCATAATCAAAATGTTACGAAATGGCGCGCCATTGAAAAAGAGAAAAATAAGGCGGAATAAAAGTGCCGTTTTGTGAAATGCCTTGACAAACCGAACGGTGTTTGGTACAAATATGTCAAGCTAGAAGTAGTGGATAAGCGACGTTGATGAAAATCACCGTCGCTTTTTTATTGCGCTCGTGTCGGTCAGCACGAGAGAGGCGAGCACCTATATGAATGTCATAAATTCGGATTTCACCGAACGATCTTCTTCCCATGCCTTAGACATCGCAGAAGCACATTTTATGCGCTGTCTGGAGGCCGTTAACCAAACTATTTTCGCCGCAGATGACGGCGATCCCACAGCGGCAAAGAAAGCCGCTGAGGCCGCACGCGATCTAAAGCGCGCGACCCAAACCATCTTTGATGAAAGGCAAAAAGTTGAAGCAATCAGAAAGAAAGAGGCCGGCATCGCCAATGGCTATGCCATTGACTTCGACGCCGCACGATCTGAAATCGGGCGCCGCCTTGCTTGCCTCACAGCCGATCGAACAGCAAGAGAAATTCCTAAATGATCTCTCTGAGAACGCCATCATGGCTTTGCCCTATCTTTTTGATTTTTGGGCCTTTGACCATCAACGTCCCCCTGAAGGGGATTGGCGATCTTGGGTGATTATGGGGGGGCGCGGTGCGGGCAAAACCCGTGCAGGGGCCGAATGGGTCCGTTCCATGGTTGAAGGCGCGCGTCCCCTCGAAGTGGGACGGGCCAAACGTATGGCGCTTGTTGGGGAAACCGTGGATCAAGTGCGCGAAGTCATGATCTTTGGCGAAAGCGGGATTTTGGCATCATCGCCACCGGATCGTCGCCCTGAATGGCAAGCAACGCGCAAACGGCTTTTATGGCCCAATGGCGCTATTGCGCAGGTGTTTTCCGCTCATGATCCAGAGAGCCTGCGCGGCCCGCAGTTTGACGCGGCTTGGCTTGATGAATTGGCAAAATGGAAAAAGGCCGAAGAAACGTGGGATATGCTGCAATTTGCATTGCAGCTCGGGGATTACCCGCAACAATGTATCACCACGACGCCCAAAAACATTCCGTTGCTGAAAACGATTTTGCAAAATGACAGCACGGTCATCACCACCGCCCCAACGGAGGCCAATAGCGCCTATCTTGCCAAAGGATTTTTGGATGAAGTGCGCGCCAGATATGCAGGCACGCGGCTTGGACGCCAAGAACTTGATGGGGTGCTTTTGGATGATATGGATGGCGCGCTTTGGACGGCGCAAATGATCGATGCCTGCAAAGGGGAAATCCCTGACAAACTTGATCGTATTGTCGTTGCCGTCGATCCCCCTGTCACGGGGACAAAAAATTCCGATGAATGCGGGATTGTGGTGGTTGGTGCGACCTATGATGGTGATCCAACCGCTTGGAAAGGCTATGTTTTAGCGGATTATTCCATTCGCGGAAAACCATCTGAATGGGCGCGCGCATCGGTGAATGCTTACCATGAATTTGGTGCGGACCGCGTGATTGCAGAGGTCAATCAAGGCGGGGACCTTGTGGAGGATATGATCCGCCAACAAGATCCGCTCATTTCGTATCAGGCCGTTCGGGCGCGCCACGGAAAAACCGCCCGTGCGGAGCCCGTGGCCGCGCTCTATGAACAAGGGCGCATCACGCATGGGGCGCAGCTCTCAGCGCTTGAGGATCAGATGGCACAGATGACCACACGTGGGTTTATGGGCCGTTCGAGCCCTGATCGGGTGGATGCGCTCGTTTGGGGGCTCCAAGAATTGCTGATTGCACCTGTGGCGCGCTGGCGAAAACCACAAGTTCGCACATTATAAGACAAAAAACATCTCACAATCAGGCGCTTCGGGCGCCTTTTTTTGTGCCCAACCGATGAATAACAAAAGGAGAATAACCTTATGGCATTTGACTTCCTGCGCCGTAAAGAAACGAAAGCGCCTGAGGCGAAGGCGTCTGCTGCCGGTCGTGTTGTGGCCTATCATGGTGGCGGCCGTGCAATTTGGAGCAGCCGCGATACGGTGTCTCTTACGAAAAATGGTTTTGCGGCGAATCCTGTTGGCTTTCGCGCCGTGAAACTGATCGCGGAGGCGGCGTCCGCGCTGCCTTTGGTGGTGCAAGATACGGAGCGGCGCTATGATGTGCATCCGGTTTTGGATCTGATGGCGCGGCCCAATTTGGCGCAAGGGCGCGCGGAATTATTTGAGGCGCTCTATGGCCAGATTTTGCTCTCTGGTGATGGCTATCTGGAGGCCGTGGGCGGTGCTGGTTTACCAACGGAGCTACATGTTTTGCGCTCTGAGCGGATGTCCGTTGTGCCTGGTGGGGATGGCTGGCCGGTGGCTTATGACTATGCTGTGGCGGGTCGAAAGCACCGGTTTCAAGTGTCTCATGAGGCCCCTACGATTTGTCACATTAAAAATTTCCACCCCCAAGACGATCATTACGGCTTTTCACCGCTCCAAGCGGCGGCAAGCGCGATTGACGTACATAATGCGGCGTCAAAATGGTCCAAAGGATTGTTGGATAATGCGGCGCGTCCATCTGGGGCCATCGTTTACAGTGGGACAGATGGGCAATCATCACTCTCGACAGATCAATATGATCGGTTGGTGGATGAAATGGCGTCCCAGCATCAAGGCGCGGCCAATGCTGGGCGGCCGATGCTGCTTGAGGGGGGATTGGATTGGAAGCCGATGGGCTTTTCCCCGTCTGATATGGAATTCCAAAAAACCAAAGAGGCAGCGGCGCGTGAAATCGCCGTCGCTTTTGGGGTTCCGCCGATGCTTTTGGGGATTACAGGGGATGCGACCTATGCCAATTATCAAGAGGCAAATCGCGCCTTTTACCGTTTGACGGTTCTGCCTTTGGCCACCCGTGTGAGCGCGGCAGTCGCGGATTGGTTGTCGCGTTTTTCAGGAGAACATGTTGATCTTAAACCTGATTTGGATCAGGTGCCCGCCCTTTCTGTGGAGCGGGATTTACAATGGAAACGTGTGGCGGAGGCTTCCTTCCTATCGGATGTTGAAAAGCGAAAAATCCTCGGATTGCCTGCCATATCTGAGGAGGGCGCTCAGTGACAAAACCCACCTCTGGATCGCGGTTTTTGTATGACAGTTTTGATGCGGCAAATGCGCGAATTGACGCCAATGAACGCGTTGCGCAACTCAGGTTTGAGGCGCTTGACGATCGATTGGGGCGGATTGAGTTGATGATTGAACGTCTTGAAAAACGGCTTTGGCTGACGGTTTACGGTGTTGTGGCCGTGATCCTTGCGCAAGGCGTAAGTTCGATAATTGAAACCATCCCGAAGTAAGGAAAATAAATGAATATGAATGAGTTAGAGCACAAATTCTGTCGCTTGGGCGATGCGGTTCAAGTGAAGGATGGCCATATGATTGAAGGCTATGCATCCTATTTTGGCCAATGTGACCAAGGTGGCGATGTGGTGGCCAAAGGGGCCTATGGTGGATCACTTCAGCATCTTAAATCCAACGACCGCGCCGTAAAAATGTTGTGGCAGCATGACCCATCCCAACCCATAGGTGTTTGGGATGAGGTCCGCGAAGATGAAAAGGGCCTTTATGTCAAAGGCCGCATTTTAGCGGATGTTGAAAAGGGCCGCGAAGCAATTGCCTTGATCGAAGCAGGCGCCATTGATGGGCTGTCCATCGGGTACCGCACGAAAAAGGCGACCAAGAACCAAAAAGGCCAGCGGGTCTTAACTGAATTAGAGCTTTGGGAAGTGTCCTTGGTGACCTTTCCGATGCTTCCAGATGCACGCGTGGGCGCGAAGGCTGAGAGCCTGAACGACATGCGTGACATAGCAGGGGCTATCGATGCGGCCCGTGCGTTGATGGCGCAACGGCGACGGGACCTCTGAGCCAGCGTTTTAACCTCACCAACCTTCCATAAGGATTACAGATGACAACAACCGAGACCACGGCTCGGATTGGGGAAGATATGCCTCATTCCACGCCTCCGGCCTTCGAGGTGAAAACCGCGTTGGCCAGTTTTCTAAGCGAGTTTGGAGATTTCCAAAACGACATCACACATAAATTTCAACAGCAAGAAGAGCGATTGACTATGCTAGACCAAAAACAAACACAATACGGCCGACCAGCCTTGAGCGCGAACACCGTTGAAGCGCCACATCAAAAAGCCTTTGAGGCCTATCTGCGCTGCGGCGATGATGACGGTTTGCGCGGTCTCGAATTAGAAGGCAAAGCCATGTCCACTGCGGTGGCAGCTGATGGCGGCTACCTCGTGGATCCGCAGACCTCAGAATCCGTGAAATCCGTATTGAATTCAACGGCATCCTTGCGGGCTGTTGCCAATGTGGTGAATGTCGAAGCCACCTCATTTGACGTGCTTGTGGATCATTCTGATGTTGGCGCTGGCTGGGCCACGGAAACCGATCCAGTGGTTGAAGGTGCCACACCTCAGATCGATCGCATCACCATCCCATTGCATGAGTTATCTGCTTTGCCCAAAGCCTCACAGCGGCTCTTGGATGACGCGGCTTTTGATATCGAAGGGTGGCTCGCGAGCCGCATCGCGGACAAGTTTTCGCGCGCCGAAGCTGCGAGCTTCATCATGGGCGATGGCGTGGACAAACCCAAAGGGTTCTTGCAGCAAACGATCATTGACAATGACACCTGGAGCTGGGGCAATCTTGGCTATATCGCGTCTGGTGTGGACGGTGAATTTGACGCGACACGGCCCTCTGATGCGATCATTGATTTGATCTATGCGTTGGGGGCTGAATACCGTGCGCGTGCGACATTCGTGATGAATTCCAAAACCGCAGGTGCGGTGCGCAAAATGAAGGACGCAGATGGCCGTTTCTTGTGGTCTGATGGCTTGGCGACGGGCGAACCGGCGCGTCTCATGGGCTATCCTGTGCTCATCGCAGAAGATATGCCAGATATTGGCTCTGATGCGACGGCGATTGCCTTTGGTGATTTTGGCTCTGGCTACACAGTCGCCGAACGTCCTGATCTTCGCGTTTTGCGTGATCCTTTCTCGGCGAAACCCCATGTGTTGTTCTATGCAACCAAGCGTGTGGGCGGTGATGTGAGCGATTTTGCCGCGATCAAGCTCCTTAAATTCTCAGTGTCCTAATCGGTGAGATGGGGCGGCCTTCCTACCGTGAAGGCCGCCTCGGGCGCGGAAGATTTTGAGATTGTCTAGCTGCTCCCTCCGACCGAGCGATGTCAAAGGAACCGCGCCCATTTGCGGTTCATAATTTTCGGAGAATTCTATGATTTTAAGGGAAGAAACAGCCTTTCCGACCTCTGCGCTCCCGCTTGCCGAATTGAAGGCGCATCTGCGCCTCGGGACGGGTTTTGGGACAGAGGATCTTCAAGATACGGTCCTGATCCAAGCAATGCGCGCGGCCCATGCCGCGATTGAGGGACGCACAGGAAAAGGGCTCATTGAACGTCAATTTTCACTTCAACTTGACCGTTGGCGTGGGTTGGACAAACATTGTTTGCCCATCGCCCCAGTGAGCGCGATTAGTGAGGTGATTATTTATGATCGCCTAGGGGCGGGCACCACGATCGACCCAACACGTTACGGGTTAACGCGTGATGATCAACGCCCTGCTTTTATTGCAACTGGCGGCTGCCTACCCACCATTCCGATGGGGGGGGAGGCGCGCTTGACGTTGACGGCGGGCTACGGTCCGCAATGGGCGTCGTTGCCCGCAGATCTGGGTCAAGCCGTGTTGATTTTGGCGGCTCATTATTACGAAAACCGTGGACAAGGCGATATCACCGCAAAGGTGCTTCCTGATGCGGTGCGTGGGCTTATTGAACGATATCGCACCGTGCGCCTCTTTGGGGGAGCATGCCCATGAAAACGCCACGTTTGATACGAAAATTGGGGCTCGAAGCGGCTGAGCGGGTCTCGGATGGGGCAGGTGGGTACAGTGAAGTCTGGACCACGAAAGGCACGCTTTGGGCGGATATTGTGGCCCATTCTGGCCAAGAAACGGCGCAAGCCTCCACAACGGTATCGCGGCTTAAATTGTCGATCATTACGCGCTCGGCTTTGCCTGATGCGCCGGATCGGCCGCGTCCAGATCAACGGTTTCGCGATGGCGGGCGGCTTTATTTGATCCAATCCGTGGCGGAATACGATTCCACGGGGCGCTATCTAAAATGCAGCTGCGTTGAGGAGGTGCTGTCATGAGTTATGGACAATCTGCGGTATTACAAGCGGCTATTTATCAAAGGCTTACGGCGAGTTCCGCGATCAGCGCGCTGATCGGGTCTGCGATCTTTGATACACCGCCTACGGGGGTTATTCCGTCAACCTATATCAGCATCGGACCCGAAGATGTTGTCGATAAATCCGACAGCAGCGGGCTTGGCGCACTTCATGTGCTGGTCATTAGCGTGATCACGGATGCGGCGGGGTTTCACACGGCGAAAACCTTAGGCGCCGCCATTTCAGACGAATTGCAGGATGCGGACCTTGTCTTGTCACGCGGGCAGCTCGTCTATTTGCACTTTCAAACGGCGAAAGCGCGCCGTGTTGGCATCGGTGAAACACGCCGAATTGATCTCACTTTTCACGCACGCGTGGAAGACACTTAATCACATTATTGGAGACTTACTATGGTGGCTCAAAGCGGTAAAGATATGCTTGTTAAAATTGATATGACAGGTGCAAACCAATTCGAAACGATCGCGGGCTTGCGGGCGACGCGGCTTAATTTTAATGCCGAAAGCGTGGATGTCACATCCCTTGAAAGCGAAGGCGGCTGGCGGGAGCTTCTGGCAGGGGCGGGTGTGAAATCCGCGTCGATTTCGGGATCTGGTGTGTTCAAAGACGCCGGAAGCGATGAACGGGCACGTCAGATTTTCTTTGATGGTGAAATCCCTACATATCAGGTGATTATCCCGGATTTTGGCACAATTGAAGGTGCGTTTCAAATTACTAGCCTGGAATATGCGGGCTCCCATAATGGGGAGGCGACTTATGAAATGTCGCTCGCATCCGCAGGTATTTTGACCTTCACGGTGCTGTAGTGGAGGCGGCGATGGAAAACCCTTGGGCGGGTGAGGTGATCCTCACTTTGGATGGGGTGCCGCATGTGCTCAAATTAACGTTGGGCGCCTTGGCAGAGCTTGAGGCCACCCTCAAAGAAGACAGCCTCATGGCGTTGATTGAGCGGTTTGAAACCCAATCATTTTCGAGCGCAGATGTTATGCGGCTTTTGGTGGCTGGGCTGCGCGGTGGCGGGTGGTCCGGAACGGATGTGGATTTTCTCACCGTTGAAATCGAAGGTGGACCCTTGGGGGCCGCGCGGGTTGCGGCCCTTCTATTGGCGCGCGCGTTCATGATGCCTGAGGGGCAAAATGGCGGTGCGGATGGCTAAGGCGATAACGGGCCTCGATTGGGGGGCGCTTTTGGCGCGCGGGCTTGGGGAAGCGGGGCTTCGTCCCCGTGACTTTTGGGCGCTAACGCCATTGGAATTGATGCTGGTTCTTGGGGTGGATGCCAGCACAGGACCATTTGGACGGGCGGATTTTGAAAGCCTTGTTCAAGCTTTCCCAGACACATGTCCACAAGAGATGGCCGCGCGCGCGAAAAACGCTGCGCACAGAAAGGATACAGCATGAAAGAAGAGATAGACGGGATCGACCAGTTCGAACGTCAGATCGCGTCCCTTGAGAGCACGCTCAATGGGGCCACGTCGCTCACCGCGGCATTTGATGGGGAACTGAAACGTATGGAGACCAGCCTTTCAAACACCCACAAACAGGTCGATGTGATGTCGCGCGGTGTCAGCTCGGGCCTCAGGCGGGCGTTTGATGGCATGGTGTTTGACGGCATGAAGCTCGAAGATGCGCTTAAAAAAGTATCGGATGCGCT
>JBMYYE010000088.1:0-10468 GCA_049609065.1 Halocynthiibacter sp.
TGTTGGCGCGTGGGGTTTAATGCAGGTGATGCGGCCTTCTGGCGTGACACATCCCATTATATTTCATTTGATGCCCCCCAAGACGCATGGCCAACCGCCTATGCCGAAATTTTACGCGAAAAAGGCATCACAGACATCGTTCTATATGGTGACACGCGCCCCGTTCATGCCGCCGCCATCAAAATTGCCAAAGAAAACAACATTGAAATACATGTTTTTGAGGAAGGCTATTTACGCCCGTATTGGGTCACCTATGAGCGCGGCGGCTCCAACGGGAATTCCCGGGCGATGGATTTTTCAGTCGCGGATATGCAGCGTGCTTTGGCCCAATCTGATGTTGAAATTCACGAACCCCCTGCTCATTGGGGCGAAATGAAAGAACATGTCTTCTATGGTGCGATTTACCATTGGTTTGTGCTATTTGCGAACCATAAATACCAAAATTTCCGTCCACACCGCGCCATCAGTGTGGCCCAAGAGTTTCGACTTTACCTTAAGAAACTGGCTTGGATGCCTCTTCATTGGGCCAAACGTATTTATGCGACCCTGAAAGTCCGTAAAGGCGGCTTCCCATACCATCTTGTGCTTCTTCAATTAGAGCATGATAGCAGCTTTCAAATGCATAGCCCATTTGAGAAAATGGAGGAGTTCATCACGCTCACGCTTGAGGGGTTTGCAAACGGAGCGCCGCCTCACCACCATTTGGTGTTCAAAGCTCACCCACTTGAGGATGGTCGCGGTCAAATACCTGAAAATATCCATAAAATATCGAATAAACTCCAAGTGAGTGACCGCATACACTACATTCGCGGCGGCAAGCTCGCCATGCTTTTAAACCATGCACGCAGCGCAATCACCGTCAATTCAACCGCCGCGCAACAGGCCTTGCTCCGAGGAATTCCAATCAAGGTATTTGGGGACGCCATCTATTCCAAACCGGAATTTATTTCCTCTGCGCCTCTGCCCGATTTTTTCAATCATGCGACACGGCCAGACACGCGCGCCTACAAAGATTACCGTCGCTTTTTACTCGAAACATCGCAGGTTTCTGGTGGATTTTACTCCACAAAGGGGCGCCGTCGCCTGATGCGTCAGATCGTCGATCTAATGCTAGCAGACGCGGATCCGTACCAAGCCCTCATCAACGGGAATGCGGCAGCACGGCAACAGCTCCACATTGTCAACTGATCCATGCAACGAAATGCTGGATTTCTCCCAAAAACAGACCTATAGTTGAGAAAAAATATAATCGAGGCAGTCTCTGTAAAGGAGCCTAAGCAGTGAAAAATATAACTTCTCCATGGGCGCGTTCCGTCGCCCTTTTGGCCATTGTTGCGCTAACTGCGACATGTGGGCTCCCGCGTGTTGGTCCAAACAAACGTGAAATTTTTGCCGGATCGGTGCAGAAGAAAGGCGATGTCTTTGTTGTTACGGTTAACAACCGCGTAACACGTGCGACCGCAGTCACATCCTCTCTTGGCTTTTCAAGCGCACTTATGAACGCCGCGACTGTTGGATCAGATACAATTCGCCCTGGCGATACATTGGGCATTCAAATTTACGAAAACTCAGATACGCCAATCCTTGGCATTGCGGCGGGTGGGCCATCCGCCCTCCCCGAAATCCAAGTCGACGGCTCTGGCCATATCTTTGTGCCATATGCTGGGCGCGTAAAAGCATCTGGGCGTTCCCCAGAGGGGCTTCGCAAAGTCATCACCTCAAAACTTGATGAACAAACTCCCGATCCTCAGGTCCTCATCACGCGGCTTGCCGGCGATGGCGGAACCGTATCCATCGCAGGGTCTGCAGGGGCACAGGGCGTTTATCCGATTGAGCGCCCCACACGTACGCTCTCTGCGATGTTGTCAAAAGCAGGCGGCGTCACCATTCGTCCTGAAGTGGCTCAAATCACATTGATCCGTGGTCAGCACCAAGGTAAAATTTGGCTCGAAGACCTCTACAAAAATCCAAAGCTCGATGTCGCGTTGCGCCCGGGTGATCGCATTTTGGTTCAAGAGGACACGCGCACCTTCACCGCACTGGGCGCAACAGGCGGGCAATCGCGTGTGAAGTTTGATACGCCGAGCCTCTCTGCGATCGAAGCCATCGCAACCGTTGGTGGCCTCAACTCTGCCCTCGCCGACCCAACTGGTGTCTTTATTTTACGCAATGAACCCGCAGAGGTTGCAAATGCCGTTTTGGGGCGCTCGGATCTCATCGGGGATCAGCGCATGGCCTATGTTCTTGACCTCACATCCCCAACCGGCATGTTCACGGCGCGTGATTTTGCGATCCGTAATCAAGACACTGTCTATGTAACCGAAGCCCCGTTCATCCAGTGGACAAAAACCATTTCCGCACTCACTGGGTCGCTTGCTTCTGTGACGTCGGTTTCAAGCCTCGCTTCTGGCTCCAACTGATACGTTACGATCACCATGCATAATCTCGATCACATCCCTTTGAAAACAGGGGATGTGTTTGCCTTTTCTGGCGGTTTTTTCACACAAAAACGCATCCGTAGGATCATGCAGCTCGCGGGTGTTTCTCCGCACCTCGGCTGGCCATCCGCTAAAGATCACATCGCAATCTGGGGACAAACCAATTACGCCAAACGCGGCGCACGCATTGCCGCAAAAACAGGTAGCCCTCTTTTACATGTCGAAGATCCCTGGCTAAGATCACTACATTTAGGCCGCGCAGGACAGGCCCCTCATGGGCTCTTGATTGATCAAAAAGCGATGCATTTTGATCCCACGGAGCCCAGTGATTTAGAAACCTTACTAGCGACCCATCCTTTGGATGATGCTGCACTTTTGCGGCGAGCAGAAGATGCAAGACACCGCATCGCGGAGCTAAACCTCACCAAATACTCTGCGACGCGCACCGATATCGCGCCACCAGAGCCCGGCTATGTTCTTGTGATTGATCAAAGCTTTGAGGATGCATCTGTGCGCGCCTCCAAGGGAAACCGGGCCTTGTTTCAAGAAATGCTTGTGCTTGCGCAAGAAGAACATCCAGGCTGCCGCGTTCTCATCAAAACGCACCCTGAAACGGCCCAAGGCCACCGGATTGGCTATTTCGGGGTCGATGATGTCACGCACCGCGTTACGCTTTATGACGAAAACATCAGCCCCCAACTGCTCTTTGAAGGGGCTGTTGGCGTTTACACCGTTTCGTCCCAGCTTGGCTTTGAAGCCATTTTTTCCGGTCATAAACCCGTTGTCATGGGGCAACCCTTTTATAGCGGATGGGGGCTTACCGATGATCGAAACCCAGTGCCCCGCCGAGAACGCAAATTAAGCCGCAATCAACTTTTTTCCGGCGCGATGATGCTCTATCCCATATGGTATGATGTCCATGGGGATACCCTATGCAATCTGGAAACCGTGATTGAAAATCTAGGCGCTGAAACCCGCGCTTGGCGCGAAGATCGCCTTGGCTATCAGGCAAACGGAATGCGGCTTTGGAAACGGCGGCACCTGCAAAACGCGTTTGGCGGGGGCGCGGGCCTTCGATTTAATGGGGTAGCCAATGATGCCCGTCCCAGCCTCCTTTGGGGCGGACCCAAAATCGATACGCCCACCGATTTCCACCTTGAAGACGGCTTCATTCGATCAAAGGGGCTCGGGGCCCATCTGACCCCGCCTCTCTCCTTGATCCGTGACGCAAAAGGCATGTATTTTGACCCTGAGCACCCATCCGAGATCGAGGATTGGATTGCCCGTCGAGATGCACTTTGCCCCACGCAAAAGAACCGCGCCGCGGCCCTCATTTCACACCTTATTCAATCGCGGGTCAGCAAATACAATCTCCCCCAATCTCATGATTTTGACTTTGGGGACGGGGTGCATGTTGTCGTGGTAGGTCAAGTTGATGATGATGCCTCCGTCCTATGTGGGGCGGCAGAGACAGGTGGAAACCTTGGGCTCTTAAAAGCCGCACGCGCGCATTTTCCTGCTGCAAAACTCCATTACAAACCCCATCCAGATGTGGAAGCAGGCCTTCGGTGCGGTCAACTGTCTGAGGAGGTTGTCCTCACCTATGCAGATAGCATTTTGACACATCAAGATCCGATCGCGGTGATCGAAGCTGCGGATCACGTGGCAACGATGACATCCCTTTTGGGGTTCGAAGCGCTTTTGCGCGGGGTGCCCGTGACCTGTTTTGGTATGCCCTTTTATGGGGGATGGGGGCTAACCACCGATCTCATGGCGGCGCCTGCGCGCCGCAAAGCCCGTCCCAGCCTCGAAGGTTTGGTTTACGCCGCGCTCATTGACTATCCCCGTTATTTCAACCCCGAAACGGGGGAGGCTTGGCCGATTGAGGCCGCGCTCGCGCATTTGGAAACGGCCCCTACTTATCGCGGCGGGACAGTTCTTAAATTGCTCTCAAAACTACAAGGGGCCATGGCCAGCTACAGCCATCTTTGGCGTTAACGACGCCAGACCTGCATTACATCTGCGCCTACTTTTTCTTGGGTGACGCATCGAAAACGTGCGGCCTCTGATAAGGCGTCAAATCCCATAGGCCCAAGCCCTGAACGGCCATCTTGGCCCAGCATAATTCCTGCGGAAAACACCACAAGCTCATCCACCATATTCGCCTTCAAGAGGGAAGCCGCCAATGCGCCGCCGCCTTCGCAAAAGACCCGTGTGAGCCCCTCTTGCCCAAGCTGAGTGAGCATGTCTGCCACATCAACACCCGCATCCGCCTTAGCGCATGAAAGATAGGTCACGCCGTCACGATTTTCCCCTGCCGATCCACAAATCCAAAGGGGACGATCGGGCGTCGCCATGCGCAGGAGATTAGCCCCCTCTGGCACGCCCTGCCCCGTTACGACAATTGCAGCAGGCTGATGCATATCGCCCAAACCCCGGACATCAAGTGATGGGTCATCCGCCCGAAGCGTGCCGCCACCCACCATCACCGCGTCATGCTGAGCGCGCAATAAATGGACACGTCGGCGCGCCTCTGGTCCAGTGATCCACTGGCTTTCGCCGGTGGATGTGGCAATTTTCCCATCCAAGCTCATGGCAAGTTTTAAAGTCACAAAGGGGCGATTTTTCGACAGGCGCAGAAAGAAGCCAGCATTCATTTCACGGGCCTGTTCAGCCATATGGCCAACATCCACCACGATTCCCGCCGCGCGCAGCATCGCGTGTCCGCGGCCCGCAACGCGCGCATCCGTATCCTCAACCGCGCTCACGACCCGCGCAACACCCGCTGAGATCAACGCCTTCGCACAAGGCGGAGTTCTTCCATAATGAGAGCACGGTTCAAGCGTCACATAGACCGTTGCCCCTTTGGCCGCGGGTCCTGCTTGGGCCAATGCCATAACTTCGCCATGGGGGCGGCCGCCTGGCTGTGTCACACCCCGTCCAACAACGCGGCCCTCTTTGACAATCACACAGCCCACCGTTGGGTTGGATCCCGTCGCGCCAAGGCCACGCCGCGCCAATCCAAGCGCGGTTTTCATAAATTGGATGTCGCGCGACCGATCCGTCATAGCGGTTCGTCAGGCTCCACTTTCGGGCGAAGTTCGCTCACGAATTTGTCAAAATCATCCGTGGATTGGAAGTTTTTATACACACTCGCAAAGCGCACATAACCCACGGTATCGATGCGGGCCAAAGCTTCCATCACGATTTCACCTATGCTATTGGAGTGCACATCGGTGTCGCCTGAGCTTTCCAAACGGCGTACGATGCCTGAAATCATCTGATCCACACGTTCAGAATCAATGGGGCGTTTTTGCAAAGACAATCGGATGGAGCGCTCCAATTTGGAGCGATCGAAATCTTCGCGGCGCCCATTGGATTTCAAAACAACCAAATCGCGCAGCTGAACGCGTTCATAGGTGGTGAAGCGACCGCCGCAAGACGGGCAAAACCGCCGACGCCGGATGGCTGCGTGATCTTCGGCAGGGCGTGAATCTTTCACCTGCGTGTCAACGTTTCCGCAAAACGGACATCTCATACTATTTCCTCAAAATCTGCTCTCGGCGTTTTGGCCGTATTGTACCTGTGGCTGTGGGTTAATCCCACTTATCCACAGACACTATAGGACGATCCCTAGGTTTTGTGTAGGGTAAAAATGCCACCGCTAGATTTATCCCTCAGCTGGGGAATTTTCCGGTCAACTGGCCGCAAAATGCACGGCGATATGCCGGTGATGCGGGGCATCGCGATGTTCAAACAGGTAAATCCCCTGCCATGTCCCCAACATCAACTGCCCGTTTTCAACAGGGATTGAGAGGCTGACAGGCATCATCGCCGCTTTGATATGAGCGGGCATATCATCGGGGCCCTCATAGGTATGGGTCAGGTATGACATCGACGGATCAGTGGTCGGCGGAACAAGGCGCGAGAAGAAATTCAAAAGGTCGGTTTTGACCTCTGGATCAGCGTTTTCTTGGATCAGAAGGGAACACGACGTGTGCTGGACAAAAAGCGTTAAAAGCCCATGACCTTTGCCATGCACAAGGGTCGCCACCTCGCGGGTGAATTCATAAAGCCCTTGGCCGCCCGTTTGGATGGTGAGGCGTTCGTTCATAGCCGCTTTCCTCCATAAAAAACGCCCCCGAAATCGGAGGCGTTTGTGATTACTGGTCCAAGAAGCTGCGCAGTTTACGGCTTCGACTTGGATGTTTGAGCTTTCTGAGTGCTTTTGCCTCAATCTGACGGATCCGTTCGCGGGTCACGCTAAATTGCTGGCCCACTTCTTCGAGCGTGTGATCGGTGTTCATCCCGATCCCAAAGCGCATCCGTAAAACCCGTTCTTCGCGCGGTGTAAGCGACGCCAGAACCCGTGTTGTGGTTTCTTTGAGGTTTTCTTGGATCGCGCTGTCCAAAGGCAAAACAGCGTTTTTATCTTCGATGAAATCACCAAGTTGGCTGTCTTCTTCGTCACCGATTGGCGTTTCAAGGGAAATTGGCTCTTTCGCGATTTTCATCACTTTGCGCACTTTTTCCAATGGCATTTGTAGTTTTGCAGCCAATTCCTCAGGTGTCGGTTCGCGGCCAATTTCATGAAGCATCTGACGCCCTGTGCGCACAAGTTTGTTGATCGTTTCGATCATATGCACCGGAATACGGATCGTGCGCGCCTGATCCGCGATGGAGCGCGTGATCGCCTGGCGGATCCACCATGTGGCATAGGTCGAGAATTTATAACCACGGCGATATTCGAATTTATCCACCGCCTTCATCAGGCCAATGTTACCTTCTTGGATAAGGTCCAAGAATTGAAGGCCGCGGTTGGTGTATTTTTTAGCGATTGAAATCACGAGGCGAAGGTTTGCTTCGACCATTTCTTTCTTCGCTTGGCGGGCTTCTTTTTCACCCTTTTGAACTTGTTGAACGATACGGCGATATTCAGGGATATCCACCCCAACATAAGTCCCGACCTGCGCCATGTCCGCGCGGAGTTCTTCTATTTTATCGGTGGATTTTTCCAAAAGCATGGTCCAGCCACGCCCTGATTTTTCACTAATCCGTTCGAGCCATGTTGGGTCAAGCTCATAGCCGCGGTAAGCTTCGATAAATTCGCGGCGGTTGATCCGCGCCTGATCTGCGAGCTTCACCATGGCGCTGTCGATGGACATGATGCGGCGGTTGATGCCGTAGAGCTGATCGATCAAGGCTTCGATACGGTTGTTGTGAAGATGCAGTTCATTCACGAGAACTACGATCTCTGAGCGCACCTTCTGATAGGTTTTCTCTTCTTTTTCTGAGAAGCTCTCATCTTCGTTGATGGTCGCAGAAATCCGAAGGTCTTGTAGCTCAGACAGTTTTTCGTAATCTTGCGCAATCAGATCAAGCGTTTCCAAAACACGTGGTTTAAGCGCGCTTTCCATCGCCGCAAGCGATAGGTTCGCTTGCTCTTCTTCATCGTCATCATCGTCTTCTTTGATGATCGGATTGCCATCTGCATCGAGCTCTTGCTCGGCTTCTTTCTTTTCTCCAGCAGGCGTCGTAACGGAGGTCGCGACGGGTTCTTCGTCCTCGTCTTCGTCCATCGAATTGCCAAATGTTGTCTCAAGGTCGATCACATCGCGCAGCAAAATGTCTTCGGACAACAGTTCATCACGCCAAATGGTGATCGCTTGGAATGTCAGCGGGCTTTCACACAGCCCCGCGATCATCGTGTTGCGCCCAGCCTCAATACGTTTGGCAATGGCGATTTCGCCTTCACGCGACAGAAGTTCAACTGACCCCATCTCACGCAGATACATCCGCACCGGATCATCCGTCCGATCGAGTTTCTCACCACCCGTAACCGCAAGCGCGATCTCACCAGGATCCGCTTTGGTCACGAGGTCTGTATTGCCTTGGGCTTCTTCTTCGTCTTCATCTTCGATGATGTTGATACCCATTTCAGAGAGCATCGACATCACGTCTTCGATTTGTTCTGATGACACCTGATCAGGCGGCAAAACCGTGTTCAACTGATCATATGTGATATAGCCACGTTCGCGGGCCTCAGCGATCATCTTTTTAACGGCAGCTTGGCTCATATCAACCATTGGTTCGTTGTCGTCGTCGCGTTTCGCTTGGTCCTGGGTCTTAGAGGCCATTCAATGCTCCTTTACGGTCATGGATGATAACCGTTGTATTAATCGTTGTGCGAATCAGTGTGCTGATCCGAATCAATATCGCGAATCAATGATTCGCACATCTGCATAACGCCATGTTAGGGCGGGAATCACAATGGGTTCGCGCAATTTGTCACTTTTTCTTCGAGAAATTTATCTTCTCAATCATTGAACTAAAATTATCTCGCTCTTCTTTAACGAGGAGCGATCCATTCTCCGCTTTCTCGTAAACCGCTTTATCTTCTTGTTCTGAGCGTATCGCACGATTGCGCGCCTCAGCGGCTTGGCTCAATCGCCATGTAACCCCTTCATCCGCCAAATGCGTGAGATCCTCTCGCGCATCTTCGACCTCTTCCACAAGAGCCCGCCGCGCTTCGAGTTTGGCAATTTCATCACTGACACACGCCATCGCCAATTCCCCATCCCCTGGATGGCGGATCGCGGGTGAGATTTGCACATGGCGATAGGAGAAGAGCTTTTCAAGGGCCGCGACCCCAACTTCTGCCTGCATTTTTTCCCGCAACGCAGTGCCATCATCAAGCGGCTCTTGATGCAGTGCATGCAACAAACACGCCAAAATGCGGCGATGATCCGCATGCCCGCATTGAAGGCGCTCTAAGTCGCTTTCAAACTGAACCGCCACCGATGGGGTTGCGATCAACGTCGCCAGAACAACCGCCTCTCGCACATGGCTATCATCCACATGCCCTGCCACCAACAAAGAGGACTTGGCACTCGACGTCACGTCTGGCACACGCTTACGCCAGTTAAATTTCCCGCCCTTCGAATTGCCTTGGAACGGGGTCCATTCACGTCGCTCACCGCCTTTGGCTGGCCGAAATAGAGTTTCGCGCAGCTCCTTAATCGCCAGCCCATAGTGATGGCGCAAATCAGGATCAGGGATTTTTCGGATCGCATCCCTCAAGGATTTATCGAGCGCCGCCCTGCGTTCTGGACTGTCAAAGCTTTTGTCTTCGGTTTCACGCTGCCACAGCAGCTGTACCAAAGGCTGGGCCTCATCCAAAAGGGCCTGCATCGCGGAGGCGCCTTTGGCTTTGATCAAATCATCAGGATCGAGCCCCTCTGGCATCAACACAAACCGCAAACTGCGCTGTGGACCAATGAGAGGCAGCGCCAAATCCACAAGCCGCATCGCCGCCCGAAGCCCCGCCTTATCCCCATCAAGCGCAATGATCGGTTCAGGCGAAATGCGCCACATCAATTCCAACTGTGATTGGGTGATTGCCGTTCCCAAAGGTGCAACCGCCGCGGTAAAGCCCGCGCGTTCAAGCGCAATCACATCCATATAGCCTTCGGCCACGATAAAGGGCTGACCTTTGCCCGCCTTTTCGCGCGCAGGCCCATGATTATAAAGACTGCGCCCCTTATCAAAGAGCGGCGTTTCAGGCGAATTTAGATATTTGGCCCGCGCATTTGGATCCATCGCGCGTCCACCAAGCCCGATGGCCCGTCCACGCGCATCGCGAATGGGAAAAATAATCCGCCCGCGAAAGCGATCATAAGGCGCGCCACCATCATCAGGCTTGGCGCATAGCCCCGCCTCAATGATATGTTCGGGTTTGACATTTTTACCTGTGAGATGCTGAAACAAACCTTGGCGTTGATCGGGCGCAAACCCCACCTCAAAGCGTGTTTGCACGGCTTCGCCAAGTCCGCGGCCTGTGAGGTAATCACGGGCAAATCCCGCCTGCGCGGTCTTGAGCTGAAGGCGATAATATTGCACGGCTTGTTCCATCACCTCAGCCAAAATTGTGCGTTTATCAGCAATTTTTTGTGCGCGCGGGTCAGCGGCGGGCACCTGCATTCCTGCCTCAGAGGCTAGGATTTTGATCGCTTCCATGAAGTCCACATTTT
>JBMYYE010000089.1:0-10393 GCA_049609065.1 Halocynthiibacter sp.
AAGAACAGTACAGATCACCAAAACTTCGTTTTTGAAGCCTTCGACGAAAAGCGGACGGATCGGACGGTCGATCAAACGCGATGTAAGCGTTTCTTTTTCCGTTGGGCGTGCTTCACGTTTGAAGAAGCCACCAGGAATTTTACCAGCCGCATAATATTTTTCATTGTAGTGCACAGTCAACGGGAAGAAGTCTTGGCCCGGTTTTTGTGTCTTTGCGAAAGTTACCGCCGCCATGACGGATGTTTCGCCCAAAGTCGCAATCACGCAGCCATCTGCTTGGCGTGCAACTTTGCCAGTTTCAAGCGTAAGCGTTTCTTCGCCCCACTCGATTGATTTTTTCGTTACGTTAAACATATCGTATCCTAATAATGGTCCTTAGGGCGTATCCCCGCAAACCGATTTCATGGTGGCCGAATGCCACCGACCCAAACGTATCCCATACGTCAAACGCTCGGGTCAAAGCGCGACGTGTCAGATAGTCAAGGCCCATACAGCAAAACAAGCCCTATGGGAAGCATTTCTCAAACAGCGCAGATTTTGGCAGCCGCCCAGCCTTAAGAACCACCACGGCATAAAAAAACCCGCCAGAAGGCGGGCTTTTCTATTCGAATTTCGAAAACGATTAGCGACGGAGGCCGAGACGTTTAATAAGGTCTTGGTAACGTGCTTCGTCTTTGCCACGGAGGTAATCCAAAAGCTTACGGCGCAATGCAACCATTTTCAAAAGGCCACGGCGACCGTGGTTGTCTTTTTTGTGCGTTTTGAAGTGCTCAGTCAATGTAGCAATACGGGAAGAAAGGATAGCAACCTGAACTTCAGGTGAACCAGTGTCACCTTCTTTGGTTGCGAATTCTTTCATAAGGCGTGCTTTGTCTTCTGCAGTAATCGACATCGGGGTCTCCTAATAATAAGGGTTAAGGGTGTAAGCCGGGATATCGTCCAGCAGAACCCCATGGAGGGTCCGCAAATAGATGCGGATGCGCGCGTATAGTAATATTTGGTGATTCGCGAAAGAGGAAACTTAAAACGGCACCTTCGCTTTGAATGTGAGCCCCTTGCCACCATCAGGATGACGTACGCGGATGCTTTCGGCATGCAACATCAAACGCGGTGCGTTTAGGGCCTCACCCGTGGCATAAAACGGGTCCCCCAAAATCGGATGTCCAAGCGCCAACATATGCACGCGGAGTTGATGCGATCGCCCCGTGTGCGGGAATAGCCGCACGCGGGTTTCCGTATCGGTGGATCGTATGACCTTCCAATCGGTCACCGCAGATTTCCCGGTTTCAGGACATACTTTTTGCAACGGGCGATTGGGCCAATCCACGATTAACGGCAAATCAACGGTGCCTTCTTTTGGCTCTAACGTGCCAAAAACACGCGCAACATAGGCTTTCTTCACCTGACGTTTTTCAAACTGTAGCCCAAGATGCCGCTGCGCATGGGGCGTCATCGCAAACACCATCACACCCGATGTATCCCGATCCAACCGATGCACCAATAGCGCATCCGGAAACGTCGCCTGAATGCGCGCGATCAAACAATCGGCGAGGTGTTCGCCCTTGCCCGGCACAGATAAAAGGCCCGCGGGTTTGTTCACCAACAGCAATTCATGATCATGGTGGATAATATCCAACGGATCGGATGGGGGATTATATTCAGAACTCATACCGCCTCAGATAGAACTAAAAACAGTCTCTAACAAGGTCGTAATTTCTTCTGCATCCGTTTCATCAAACGCATCAGGTTGGTTGCTGTCGATGTCAAACACCCCAAGCAAATCACCCGCTTTATTCCAGACAGGGAGCACCAATTCAGACCGCGTTGAGGACGCGCAGGCGATATGCCCCGCAAATGCATCGACATCCGCCACGAGCTGTATCTCACCCGTCCGCGCTGCAGCACCACAAACACCGCGCGTAAATGGGATGACAAGGCAACCGTGACCGCCCTGATAGGGACCGATCTTTAATGTGTCATTGCCAACATTGCGGTAAAAACCTGTCCAATCAAACCGATCATCCGCGTGATGGACTTCGCAAGCCACTGTGGCCATCAAGGACACCACATCGGTTTCGCCCTCCGTTAAGGACGAAACCGTTTTTTGTAAGCTGTCGTAATCGACGCGCATTAGTCGCGCTCAATCGCGATGGCTGTGCCCTCGCCGCCGCCAATACAAATCGCAGCCACGCCTTTTTTGAGCCCGCGTTTTTCCATCGCGTTCAAAAGCGTCACGAGGATCCGCGTGCCAGATGCGCCAATCGGATGGCCAAGCGCACAAGCACCGCCATTAACGTTGATTTTGTCGCGTGAAATCCCGAATTCCTTCATGAAGGCCATGGGCACAACGGCGAATGCTTCGTTCACTTCCCAAAGATCGACATCATCGACAGACCAACCCAACTGATCCAACAACTTCTTCGTCGCAGGCATAGGCGCGGTTGAGAACCACGCAGGTTCATGGGCATGGCTTGCGTGACCTGCAATGCGACCGCGAATTTTAAGGCCCGCTTTTTCAGCCGCTTCACGGTTCGCCAAAACCATCGCCGCCGCCCCATCAGAAATAGACGACGCATTCGCAGGGGTGATCGTTCCGTCCTTCTTAAACGCAGGCTTGAGCGTTGGGATTTTATCAGGGCGCGCATTTGCGGGCTGCTCATCCGTATCAACAACAACATCGCCTTTACGGGTCTTCATGGTGACGGATGTAATTTCACCCTCAAAAGCACCCGTTTTCTGTGCGTTCAATGCATTTTCAAGCGATCCAATTGCATAGGCGTCTTGGTCTTCGCGGGTGAACTGATATTTTTCGGCGCAATCTTCGGCAAAGCTCCCCATGAGGCGGCCTTTGTCATACGCATCCTCAAGCCCGTCCAAGAACATCGAATCCATCGTTTGCTGATGACCAATACGGGCCCCGCCGCGCATTTTTGGCATCAAATACGGCGCGTTTGTCATGCTTTCCATGCCGCCTGCAACCATAATACCCGTATGCCCAAGCGCCAATTGATCATGCGCCATCATCACGGTTTTCATGCCCGAGCCACACATTTTATTTAATGTTGTCGCGGGCACATCATCACCCAGACCACCGGCAAAGCCAGCTTGACGCGCTGGTGCTTGACCTTGACCCGCAGGTAAAACACAGCCCATGAGGAGTTCTTCGATTTGCTCAGGTTTTGCACCCGCATCCGCCAAAGCTCCTTCAATCGCAGCCCCACCGAGCGTGGCAGCTTCTACCCCATCAAACGTGCCTTGAAATCCACCCATTGGCGTACGGGCCATACCTGCGATGACAACATCTTTCATCAAACTCATCCTTATTTCTCAACTTTTCCTCTCCTGCATACCGAAGGTTAACATTTCCCGTCTAGTTAAGAATTGTGTTTTCCAAGAAAACGAAGGATAATTATGGACCTCTCATCTGAAATAAGTGATAAAATACAGATTATTACCGTCAATGACACGCGTATTGACGCAGCTGTCGCCGTACAATTCAAAAATGATATACGCGCCCTTGCGGATGAGGACATCGATCGTTTGATCCTCAACCTCGAACATGTTGCCTTCTTGGACAGTAGCGGCCTTGGGGCTGTCGTTGCGACGCTGAAACTTCTAAATGATCGCTGCTCATTTGAGCTTGCGGGCCTGACCGAAACGGTTGCGAAAGTATTCCGCCTGACGCGCATGGATATGGTGTTCACCATCCATGAAAATGCCGCGGACGCCGCTCATTCACAACAATAAGGGCTGGGCCAATTTTACCGCACTCACATCCTCCACCCACGCCATATTCCCGCATGGTATCGCAAAACGGGCAAACGCTCTCGCTTGAGTTCAATGGTGATCCGCGGCACGTACGCCGCGCCTTACACGATATTCACCAACACCTCTCACCGTTGAGCGATACAGATCTACAAACATCCACAGAAATTACACTGGCTGAGGTTTTTAACAACATTGTCAAACACGCCTATCGCGATACGCATCGCGGTATAATTGGCGTTGACATAGCAACCCGTGCCAACTGCCTAGGCTTTCATATTCGCGACGCAGGATGCGGGATGCCCAACGGTCAACTCCCTGTGGGGGCACCCCATGATCTCAGTGATGACGTCCAAACATTCCCCGAAGGTGGATTTGGTTGGAACCTCATCCATACGCTCACAGAAAACATAAATTATGCGCGGCAAAACGATCAAAATACTCTTACATTTGATATTGCGCGCACTGCGACCTAACCCGGCTTAGGGACGTTCGTTACACATCAATGTCGCGCACAAACACACGGCTTGGATGTAGCATGCCCGCCTTGAACACCCCAATTGCGACGCCTTGACCGTGATACGATCCCCATACCTCATCCCCGTATTCCGCAGAAGATGAAATAACCTGACCAGGATTGCCGTTTTGCAATTTTAAAACGCCATCCGCGTTTAAAATCACCTCATCCATATCCTCAAGGCCCAGCTCAAGCGGCTTCACATATGTATCTAACGCAGGTGTTTTTGCCAGCTCTTCGATTTTTTCAACCGATATCCCTTGCTCAACATCAAAAGGCCCGCTCCAAATCCGGCGGAGCGTTTCCACATGCCCAAAACACCCGAGGCTCTCGCCGAGATCTCGCGCGATAGAGCGCACATACCCCCCCTTACCGCAGATCAACTCAAGCTCAACACGATCCTCATCCAAGCGCTTCAAGAACCGCAGATCTTCCACCCAAAGAGGGCGCGCAGCAATTTCGACATCTTCGCCGTCTCGTGCCAATTTATACGCCCGCTGTCCGTCAATTTTTACCGCTGAAAACTGCGGCGGCACCTGCATGATATCCCCGATAAATGGGCTCAATGCAGTATTGATTTCCTCATCCGATGGGCGATCAGAACTTTCTTTTGTGATCTCACCCTCACTGTCATCCGTGTTGGTCGCCTGACCCAAGCGCACGATAAATGTGTAAGCTTTCAACGCATCCGTCACATAAGGAATGGTCTTGGTCGCTTCCCCCAAAGCAACGGCCAAAAGCCCCGTTGCCTCTGGATCGAGGGTCCCCGCATGGCCCGCCTTCTTCGCGTCAAGTGCCCAGCGCACTTTATTCACCACAGCATTGGAACTAATCCCTGCGGGTTTATCCACAATAATCCAGCCGGAAAGATCCCGACCCTTACGTCTTCGTCCCATGAGGTACCTCTAGTCGTGATCTTCGATATCGCGCTGCACATCGTCTTGTGACAAAAGCCGCGTCGTTTCATCCATGCGATCAAACGTTTCATCAATCACAAAACGCAGCTCTGGCGAATATTTGAGCGTAAGACCCTTTGCGACCGCACGGCGCAGTTCGTGGCGATTGTTGCGTAGCGCTGAAAGCGCCTCATCGCGACCTTCGCCACCCAACGGCAACACAAACACATGTGCGATCTTTAGATCAGGCGATGTGCGCACTTCGCCCACCGTAATCACAAACCGGTTCAATTCTGGATCGTGAATATCGCCGCGCAACAAAACATCCGACAATGTACGACGGATAAGTTCGCCTACACGAAGTTGGCGCTGCGATGGGCCTTCGCCCGAATGATGTGTATTTTTTCCCATTTCCCCTCCATACGCGGCCTTTTTCCCATGCGCAAGCTGGCCAAGGCCCCGAATTGCCGCTATTTGAAAGGAAACTACCCCATTCAAGAGGAAATTCACATGTCAGATTTGCCCGGGATCGTCGTAACAGGCGCATCAGGCCGTATGGGTCAGATGCTCATTCGCCTTATTTCTGAGAGTAAAACCGCCAAACTTGTGGGCGCCCTTGAGCGAAAAGGCCACGACTGGGTTGGTCAAGATATTGGCACCGTGATGGGGGGCGCCAAAATCGGTGTCGTGGTCGAAGATGACCCGCTAGACGCCTTCGCGCGCGCCCAAGCCGTGATTGATTTCACTTCCCCTGATGCAACCGTCGAATTCGCCGACCTCGCAGCTCAAGCGCGTGCCGTGCATGTGATTGGCACGACAGGCATGACCGATGCGCATCTTGAACGTCTCAAACATGCGGCGCTTCACGCCACCATCGTGCGCGCAGGCAATATGAGCCTCGGCGTAAACCTCCTTGTGCAGTTGACCAAAAAAGTGGCCGCAGCCCTTGATGAAGATTTTGACATCGAAGTGATCGAAGCCCACCACCATCATAAGGTTGACGCGCCTTCTGGCACCGCACTTATGCTTGGCCAAGCGGCCGCTGATGGACGTGGCGTGGCATTGCCCGATGTAACGGATAGTGGCCGCGACGGCATCACGGGCGCACGTAAAAAAGGCGATATTGGCTTTAGCGCCATTCGCGGCGGGGACATCGTTGGTGAACATGATGTGCTCTTTGCGGGGGCTGGCGAACGCATTGTGCTGCGCCATATGGCGACCGATCGCGCGATCTTTGGCCGTGGTGCGATTAAAGCCGCGCTTTGGGGGCAGGGTAAGAAACCTGGTGAATACGATATGATGGACGTGCTGGGGCTATAACTGCGTTTTTCGACCTCAATTCGTCGCAGTACTTATTGCAATTTGCATAACATCCCCGCACAGTTCCACAAAATGGGAGACATATTATGAGAACACGAGCCGCAGTCGCGCTTGCTCCAGGGCAGCCACTTGAAGTGATGGACGTTAACCTTGAAGGTCCAAAAGAGGGCGAAGTCCTTATTGAAATCAAGGCCACTGGCCTTTGCCACACCGACGAATTCACACGGTCCGGCGATGATCCAGAAGGGATCTTTCCCGCAATTTTAGGCCATGAAGGCGCAGGCGTCGTGATCGAATGCGGCCCAGGTGTCAAAGACCTAAAGCCAGGCGATCATGTAATCCCGCTTTACACACCAGAATGCCGCGAATGCGACTATTGCCTCAATCCAAAAACGAACCTATGCCAATCCATCCGTGAGACCCAAGGTCAGGGGCTTTTGCCTGATGGCACCACACGGTTTTCCATGTTGGATGGCACGCCGATTTTCCACTACATGGGCTGTTCCACCTTTGCCAACCACACGGTGATGCCGGAAATCGCGCTTGCCAAAGTGCGTGACGACGCGCCCTTTGACAAAATTTGTTATATTGGCTGCGGTGTTACAACTGGCGTTGGCGCCGTGATTAACACAGCCAAAGTTGAACAAGGCTCCCGCGCAGTGGTCTTTGGGCTTGGTGGTATCGGGCTCAACGTCATCCAAGGCCTTCGCATGGCTGGCGCGAGCCAAATTGTTGGCGTTGATCTCAACGATGACAAAGAAGAAATGGCGCGTCAATTTGGCCTCACGGATTTTGTGAACCCATCCAAAGTTGACGGCGATATGGTTGCCCATCTTGTTGAGCTCACCAAAGGTGGCGCCGATTACACATTTGACGCCACAGGCAACGTAAACGTGATGCGCACGGCATTGGAATGCGCGCATAAAGGCTGGGGCGAAAGCATCGTGATTGGCGTGGCGCCTGCGGGTGCGGAAATTTCAACGCGCCCATTTCAATTGGTCACAGGCCGCACATGGAAAGGCACCGCCTTTGGTGGTGCGCGCGGTCGCACCGATGTTCCAAAAATCGTTGACTGGTACATGGACGGGAAAATTGAGATCGATCCAATGATCACACATATCCTAACCCTTGATCAAATCAACGAAGGGTTCGACCTCATGCATAAAGGTGAATCCATTCGCGCTGTTGTGGTCTTTTAGGTCGCATATGTGACCCTAATTTAGGAAAAAACATAAAAAGCCGCGGTGATCTTCCGCGGCTTTTTATATGGTCCGAACCAACATCGCAGGCTATATAGATTTCATGATAGAACTCCTCCTCAAAATCATACCGTTCTTTTTGCTGATCGGCCTTGGCTTTGTCGCATCACGTAAAGGTTGGTTTTCTCAAAAGGCCAACGCAGCACTGACAAAGTTTGTGTTTTTCTTTGCTTTGTCTGCAATGTTGTTTCAGTTCACCGCAAAGCTTAATCTCACACAAACCTTCGATCTCAACCTGTGTCTTGCCTATCTTTTCGGCACGCTGCTTATCTATGTGATTGCAACCATCGTGGCGCTTCTACGAAAAACAGGCACCGAAGAGGCCGCGGTCGAAGCCCAAATCGCCGTGATCGGCAATACGGGGTTTCTTGGAATTCCCCTTCTGACCACGTTAATCGGCGGGGCGGCAATCGCGCCTTTGCTTTTGGTTTTAACCATCGATTTGGTGGTCTTTTCCAGCCTAATGACCATCATCATTTCAGCGGTGCGTGGAGGAAAGCTATCCTTGCGCATTTTTAAAACGGTTGGTGCTGGGCTTTTGAAAAATCCGATGATCGTATCAATCACGGCTGGCTTCATCTGGTCGACAACTCATGTGGCTATTCCTGCGCCTGTGGATCACTTCTTGGTTCTTTTGGCGGGGGCTGCAACGCCTGGGGCGCTGTTTTCAATCGGCGCGTCTCTTGGTGGAAAATCAGCGGAGCGGCTCATCGTTGTGTCATGGCTTTCCTTCGCGAAACTCATTTTGCACCCGTTGGCGGTTGCCGTGATGGCGTTTTATATTTTTGCCGTCGACCCTTTTGCCGCCAAAGTCGCAGTGGCGGCCGCCGCGCTTCCGGTCGCAGGCAACGTCTATATGCTTGCCCAATATTATGGGGTCGCACCAAAACGCGTCTCATCCGCCATCATGATTTCAACCTGTGTGAGCCTCGCAACCCTAACCCTCATCATGTCGTTTCTCGCTCCATTTTAGGTGGAAAAGAGTTGACCTAGACCATGTTCCAAGCGCAGGTTCTAGGGGACATAATTATTCAGGACTACCCATGGAAACGCTTTCTGAAAATCGCTGCTTTGGCGGCACCCAAGGGGTTTACACCCACAAATCCAACACAACAAATTGTGATATGACGTTTGGGTTGTTTTTGCCTGATGAGGCAAAATACGCACCCGTTCCGGTGCTTTGGTATCTCTCGGGGCTCACATGCACCCACGAAAACGCGATGACCAAAGCAGGCGCACAAACATGGGCGGCGGAACAAGGTATTGCAGTCGTCTTTCCTGATACATCACCACGCGGCGAAGATGTGGCCAATGATGAGGCCTATGATCTTGGTCAAGGGGCGGGTTTTTACGTGAACGCCACAGAAGATCCATGGGCCCCACATTTTCAAATGTGGGACTACATCGCCCATGAGCTACCCGATCTGATCACATCAGAATTTGCCATTGATCCAGAACGCCAAGCCATCACAGGGCATTCCATGGGGGGGCATGGGGCCCTCACTTTGGCGATGAATTTGCCTGATCGCTATCGGTCTGTGTCCGCATTTTCACCGATCACCAACCCAACCGCATCCGATTGGGGCCGCAAACAGCTTCGGGCGTATTTGGGGGATGATGAAACCAAATGGGCCGCCCATGATGCGACGCTTTTGATGGAGGAAAAAGGCTTTAACGGGCCTGTTTTGATCGACCAAGGAACCGATGATCAGTTCCTCGATCTTCTAAAACCTGAGGCCCTCTCAGCCGCCATCGCTAAAAAACGCCAAGCGGCCACATTTCGCATGCAAGACGGCTATGATCATAGCTATTTCTTTGTCTCGACCTTTATGGAAGATCACATAGCCTTCCACGCAGAAGCGCTCTATGCTGATTAAAACATTTTCAATTAGAAAGATTTCTAATGAGCCACTATGATCTCATCGTAATTGGGAGCGGCCCGTCGGGTCGTTCTGCGGCTATTCAAGCTGGCAAACTCAAACGCCGCGTTTTGGTTGTGGAACGTGATGGACGACTGGGTGGTGTGTCCGTGCATACCGGCACAATTCCATCAAAGACCCTGCGCGAAACGGTGCTTAACCTATCTGGGTACCGCGAACGGAGCTTCTACGGACGGTCCTACCGTGTCAAAGATGAAATTGACGCGGGTGATCTTAAGGAACGACTCCATAAAACTTTGGATCACGAGGTGGACGTTCTCGAACATCAGTTCGCCCGAAACCATGTTGAGACCCAACTCGGCGAAGCGACCTTCATTGGCAAAAACGAGATCGAAATCACCAGCGAGGATGGTGAAAAATGTCGCGTGACCGCCGATAAATTTTTGATCGCAACGGGCACACGCACCTATCGGCCAGATGATGTGCCCTTCAACGGGAAAACCATCCTTGATGGGGATGAGTTTTTGGAAATGGATCAAATCCCACGGTCCCTTATCGTAATTGGCGCAGGCGTGATTGGCGTTGAGTACGCGACCATGTTTGCGGCCCTTGATGTGCGCGTCACATTGATTGAGCCTCGCGATACGTTTCTTGATTATATCGACCGCACGCTCATTGGTGAATTCACCCACCAAATCCGTGAAAACGGGCTCGATCTACGGCTGGGGTCACCTGTGACAAAAGTCGAAGACAAAG
>JBMYYE010000090.1:0-10165 GCA_049609065.1 Halocynthiibacter sp.
ACGTTCCGCAGCTATTCCCATTCCATTTCTTGGTAGACGGCTTGGGCATTTTTGCCCGCCAAAGCATCAAATTGTTTTAGCTCTGAAAACGCAGATTGGTCAATTTTCACCGCGTCGTAGATATCGCCGCCCTCTTCAATCAGGGTTCCCATTTTTGTGCGTAAATTCACCAGATAATCGAGGCTCTCGGATTGAGCGCGCGCGGGCGAGGTTGGATGTCCGTGACCGGGCACAACCATCTGAGGTGAAAGTGAAAACACCTCCCCCAACACATCGATCCATGTCCCTGAATGGGATTGCGGCCCAACCCCCAAGAGACGCTCCACATAAACGATATCGCCTGTGAACACCGTGCCAGAATTTTCGAGCCAAACAAAACTATCACCCGGCGTGTGGGCCTGACCGCGGTGACGAATGTCAAATGTCATTCCGCCAAATTCTAGCGTGTAATCCGTATCAAATGTCACATCCGCATAGCGCGGCTCGGTTTTTGCCAATTGATCCCCAAGGAAAATCGACAGCGCCGATAGCTGGGTTGAGGCGCGGTCCTTTTGATCGGCAACGGCCGCCGTGCTTGCAATCACGGTTGCCCCTTTGTCTTGCCAATAGCCATTTCCAAGCCAGCGGTGATCCTGCCCGCCGGTGTTGATCACATATTTCACCGGAAGGTCCGTGACCCCATCAATTTCAGCATCAATCGCCGCAGCGCCAAGGTAACTTCCACCTGGGTCGACCAAAACGACACCGTCTTGTGTCACGATGACCCCAAAGGTTGCATTATTCGCGAGGTTATCTTTCGTGCGTTGTTCGGTTTCCCCAACAATCGCATAGACCCCATCAGATACTGGCACAACCTCCAACGCAGGTGCGATATTTGGTGTAAACAGCATGAGAAATGGTAAAATGTACGTTTTCATAAGATGTCCTTTTTGCCACCTAACCCTATATGTGCAAGAATGTGAATGTATTTCTCTCTATACCCGCACGAAAACTCGTCTTAAGGTTTCTGCAAAGAGGATCCCATGACAAAACCCAATCAGACTAAAAACATTCTTTTCATCATGTTCGATCAGCTGCGCTTTGATTATTTGTCTTGCGCGGGCCATGCGACGCTTCAGACCCCACATATGGATCGGCTGGCGCAAATGGGGGTGCGATTTTCCAACGCCTATGTGCAGTCACCCGTTTGCGGCGCGTCGCGCATGTCGACCTATACGGGGCGCTATGTGTCCTCCCATGGGGCGGCATGGAACGGTGTGCCGTTGAAGGTTGGGGAACTGACGCTTGGGGATCATTTGCGCGCTTCTGGCATGGGATGTCACCTCATTGGGAAAACCCATATGCGCGCGGATATCGAGGGCATGGAACGCCTTGGCCTTGCGCCTGATAGCGTGATTGGCGCGCGGGTCTCTGAATGCGGGTTTGATATTTGGTGCCGTGATGACGGGCTTTGGGGGGAAGGACCTGATGGGTTTTACGATGAAACGCACTCGCCCTATAATGAATACCTGAAATCTAAGGGCTACCCATCCGAAAACCCATGGAATGATTTTGCCAATGCGGGCATCGAAGATGGGGATATCGCCTCTGGTTGGCTCATGCGACACGCGGATAAACCCGCCAATATCCGTGAAGAAGATAGCGAAACACCATGGCTTACCGGCGAAGCGATTAAATTCATTGACGCTCAGCCCACGGATGCGCCTTGGCTCTGTCATCTCAGCTTTATTAAACCGCATTGGCCTTATATCGTGCCGGCCCCTTACCACGCGATGTATGGCAAAAACGATGTGCAAGCCGCGCAAAAGCATCCCTCAGAGCGCGGTGACCCGCATCCCGTTTATGGCGCTTTTATGGGCAATAAGATCGGCCAAGCCTTTTCACGTGATGTTGTCCGAGAAAAAGTCATCCCCGCCTATATGGGCCTCATTAAGCAGGCTGATGATCAAATGGGGCGGCTTTTTGCACATTTAGAAAAAACAGGGCGCATGCAAGACACGATGATCGTCATCACGTCTGATCATGGGGATTACCTAGGTGATCACTGGCTGGGCGAAAAGGATCTCTTTCATGACCCGTCCGTCAAGGTGCCTTTGATCATCTACGATCCGTCACCCGCGGCGGACGCAACACGCGGCACGGTTTCAGATGCGCTTGTGGAGCAGATTGACCTCACAGCGACCTTTATTGATTTTGCAGGTTCTGAAGTCCCCGATCACATCATTGAAGGCCGCTCGTTGCGCCCCTATTTAGCGGGCACACCACACCCCAATCCGCGCGAATATGTGATTAGCGAATATGACTATTCCGCCACCCCTATGCGCGCAAAATTGAATGTCGATGTCAAAGATGCCAGGCTTTTCATGGTGGCGACGACGCGGTGGAAATTCATGCATGCCGAAGGGGGCTTTCGCCCGATGCTCTTTGATCGCAGCACTGATCCTCATGAATATGTGGATCTGGGGGATGATCCCGCTTATGCCCCCGTGCTAGACGAAATGTATGGATATCTCCATGCATGGGCGAAGCGACAATCCCAGCGCACCACAAAATCCGATGTCCAAATCCTTGAGGGCGCGAGCGCATCAAACCGCAAAGGCATTTTACTTGGCCTTTATAGTGAAGACGACATTGAAGCCGAGCTCATCCGTAAAATCACAGGGAAATCACCCGCTGATTTCACCCTCTAACGCAAAAGGGACGCAAACCTTGCGCCCCTTTCCTATTATTTCACACCCATCACTCTGTGAACCGCCTGAACGCGGTGTGCGTTGGGGGGATGCGTCCCAAGGAAGCGATTGCCAGGATCTGGAACCTTTTCGAAATACTTCACGCCATTGAGCGCATTATATCCGGCACGTGTTGCAATAACCGCGCCGAGCTCATCTGCTTGAATTTCGTGGGTTTTGGAAAACTGCCGCGCGCCAACGGTTCCACCAACGCGCATTGCCGTTTCAACCCCTTGCGCATCGACGCCAATAGCAGCCCCAAGGATACCCCCCAAAATCATGCCGGTCATAGCGGATCTTTGCTGTTGATCGATATGGGCCCGCAGGTGATGTGCCGTTTCATGGCCGATCACAAACGCAAGTTCGTCACGATTGCGCGCACTTTTCAAAAATGAACGCGTAACGGTGACCATAGGACGGCCTTTTTTATCCAAGCTTTGAAACGCGTTGGACGGCGCTTTGGGGTTTGGATGCACGTGATATTGGAAACTACAGTTTTTATCCGCACGGAGCTGTTTGCATGCGGCCAAGGCATGGGGGGCAACCCGTGATACCACAACTTTGTAATCCGTAACCGTCATGCGCCCGTTCGGCGCCTTCTTGGTCACCGCTTTGATTGTCGGGGCTTTGGGGTTGGCGGGGCTGGTTTGCTGTGTTGGCTGACATGCGGTCAACGCCACCAATCCCAGTAGGCCAATGAAACTTAGTTTTCTCACAATACACCTCAAATACTATACCTAGTAAACTATATAGTCTGATTTCAGCCGCGCAATTAGAAATGGCCAAAACGTTAAACTCTGCGCAAACCTGTGCTATTTAAAAAGCACCACAAGCCACGCCAAACCCGCAATGATTGCCATGACCCCCACAGCTGCGCTGCCTGCGTCCTTGGCCTTTTTCGACAAGGGATGGGTTTCAGTCGAAATCCGGTTCACGGCCTCTTCGATGGCCGTATTCAAAAGCTCCGCCACCAAAATAAGCCCGCCAAGCGCAATGAGCAAAATTTGCTCAACGCTGGTCATATCGACCGCAAATGTAAAACCAACCGAGATTAGGTTGATAATCGTCCATTGCCGCAAAGTTGCTTCAGAGCGCCAACTTGCCATCCACCCTTCCCATGACCAGACACAGGTGTTCCAAAATCTCCGCCCCTCAGCGATCATTCGTTTTTTCATAAATCCAACCCAATTGTTTTTTGCCGCGCCGTTGCACCTTTCACGATGCTAAGCCGTGTCTTTGCCACGCCGAGTTCCTTGGCAAGAAATGCCAAAACCGCTTTATTGGCTTTGCCCCCCTCAGGCACCACCGTGACATAGACTTTAACACGCCCCTCCACGCACGCAATCCGGTTGCGCGCCGCTTTTGGCGTCACGATCACATCCAAGGTACCGCCTTTAAAGTCAGAAGTGGTTAAGGAAGACGTCATAAAGATTAGGCAGCCTTTTTTGGGGTTTCAATCACGCTACGCAATCTCATGGGAAAACCCAAGACAAGAGTGGCACATGACTTGAAACCCTCATAAACACCTCTACATACAAAACAAGCAGATGAGGGAAGCCCATGATTTTTGATGATTTCACACGCGCCGTTGCGCAACTGTCCGATGGGCGGTTTCAAAAAGTAATGGCAAAAGGCATCGGCCTTACGCTTCTATTGCTGTTTGCGATGTTCTTTGGCCTGCATCTTTTCTTGGGCTGGCTCATACCAGAAAGCTTCACCCTCCCTTTCATCGGTGAAATCACATGGATCGATAGCATCCTTTCAGGCGGGGCTATTATCCTCATGATCGTGCTGTCGGTGTTTTTGATGGTGCCTGTTGCCTCGGCTTTTACAGGGCTTTTTTTAGACGAGGTATCGGATGCGGTCGAAGATCGGCACTACGCGGCCCTCCCTCCCGTGACGCCTGCCTCTTTTGGGGACATGCTAGGTGATAGTTTGAAATTTCTGGGCGTTATGATCGCAGCCAATCTTCTGGCATTTCTTCTTTATGTGATCTTTGCGCCGTTTGCGCCGCTGATTTTTTGGTCTTTAAACGGTTTTTTGCTTGGCCGTGAATATTTTCAGATGGTCGCGTTGCGCCGTTTAGCCCCGCAAGAGGCCAAGGCATTGCGCCGTCAAAACATGTGGCAGATTTGGCTCGCGGGGGGGATCCTTGCAATGGGGCTATCTGTCCCGATCGTGAATTTATTTTTGCCAGTGCTGGCAGCGGCGAGTTTCACCCATCTCTACCACCGCGTCACAGCTCTTTAGCAAGATAGAGGTTAGGAGGATGCGGGCGGATCCATCCGCCCCATCCAATCAAAATCGCGAATGGTTATCACTTCTGTTGTGATGACCCAAACAAGGATCGCCCAAAGCACAATCGTGATGCCCGTCGTGATCAACGCCCGCTTCTTGATTTGCGGATTAGCTGGCGCCGATACATGGGTCCCCGGTTCCACTTCGCCTGCGTCCCCTTGGGATTGCAACCGAATTGGCAACACGCAAAAAAGAACCAAGAACCAAAGCCCTGCGAACAAAACAAGTGCAGATGTAATCGCCATATTTAGACTTCTTCCAACTCAACCAAAGTGCCGTTGAAATCCTTGGGATGTAGGAACAGCACAGGTTTTCCATGGGCCCCGATTTTAGGTTCACCCGTTCCCAAAACACGTGCGCCATCTGCTTTCAATTTATCACGCGCGGCGATGATATCGTCAACTTCGTAGCAAATGTGATGAATGCCGCCTGCTGGATTTTTATCCAAAAACCCTTGGATGGGACTGTTTTCACCCAATGGGTAAAGGAGTTCGATTTTCGTGTTTGGCAATTCAATGAAAACAACCGTCACACCGTGATCTGGCTCGTCTTGGGGCGGATTAACTTTGGCCCCTAATGTGTTTGCATATTGGTTGGATGCGGCCTCAAGATCAGGCACAGCAATCGCGACATGGTTCAAACGTCCAATCATGGTTTTCTCCAAACTATTTTTGAACCTTATGCCGTGCAGACCTCAAAACCACAAGAGGCGCATCGCCACAGGGGGAGCTCTACAATTCCACCACCGTTAACACGTTATTAGGCAATTTTTCGTCTTATAAGAATCACCCTAAGGAGGATGTCCAATGGACAATATGGAACAATTTGCAATCCACTCAAAACCATCTGCCGCCCGCCCTTTGGTGGGGGTCACCGTCCTTGTGGTTGAAGACAGCCGATACGCCTGCGAAGCTCTACGGCTTTTATGCCTCAAAAGCGGGGCGCGCATTCGCCGTGCTGATTGCCTCAAATCAGCGCGCAAGCACCTCCGGGTTTATCGCCCCTCCGTTGCTATTATTGATGTGGGCCTCCCGGATGGATCCGGTGCCGAATTGATCGAAGAATTGGCCCGCGCCTCTGCGCGCGTCCCTGTCATTTTGGGCACCAGCGGTGATATGGACGCCAAAGCAGACGCGCTGGCTGCAGGCTGTGATGCCTTTCTCCCCAAACCCGTCTCAAGCCTTGCCGCCTTCCAAGATTGCATCTTGCGTTTCCTTCCTGAAAACCCCGCCACATACGCGCCGCGGCTGGTCAGCACAGAAACCATTCGACCAGATCCGATTTCATATCGCGACGATATGATCCTTGCCGCGGATCTCCTGACCCATGACACCCAAAAACAATCCATAGATTACGTCGCGCGTTTTTTACGTGGGGTTGCAACCAGTGCAAATGACACGCCCCTCATACAAGCCGCAGATCAGCTCCTCGCGCAAAAATCACCCCATGACATTCAGGCAATCACGGGCCTTCTCAATGAACGCATGCATGACCATGAATTGCTATAGCCCATAAAAAAAGCCGCCCCAAAAGGACGGCTTCTAATAGTAGATCTGCAACTTAGTCTTGCGGAATTACCCGAAGGTTCAATTCGCGAAGCTGCTCATTCATCGGCTCGGACGGCGCGTTCATCATCAGGTCTTCGGCGCGTTGGTTCATTGGGAACATGATGACTTCACGAATATTCGCTTCATCTGCCAACAACATCACGATACGATCGATCCCTGCCGCGCAACCACCGTGGGGCGGTGCGCCGTATTGGAATGCATTCACAAGTGCCCCAAACCGGTTTTGAACTTCATCTTTTCCATAGCCCGCAAGCTCAAACGCTTTGAACATGATCTCAGGTTTGTGGTTCCGGATCGCACCAGACACCAGCTCATACCCGTTACAGGCAAGGTCATACTGATATCCCAAAACGTCCAACGGATCGCCATTGAGCGCCTCCATCCCACCTTGCGGCATAGAGAACGGATTATGTTCAAAATCGATTTTTCCTGTTTCGTCATCACGCTCATAAATCGGGAAATCCACGATCCATGCAAACGCAAAACGATCCTTATCCGTGAGGCCCAACTCATCACCAATCACATCGCGCGCACGGCCCGCGACAGATTCAAACGCGGATGGTTTACCCCCCAAGAAAAACGCCGCATCCCCGACCTCAAGGCCAAGCTGCTGACGGATCGCCTCGGTGCGCTCAGGGCCAATATTTTTCGCCAATGGTCCAGCCGCTTCCATGCCTTCGCCTTGGTCGCGCCAGAAAATGTAACCCATACCAGGCAAGCCTTCGCTTTGAGCAAATTTATTCATGCGGTCACAGAATTTACGCGACCCACCCTTAGGCGCAGGGATCGCACGAATTTCCGTGCCTTCATTTTCCAACAATTTTGCAAAGATCGCAAAACCAGAACCACGGAAGTGATCAGAAACAACCTGCATTTTAATCGGATTGCGAAGATCCGGTTTGTCAGACCCATACCAAAGTGCGGCATCCTTATAGGAAATCTGCGGCCAATCTTGGTCAACCTTGCGGCCACCGCCGAATTCTTCAAACACACCTTTAAGAACGGGCTCAATCGTATCAAATACGTCTTGCTGTTCCACAAATGACATTTCCAAATCGAGCTGATAGAAATCCGTTGGGGACCGATCCGCGCGCGGATCTTCATCGCGGAAACATGGCGCGATCTGGAAATACTTGTCGTAACCTGCAACCATCATCAGCTGCTTAAATTGCTGTGGTGCTTGTGGGAGCGCATAGAATTTCCCCGGATGCAGACGGCTCGGCACCAAGAAATCACGTGCCCCTTCAGGCGAAGATGCGGTGATAATCGGCGTTTGATATTCGCGGAAATCAGCGCCCCACATCCGTTTACGCATGCTGGCCACAACATCAGACCGAAGCGTCATGTTGCGTTGTAATTTTTCACGGCGAAGGTCCAAGAAACGATATTTTAGGCGCGTTTCCTCTGGATATTCCTGATCGCCAAACACCATCAAAGGAAGTTCATCCGCCGCACCCAGAACCTCAACGTCACGCACGAAGACTTCGACTTCGCCGGTTGGGAGCTTATCATTCACCAAGCCTTCATCACGCGCCATCACATTGCCATCAATGCGGATACACCATTCAGAACGGATTTTTTCAACATCAGCAAACACAGGGCTATCAGGATCACAAAGAACCTGCGTAATTCCATAATGATCGCGCAAATCGATGAACAAAATACCACCGTGATCGCGGATCCGATGCACCCAGCCAGACAGACGAACAGTGTCGCCAACATTGGCTTTTGTTAGGTCGTTACAAGAATGCGTTCTATAAGCGTGCATGAGGGGCCCCTTTTTGGGTCAAATTCCGTTAGCGCCGATACACAGGAACCCGCCCCCATTGTCAAGAGCCACGTTCCGTTGAAAACCCTAGAAAGCCTTAAATCTTGGGCTATTTCATCTCACAGGGGATCAAGCCACGTAGGCTATTTCCAACATAGATCTGATCTGCACGCTTAAGGTCGCTCAGGAAAACCCGCCCGACACGCACAACGCCCTGCCTGATCAACTCAGCGCGAAGCACCCCAGGAAGACAACCGGCCCCCAAGGGCGGCGTGATCATTTCATCCTCTAAATCGATGAAAACATTGGTGATCGTGCCTTCCGCCACCTCACCATGTTCATTGAGGAAAATCATTTCATCAATGCCTTCTGACAACGCAGCCCGCGCGGCATCATAAATGGCGCGGTTGGTGGTTTTCACGGCACGAAATGGATCAGAGGACGCAATCGGGGTTTCTGAAATCCCGATGCGCCAAACCACATCCGCGCCCATGTCATGAAACGGAACCTGATCGCATTTCACATGGCCCTTGGCATCAACCGCAAGGCGCAAACGCAAAGGAGCATCCCCCGTGATATGCGAAACCGCGGCATCAAAATCCGCGCTCACGCCAAAAAGACCACAGCTTTTGTCAAAGCGTCCCTTATGAAAGCAACGCCGCAAAATCCCTTTATCGGGTGTCCAGCGCATGGTTTCAAACAGTTCAAACGACCCTAAGTCCCGAGGGCAAAACGTGCTTTCCATAGGGCCTCCTCATATTCGGATGGGGCGGTGCTATCATAAACAACGCCACCACCAACATTAAAGCGCACGTGATTTTCATCCATCAAAAGCGTCCGAATGGCCACGTTAAAACATGACGCCCCATCTGGTGCCATCCAGCCAATCGCGCCGCAATATATGTCGCGTGGTGCAGGTTCCAAATCGTTCAAAATCTCCATTGCGCGCAATTTAGGGGCACCCGTGATCGATCCACATGGGAAAAGCGCGCGTATGATGGCCTCAAAATCCGCCTTTTCTGTGAGCTGCCCTTCGACCACCGACACCATTTGATGCACGGTCTCAAAGCTCTGCACATCAAAAAGCTTCGGCACGCGGACACTCCCTGCGACACAGACCCGTGACAAATCATTGCGCAGCAAATCTACAATCATCACATTTTCAGCGAGGTTTTTTTCATCCGACGTCAAAAACGCTTTGTTTGCGGTGTCTTCATCAAATGTCATCCCGCGCGGCATCGTGCCTTTCATCGGGTGGGTTTCAATTTTCCCTGCGGCATTCGTTTTGAAAAACAGCTCTGGCGAACGTGACACGATCGCAGGGCCGCCCGTATTTTCAATAAGCGCCCCGTAAGGAACGGCCTGCCTTTGTGATAGGGCTTGAAACAGGTGTTCAGGCCGCGTATCCGCACGCCCTGTGATCGGGAATGTCAGGTTCCCTTGATACACATCCCCCGCCTGAATAAAACCATGGAGCATATCAAAGGCCTGTGTATATGCGGGCTCATCCCAGCCATATTCCACATCCGAAATCGCCACGTCTGACACAGGGCTTAGGTGGGCGGGATGTGGTGCATCATAGGCCCCAAACATCATCAAAGGCACCGCGCGGTTTTCGGGCATCCGATGCGCGAGCTTTTCCTCAAGCGCATAGCCAAGCTCATAGCTCATGAAGCCCGCGATCCATTTACCTTCGGCCTGCAGCGCCTTAATGCGTGCAAATCCGGTTTCAATATCCGTTGGATTTTGCACGGATACGACTTCGGAGGCGGCATCAAAACATGCCGCATCTTTGTGCAATC
>JBMYYE010000091.1:0-9990 GCA_049609065.1 Halocynthiibacter sp.
ATATCAAAAGAGGCACACCCTCTTGATGTTGAAGACCGGCACGCTTTAGGGTTCCATTGAAGCCCAAACATAGGCAAGGCCAAATGCTCCTAAAATTTATCCTCATCCCGATCGCGTCCTCTCTTTTGATTTATCTGGCGATTGCCTTTGGTTTGGTGTTTTCACAACGTCCACAAAGCCAACTCTCCGGCACTGCATTTTCATTCCAATCCATAAAACCTGCCCCTGAAAATCATGGTTTTGTGCATCGCACATACACGCCGCGTGACGGCACTGCTCTCCCCGTTTGGCACAGCCCAGCCCAAAGTAAAGACGCGCCCCTCGTGATTGTCATTCATGGATCTGGCTGGCATGGCGGCGGGTATTTGGGTCTTGCGCAGGGGCTTGCGGCAGCAGGTGATTTTGAAATGCTTGTGCCTGATTTACGCGGCCATGGGCTAAACCCGACCCCGCGAGGTGACGTATCCTATATTGGCCAATTTGAAGACGACCTTGCCGACCTCATCACAGATTTTAATGCCGACAATCGTGACGTGATCATGATCGGGCATTCAAGCGGCGGCGGGCTTGTGATCCGATTTGCGGGTGGACCACATGGCGCGCTCTTGTCAAAAGCTGTGCTTTTGGCGCCGTTTCTCAAACATAACGCCCCCACAATGCGTGAAAAATCAGGGGGATGGGCCCATGCGCTCACAGGGCGCATTATTGGGCTCAGCATGCTCAACACACTAAATATCACCGCCCTAAACAGCATGACGATCCTACAGTTCAACTTCCCGCGTGCCATTTTAGACGGAGCCGAAGGCCACACGGCCACCCTCACCTATAGCTATCGCCTCAACACGTCGTTTGCGCCGCGAAATGCCTATTTGGACGACATCGCAAAATTGCCAGAGTTTTTACTCTTGGTGGGCGAAAAGGATGATGCATTTTACCCTGAAGCATTCGAACCGGTCATGGCAGATGTCACAGCAAATGGAACCTATCAAATCCTCGCGAATGCGGACCATTTGGGGCTCATAAATGATCTTGCGGCACAGGCGGCTATTTTGGCGTTCTTAGCCAAGTAAAACCGCTAAAACACACATCTTTTGGGGCGGTTTGGCCAATTGTCATGGACAGGCCAAAGCCCCAAGTGATAAGAGGGCAAGAACAATGTTTTATAAAGGTGACCACTGATGGCAAATTATCCAACCAGCTTTGATCGGGATGACCTCCTTAAATGCGCACGCGGCGAACTTTTTGGGCCGGGGAATGCGCAGCTTCCTGAGCCTCCGATGCTGATGATGGATCGTATCACTGAAGTTTCCGAAGATGGCGGCGCCCACGGAAAAGGCCATATCGTGGCGGAATTTGATATCAAACCGGATCTTTGGTTCTTTGAGTGTCACTTCCCTGGCAATCCGATTATGCCGGGCTGTCTTGGTCTTGACGGTTTGTGGCAGCTTACTGGCTTTAACCTTGGCTGGCGTGGCTGGCAGGGGCGTGGGTATGCGCTTGGCGTGGGTGAAGTGAAACTCACTGGTATGGTGCGGCCTGAACGTAAGATGCTCACCTATAAAATTGATTTCACCAAAGCTTTGCAAACCCGTCGTCTCACCATGGGTGTGGCTGATGGTATTGTTGAGGCAGATGGCGAAGTCATTTATGAAGTCAAGCAAATGAAAGTGGCTTTGTCCGAAGCCTAATCCCCAAAATTTGAAGAAGGAGTGACCCATGCGTCGCGTCGTAATCACCGGTATCGGTATCATTTCATCCATCGGCAATTCCGCGGATGAAGTTCTCGCCTCCCTCAAAGATGGGAAATCAGGCATCACAGCAGCGCCCGAATACGCAGAGCGCGGCTTTCGCAGCCAAATCCACGGCATGCCAGACATCAAAGTCGAAGACCACATTGATAAACGTCAGATGCGTTTCATGGGCCCTGGTGCGGCCTATAACTATCTTGCGATGGAACAAGCAATCAAAGACAGTGGCCTAGAAGAAAACGAAGTTTCAAACGAACGTACGGGACTTGTTGTGGGCTCTGGTGGTCCATCCACATCCCATCTTTTCAACGCCCATAACATCGTTGTTGAAAAAGGCGCGCCAAAGCGTATGGGGCCGTTCATGGTGACACGTTGTATGTCGTCCACGAACTCCGCCTGTCTTGCGACACCCTTTAAAATCAAAGGTGTGAACTACTCTATCACATCTGCATGTTCCACATCCGCCCATTGTATTGGTAACGGGGTTGAGCAAATCCAGCTTGGCAAACAAGACATTGTTTTTGCAGGCGGCGGTGAGGAACTCGACTGGACGCTCTCATGTCTCTTTGATGCGATGGGCGCAATGTCTTCCAAATATAACGACACACCTGAATTGGCGGCGCGTGCCTTTGATGCGACCCGTGACGGCTTTGTCATTGCAGGCGGCGGCGGTGTTGTTGTCCTCGAGGATCTCGATCATGCGCTTGCGCGTGGCGCGAAAATCTATGCCGAAGTCACAGGCTACGGCGCCACATCGGATGGCCATGATATGGTCGCCCCATCTGGGGAAGGCGGCGAACGTTCTATGCGCCTTGCGACATCCACTATTGGCGATCGCAAAGTCGATTACATCAACGCCCACGGCACATCCACACCGGCCGGTGACGTGACCGAAGTGGAGGCCGTACGTCGCCTCTTTGGCGAAGGTAACACACCTCTTATCAGCTCAACAAAATCGCTCACGGGGCACTCTTTGGGCGCGACAGGCGTGCAAGAAGCAATCTACAGCTTGCTCATGCTTGAAAACGATTTCATCACCGCATCCGCGAATGTGACGGAATTGGATCCAGCCATCAAGCCAGAAGAAATCGCAACAAAGCGTGTTGATAACGCAGGTCTTGATACCGTTCTCTCCAACAGCTTTGGCTTTGGTGGCACAAACGCCACTTTGGTTATGAGCAAATATCACGGGTAACGCATTATGGCTGATTTACTTAAAGGCAAACGCGGCCTCATCATGGGGGTCGCAAATAACCGCTCCATCGCGTGGGGTATTGCCTCCGCCATGGCCGCAGAAGGCGCGGAACTTGCGTTTTCATACCAAGGCGAAGCGTTCGGCAAACGCGTTGAGCCGCTCGCAGCCTCTGTTGGCTCTGACACATTGATCGATGTGGATGTCACTGATGAAGCCTCCATGGATGCGGCTTTTGCTGTCTTGAAGGAAAAATGGGGCAGCATCGATTTTGTTGTGCACGCCATTGCCTATTCCGACAAGGATGAATTGACGGGACGCTTCGTTGACACCACGCGCGCAAATTTTGAGAACTCTCTCAATATTTCATGTTTCTCCTTGGTCGAGGTTGCGCGCCGCGCCAAAGACATCATGCCAGATGGCGGCACGATCTTGACGCTCACCTATCAAGGCTCAAACGCCGTGACACCGTTTTACAACGTCATGGGCGTGGCCAAAGCCGCCCTTGAAAGCGCAACGCGCTACCTCGCCAATGATTTGGGACAAGAGGGCATTCGCGTGAACGCAATTTCACCCGGTCCCATGAAAACCTTAGCCGGTGCCGCAATCGGTGGGGCGCGTAAAACCTTCCGCCACACGGATGCCAACGCCCCGATGGGCAACGCATCCTTAGAAAGCGTGGGCGCCACAGCGGTTTACCTCGCCTCTGATGGCGGCAAACACACCACAGGCGAAGTCATCCGCGTCGATGGTGGCTATCACGTCTTAGGCATGCCACAGCCTGATAATATTTAAGCCCGCTCAAAAGGCTGATAAAAAGCGCTCCGAATTTCGGGGCGCTTTTTGCTTCTCATCAACAAATGCCTGTGTCACTCTCCGTCCAAATGAGGAGCAAACACATGGATTTTTTCACAGCATCAGATGGCGCAAAAATCGCCTATCGGGACACGGGCACAGGCCCTATATTTTTGTGCCTGTCTGGGCTGACGCGCAATGTTGATGATTTCAATTACATGATCGACCAGTTTCCAAATGCACGGTTCATTGCCATGGATTACCGCGGACGTGGCCAGTCAGAATGGAGCGGCCCAGACAGCTATACAGTCCCGCGCGAGGCCAAAGATGCGCTTGAATTACTTGACCATCTCGGCATTGATAAAGCGCCCATTATCGGCACATCGCGTGGCGGACTTATCGGTATGTTCCTTGCGGCCACGGCCAAAGATCGCCTTGCGGGATTGTTCCTAAATGATGTGGGGCCTGAATTGGACGCAGGTGGGCTCACGGCGATTTGCGACTATATCGGGCGCAACCCGAAATTTAAAAACCATGCCGGAATGGCGGCCAAAATGCCGGATATGATGGTGGGATATGAAAATGTCCCTGCCACCCGCTGGATGAGCGAGGTGCAGCATCACTATCACCAAACCGACGCAGGGCTTGTCATCAAATACGACCCCGCCCTGCGCCAACCCGTGTTGGACACGTTTCAGGCCGAAGCCCCTGATCTCTGGCCGCTTTTTCATGCGTTGGCGGACCTCCCTATTGGATTGGTGCGCGGTGAAAATTCCGATCTTTTGTCCGAAACGTCCACGGATAAAATGCGCGCCCTGCGCCCCGATATGGTCTATGAATTGGTCAAGGATCGGCCTCATATTCCATTTTTAGATGAGCCCGAGAGCCTGCGCGCGCTCAACACATGGATGGAGCACGTCTATGGTTGATTTCACGGCCATAGAACAGGCAGCGACCCGCCTAGCGGGAGTGGCGCGCAAAACGCCCCTTTTGTCGTCTGAGGCGCTCAACGCCATTGCTGGCCGCCCCGTTTATATCAAAGCGGAATGCGACCAACACACAGGGAGCTTCAAACTGCGCGGCGCATGGAACGCGGTGCATGCCTTGGCCCAAGACAAGGACTGCCCAGGGGTGATCGCCTATTCCTCAGGCAATCACGCCCAAGGTGTCGCCTTTGCCGCTCAGCGCCATGATTTACCCGCTGTGATCATCATGCCGTCTGATGCCCCTGCCCTCAAAACCCGCAACACCCGCGCCCTTGGGGCGGAGGTGGTGCTCTATGACCGGGCGCGCGAGGACCGTGATGCAATTGGCGCAAAGATTGCCCAAGAGCGTGGCTTGCGGCTTATAAAGCCGTTTGACGATCCTCTCGTGATTGCAGGTCAAGGCACGGTTGGGATTGAAATTGCCGATGACATGTCCCGTTTGGGCCTGACATCCGTTGATGTGTTTGTGCCATGCGGTGGCGGCGGTTTGACGTCGGGCATTGCGGTTGCTCTCAAAACGCGCCTGCCAGAGGCCACAATTTCCCCTGTTGAACCCGACGGGTTTGATGATGTGCGCAGGTCTCTCATCGCAGGGACGCCCGTGGCCAATGCGCAAAAATCAGGCTCCATCTGTGATGCCATTTTAACGCAGAGCCCCGGTGAAATCACGTTTCCAATTTTAAAACAGCACTGCAATGCGGGCATATCCGTCACCGATGAGGATTGCCTTCATGCCATTGCGCTGGCGCATCACCACCTTGGCTTGAAAATCGAACCGGGGGGGGCTGTTGCCCTTGCGGCAGCACTTTTCCATCCCCATATGTCTGCGCATGACGTTGTGATCGCCGTAGCGTCAGGGGGCAATATTGACCCGAGCCTATTTGAAACCACTCTTACCTCATATGGATCCCCATGACCGATTTTACCATTGCCAGCTTTAACGTTAAAAACCTCATTGGCCCTGAAAAAGAATATTACCGTTTCGAAAAACTCACCGAAGAAGAATACGCATGGAAAGAAGATTGGCTCGCAGATCAGCTATTGACCATGGATGCCGATATCGTTGGGTTCCAAGAGATTTTCGAAGAAAAGGCGCTTCGTGATGTGATTGAACTCGCTGATACACGCGCCGTGGCCGCAAATGATGCCCATGTGCCCAACCGCGACAAACGCTACGCCAAGAAAGCGATTTTTCGCAAACTCAAGATCGACACATATACCGATGCTGCGCTGGCCTTTGCGCCCAATGCCAATGATGGCCCGGCAGGCGAACGCCGCCCAGGCCTTGCGATTTTGTCGCGCTTTGGCTTTGTTGGAGCGCCTGAAATCATCCAAGACCTCCCAACCCCTGTTGAAATCCCGATCCCTGATGGCACACCCTTTCGCCTCACTCGTCTATCGCGTCCGATCCTAAAAGCACGGGTTCCAATCGGTGATAAAACCGTGAGCGTGTTTAACTGTCACCTCAAATCCAAACTTGGTGAATTTGACCGCCCTGAAGGCGCCGATTTTGCGCCAGAGGCGGATCTTTTGTCCTATGACCCAGTGGGGCGTGCCATCGGGTCCTTGCGCGCGGGGCTAAGACGCATGGCTGAAGCTGTGGCACTTCGCCGTGAAATCGTGGCCGAAATCGACGCGGGCTATCCCGTCATCGTATTGGGCGATCTCAATGATGGGGATCATGCCGTGTCCTCAGAAATCATCACGGGCGAAACACCGTTTAAAAACTATTCATGGATGCGGCGTCACAATGCCCGCCATGAAAACGACCGCTATAAAAAAGGCGAAAACGAACAAATTCAAGAGGCAATCTCACGTCTAAAATTGGTTTCCGCAGAGAAGCTTTTTGTGCGAAAATCGCTCCGAGATATGGTCTATACAAGCGCCTTTGGGGGTGTGTTTGAAAGCATTGACCAAATCTTGCTCAGCCGTGATTTCAATCCCGATTTTGACGGGCGCATCGGGGATATGACCTATTTTAACGTCTATAATGATCATTTGACCGATGGCTCCCATGACGATGCGCCCTATAATAAACTGGCCTCAGATCACGGGCAAATCATGGCCCATATTAAGATCGCCGACTAAATGAAAACACGCTTGCCCGTTATTTTCATCACATTCACCATCATGATTGATGCCATGGGAATTGGGCTCATCATGCCAGTGATGCCGGATCTTATTCGTGAAATCCAAGGCACGGATATTGCCAATGCCGCGAAATGGGGCGGGATCCTTGCGACGGCATGGGCGGTGATGCAGTTTATTTTCTCGCCGCTCATTGGCAATCTTTCCGATCGGTTTGGCCGAAAGCCCGTGATGATTTTATCGCTTGGGGTTATGGCATTTGATTATCTCATCATGGTGTTTGCCCATACGATTTGGCTGTTGCTGATCGGGCGCTTGATCGGGGGGATCACGGCGGCGACTCATTCTACGGCCAATGCGTTTATGGCGGATATTTCAAAGAAAGGCGAGAAAGCGCAAAACTTTGGTCTTGTCTCCGCAGCCTTTGGGATTGGATTTATATTGGGGCCCGTTTTAGGGGGGCTTTTATCGGTTTACGGCCCGCGCGCACCGTTTATCGCGGCCGCAATCTTGGCAGGTGGCAACGCGGTATTCGGGCTAATCGTTATGCCCGAAACGGTGACGCCTGAAAAACGCCGCATCTTTGAATGGAAACGCGCCAACCCGTTTGGGGCGTTCAAATCTATTGGCAAATTGCCAGGTCTGATGCCTCTCATTATTGTGTTTTTTCTCTATAATGTGGCGACCTTTGTCTATCCTTCTGTCTGGTCCTATTTTGGGCAGCAACGCTTTGGCTGGTCCCCGCAAATTGTTGGTCTGAGCCTCGCCATTGTGGGGATTTCCATGGCGGTGGTGCAAGGCTGGCTCATTCGCGTTATCTTGCCCCGCTTTGGGTCAGAAAAAACCGTTCATATGGGGTTTCTCATTACGATTTTTGCATTCTTATCCATCGCCTTTATTCCCATCGGTTGGCTTGTCTTAATCCTCACCCCGATCAGCGCCTTAGGGGGGCTCGCAGCCCCTGCCCTAAACGCGATCATGTCAGAAGAGGTCGATGACCGCCAACAAGGCGAATTGCAAGGCGCCCTCTCAAGCGTTGCCGCCTTGGGCACGATCATGGCCCCTTACACAATGACCCAAGTGTTTGGATATTTCAGCGCCGCGAATGCACCCCTTTACTTTCCCGGTGCGCCTTTCATTCTTTCTGCCATCTTGATGGGGATTGCGATCGTGATCTTTACCCGCCACCACCGATCAAATCACCGCCCCGCCCCCTAACCCCGCACCCAAAATGGTACAAACTGGCTATATTTCGATGGAAAACACCAAAACACCCTAGCGATTTGGTGATCGGCCCCTTATATGATACCTTAGTAAAAAATGAAGGGGTTCGTGGTGGAACTTACATTTGATCAAATTGGATTTGTCGCGGGGGATAATACCGTTGATACCAATGACATGGGCAATAATGCGGATGCCGCGTCGAAGTTCTTGAAGGCGCTGTCCCATGAAGGGCGGCTGATGATCTTATGTCACCTCACCCATGGCGAACGCTCTGTCACCGAACTTGAACAGCTCTTATCGTCACGCCAAGCTGCCGTAAGCCAGCAACTCGCACGTTTACGTTCAGATGGATTGGTGCAGGCGCGCCGCGATGGCAAAGTCATTTACTACAAGCTTGCTGATCAGAAAGTAGAGCGCATGCTCGCGCTGGTCCATGACATGTTCTGTGGCTAAAAACCGGTTCACCGGACTGTAAAAGCAGGCCCGAAGGCCTGCTTTCTTTGTTTTAGCCAAACATATCGGCTGTGATACCTTCGTACCAGCCAACGCTTTCTTCATAGGTCGCTTTGCGTAATGTGGCGGCTTCGCCCGGTTGGGAAATAAAGCCTGATGTTTTGGCGATTTTTTCCTCGGTCGCTTCATAAGATGCGCCAACCTTCACGCCATCATCCGTTGTGATCAACGACCAGCAGGTGTTGGAAAACTTCGCAGGGAAGAGCTTCGACCCCAAAAGCGCCGAACGGATCGCCATCGCACAGACTTTCGCCTGTGAATTCGCGGAAAAGCCAGATTTTGGCATATCCCCTTGATGCGACGCATCCCCCAAAATGTGGATGTTCGGATCAACACGCGATTCCATTGTTGCCCCCTTCACAGGTGCCCAGCCTTTTTCATTGGTCACGCCTGCGATTTCTGCAATGCGGCCTGCTTTTTGGGCGGGGATCACATTACAAACGTCAACCTTTTCGACGCTTCCATCGATCACGACGTCCATACTGTCTGGGCGTACTTCGACTTTGTCACCACCAAAGTCAGGGCCGATACGCTCAATCATGCCGCCGTAATGGGCTTCCCAGCCTTCTTCGAACAATCCTTGTTTGGAGAATTTCGGTTTCGGATCGACAATCAAAATTTTTGCCGTTGGGTTATTGTTTTTCAAGAAATGCGCAACCATTGAGACCCGCTCATAGGGCCCTGGAGGACAGCGGTAAGGGTTTGGCGGCGCAACCATGGCAAAGGTCCCGCCTGCGGGCATTGCGTCAAGCTGCGCTTTCAAAAGCTGCGTTTGCGATCCAGCCTTATAGGCGTGTGGCATCTTGCCTTGGGCTTCAATGCTCCAACCTGGGACGGCACCTTCGACGAAGTCGATGCCTGGCGCAATCACAAGGCGATCATAGCCCAGTGTGTGCCCGCCTGCCAAAGAAACCGTTTTTGCATCGCGGTCTACACCGATCGCCCAGTCATGGACCACGTTGATCCCATATTCGGACGCAAGCGTGCCATAACTATGCCCAAGGCTCGAAAATTCGCGAAAGCCCCCTAAATACAGGTTTGAGAAAAAGCAGGTGTAATAGGTGCGCGTTGGTTCGATCAATGTCACATCAAGCGCCCCTTTGCTGTCTTTTGCAAGATAACGCGCAGCCGTCGCACCGCCTGCGCCCCCACCAATCACCACCACACGTGGCTTTGTGCTGGCCCGTACAAATGGAGCAGAGAGCACCATGCTGGCCGCTGCTCCTGTTCCGATAAATCCGCGTCTTGTTAAAGTCATGTCAATCCTCCTTCGTTGAGATGAATGGCTCAAATTTGCAGCATTACGTTCGGGTTGCGTGCGTTTCCGCCCGCTGCACTCCAAACATGGCATATCAAAGCCAGTTTAGGCAAAATATTTGCCCAAAGAAAACACCACCACTGGGGTGCTTTATTCTTCTAAATTCTAAAAGTAGGCCACCAATGC
>JBMYYE010000092.1:0-9890 GCA_049609065.1 Halocynthiibacter sp.
GTTGTGACCGAAAGCCGTGAACGCTCCATTGCTGGGACCGTGTTTAGCGACGGAAAACCGCGTTTCATTCAGATCAAAGGCATCAATATCGACGCTGAGATTGGTGAGCATATGCTCTACACCACAAACGAAGACGTGCCAGGCATCATCGGGACATTGGGTCAAACCATGGGTGAAAACGGCGTGAACATCGCAAACTTTACCCTGGGCCGTGCAGGCGTTGGCGAAGACGCAATCGCCCTTCTTTACGTCGATCACCCGATTGCGCAGAGCGTCCAAGACACATTGAAAGCCACTGGCCTTTTCAAATCGATCACAAACCTACAATTTGATGTAAGCTAAAGCGACACATCAACATACTCATAAAAAGGCCCCGAAATTCGGGGCCTTTTTATGCTGGCTTAAACTTCTGAGAGCTCTTTTTTATGCATCCATTCGGCATGCTTTGGAGCTTTCTTCGTTTTGCTCCACTCTTCAAGCATTTCCCATTTTACGGCATCAAGCTTCTTGAGCATCGCTTCTTCTGCTGGATCTGGACACGCCAATTCCACACGGTGACCATTTGGATCGAAGAAATAAATAGAGTGGAAAATGGAGTGATCTGTCACGCCTAAAACTTCGACACCGCTTGCTTCGAGATGCTCTTTAAACTCAATCAAAGTGTCGCGGTCTTTTACTTTAAACGCGATGTGTTGCACCCAGATCGGGGTCTGAAGGTCACGGCTCATTTCAGGTTTGGTTGGCAATTCAAAGAACGCCAAAACATTACCGTTCCCCGCATCCATAAAGATATGCATATAGGGATCTGGTTCATGCGTGGATGGCACGTGGTCCTCCGCAATCGCCAAAACGAAATCCATTTTGAGCATATTATTATACCATTCAACGGTTTCTTTTGCGTCTTTACAACGATAGGCAACGTGATGAATTTGTTCGATTTTCATGAGTTTTCTCCCTTATTTTGACGTGGCAAGCTTTGCGGCTTCAAATGCAGCCGTGAGCGTCGCACGGTCGCCGATGTGATTGGCCAAAAGAAGCACGAGGCGCGCGTTGATTTTGTCGCTCTCGGCCTTTGTGTGGCCTTCGTGTAGATCAAGAAGTTCCGCGTAGAACCCGTCTTGGTCCTCGATATTTGGGGTGGTGATCAATGACATATTCGGTCCTCCTTATCGTTTACCAATGGCACGTTTGATTGCGGTGCGAATGGCGGTTTCATCAAATTTCGTCCAGCGCGCCGCGACATGTTGATCTGGCCGCATGAGATAGAGTGCAGCCTCTGCGTCCCCTATCCAGCGCGCGTCGAGATCCGGGTTTTCACCCACTTTAAATGAAAACGTTTTGGCCGTGATGCCTGCTTCTGAGATCTCATCAGGAACATCCATGTTGAACGCCAAGATTTGGAATTCATCGCCCAATTGATCCATGAGCCACGTGCCTTTCACATCCGCATCAACCGCAACTGATCCTGGACGCAAACGCGCAGGCAAATTGGTTGTGTCTTTTGTGTTCAGCGTGGATCCGTCATATGTGCACGGCACCGATAAACGTCCTGAATTCACCAGCGGGCGCGCGAATTCATGCTGTTCGGCGAGATCCAAAACGGCATCGCGGAACACGCGGCTTGTTTCAGATTTTGGTGTGATGAAATCCGTAGACCGCGAAGAATTCATGATATTTTCATCCGCGCCGTAAACGCGCTCATCATCATATGTATCGAGCAAGCTTTCGTCCGCCGTGCCGTCCATCACGAGTTTCAATTTCCAGATAAGGTTATCCGTATCTTGAAGCCCTGAATTCGCGCCACGCGCACCAAATGGGGACACTTGGTGGGCTGCGTCGCCTGCAAAAATCACGCGGTTATGGCGGAATTTTTCCATGCGACGGCATTGGAACGTGTAAATGGACACCCATTCCAATTCAAATTTGGCATCTTCACCGAGCATCTCTTTCAGGCGCGGGATCACATTTTCAGGTTTCTTTTCTTCTTCTTTATCGATGTCCCAGCCCAGCTGAAGGTCGATGCGCCACACATTATCAGGCTGCTTATGCAATAACGCCGATTGATTGCGGTTAAAGGGCGGATCAAACCAGAACCAACGTTCGGTCGGGAAATCGGCCTCCATAATAACATCCGCGATGAGGAAGTTGTCTTCAAACACACGGCCAACAAAATCGAGGCCCATCATCTGACGGGTTGGGGACGCGGCACCATCACAGGCAATAAGCCATTCGGCCTCCATGCGGTATTCGCCCTCAGGCGTATCGATCAAAAGCGCGGCGTGATCGCCTTTGTCTTCAACCGAGAGCACCTTGTTGTTGCCGCGAATTTCAATCGGCTTGCCTTGTGCCTGCAGCTCAAGCGCACGATCAACCATATACTCTTCAAAATAATATTGTTGCAGGTTGATGAATGCAGGATTTTTGTGACCAGCCTCAGGAAGGAGATTAAATTCATATGTTTGGCGTTCATCAAAAAACACCTTACCAACATTCCACGTCACACCTTTATCGACCATCGGTTCACCACAACCAAGGCGATCAAGAATTTCCAACGGACGTTTGGCAAAACAAATCGCACGTGAGCCCCAGCTCACTTTGTCATTGTCATCCACGACAACCACAGGGATATTTTGCTGCGCCAAGTCAATGGCAGCACCCAAACCGATCGGGCCCGCACCAATAACCACCACGGGGTGGCGCACAGGCGTGGCTGCGTCTTGGTCTGCGCTGCGCGCATATGGGTATTTTGGAATTTCAAAAATTTTGGTCATACGTGTCCTCCAAAGCTGGTTTATAACACGTATCGAAAATTCATTGCATTTGCAACGACTTTTTTAGAGCCAAAAAAGAAGGGCCCGACAGGCCCCTCTTCGTCATATAATGTTCAAATTAGAAGGACTTTGAAACCTTCAAACCAAAGCCAACAGCTTTGTTGTCATTAAAGGTCCCGCCTGCATTTGAAATCGCGTTGCCAACTTTCACATAGCTCACGCCACCTGTGATTTTCAGGCCATTTCCGGCATTGTAAACCGCTGCTGCTGTGATGGATTTCTTACCATCAGTTGGGCCGAGATTTGGCGCTTTGCCACCTTCTGCTTTTTCATACCCAAAAGAAATCGCACCAGACCACTGATCGCTAAACTTACGACCAACACCCACAGAAAGAGTCACGACGTCATTCCTATAGCCAACCAATGGGGTCGTGCTTATGGTTTTATAAACAGCTGGGTAAATCTCTGTTGCGGTCCAATCGGCCCAACGCACCTGACCAAATAGCAGCGTATCCGCCGCAATCCCGGTTTGGAAATCCAAGTTCACAGATTTCGGGAGTTTGATCGTTGTAACGCTCTGAGGGCGCGGAATGCCCAACGTTTCATTTGTATCCACGTCATGTTCAGTTTCTGAACGATACGTCAAAGCAACGCGACCCGCAATTTCAGGAATTTCATAGGCAGCACCAATCACATACCCAATCGCAGCTGAGCGTGCGCCGCTCCCTTTGTATACGCCGCCGTTTAGCTCAACATTCATATCCAATGTTTGATAGCTAATCCCACCATGCACACTAAACCGATTGTCAATTTTATAGCGCCCAAGCACCGTTAGGCCTGTTGACCTAAGCTGCGCGTTCGCGTTGTTAAGCCCGCCCAACAGTGCATTCGCAGGATATTGAATATCCGCACCGAACGGTTGGTCATAAATAAGAGATAGAGAGAACTTGTCATTAAACTGGTGTTTATAGCCAAACCCGATTTGGGTGTAATCCTCTGCGATATCGCCTGTTGAAATAGCGCCCCCGCCAAACGTGCCTGACACCTCAGGTCGCACACTCCCGATTGAGAACTCAACATAATTCCCTTTTTCAAAAATAATGCCCACATTTTGCCCTGAGCGATCCATACCGCCGGCAAAAGCTGTAGTCGCGCTTAAGGCCAAGGAAGCCCCTGCTACGTATAGTTTTTTCATTTTTTCCTCCACTGATCCTCTTATTGAGCCAACTCACGAAGGATCTGTCAACAAATTGCACTAAAATCCACGAGATAACCTTGCGGAAAGTTCCAAATGATAGCGCATTTACCATACTATCCATAAAAACAGGCCCTCAAAATTACATTTGAAGGCCTGCGTGAAAGCTGATTCTGGTTAATTTTAGCCTTGAAGGTCGGCCCACATGTCCAAATCGCGCTGCGCGGTCCAGATACGTGGGTTTTCAATGCCACGCGCTTCGTCATAGGCACGTGCCACGTTGAACGGCAAACAGTGTTCGTAGATCGCGTAATCGGCGAATTTCGGATCACATTCAGCACGCACCGCGTCCCATGCTTCTTTCAAGGATCCGCCGCGTGCAGCCACTTTGGCCGCTGGACGGTATGTGCTTTCGACAAAATCACGTGTGTTTTCGATCGCTGCGTTAACCATTTCGGTCCCCACAAGCGCATCCCCACGGCCAGGTGCAATCGCATCCACATCAAAGGATTTAATATTGTCCAATGTCTGGCCCCATTCGTTAAAGTGACCATCACCACAATAACATGCAGAGTGGTATTCAACGATATCACCGGTGAACATCACGTTTTGATCCGGCACGTGGATCACAATATCACCCGCCGTATGCGCACGACCAAGATGCATCAAATCCACACGGCGATTGCCGAGGTAAACGGTCATGTCATCGCTAAATGTCGTCGTTGGGTATGTGAGGCCCGGGATCGATTCATGGCCTTCGAACAAACGCGGGAAGCGTTGGAATTCACTATCCCAATCTTCTTGGCCGCGTTCTTCGACCATGCCGCGTGCTGCGTCACCCATGATGATTTGATCCGCGCCAAAGGCAGACGCCCCCAACACGCGCACGGCGTGGTAGTGGGTCAACACAACATGGCTGATCGGTTTATCGGTAACTTCACGCACCTTTTCGATCACTTTATTGGCGAGCCGCGGTGTTGCTTGGGCTTCAACGATCATGACGCTATCATCACCGATGATCACGCCTGAGTTTGGATCGCCTTCAGCGGTAAAGGCATAAAGCCCCTCACCCACTTCTGTGAAGCTAATGTTTTTTTCGCTCATGTCCCCTTGGGACGCAAATGCTTTTGCCATGATTTTGGCCTTTCTATAATTAAAGAGGGCACGCCAAATGGCACGCCGATATATGTTATTTCTCGCTCAGGATTTTGACCATTTCAGGTTGCAGCTTTTGCACAGCCCCCATCATGTGAGGCGCCATCTCCGCCATGCTTTTTTGCATCAGGACATTGGATTTCCCAAGAATAGATTCGCCAGCGCTGCTCGAATAAAATTCGATCATCGCTTTGAGTTCCTCTACTGTGAAAACCTCTGCTGCGGTTTTTTCCATAGAGGTTTCGAGATGCGGGATCAGGGGCGTGAAGTGTTTTGCCATCAGCTCCCCCACCCGTCGCAATTGATCCTCTGACAATTGAATGCCGGGGGGCATCATGCTTTGCATAATGCCGCTTGTCGCATCAGGGGAATAGACATTCATCAAAAGCGTTTGCACAGCTGGGAGCTGTACATATTCTTTTGCTAAATCTTCTCTTTCGCCCGCAAATACAGACTGCCCCAAAAGGCAGGCTACAACAGTCAAAGAACGCAACATCATTTTCATGCTTACTCCTATTTCGGGTGTTTAACAGCTGGGAGGATTTTGCCCACACAGTCGCCAAAGCCAATTTTGAAGCCGTCACCTTGGGCGTGGCCACGAAGGGTCAACGTATCGCCATCTTCGATGAAGCCGCGAGTTTCGCCCGTTTCCAAAGTGAACGGTTCGCGGCCCGCCCAGCTCAATTCCATCAAGGAGCCAAATTCGGATTTTTCCGCGCCAGAAATCGTGCCAGACCCCAAAAGATCCCCACCATTCATTTCACAACCGCCAGATGCGTGATGGCAGAGCTGTTCAGCCGCAGAATAATACATGCGATTGTAATTCGTCTGCGCAATGGAGGACGCTTTGGCCGCGCCTTCTGGTTGCATCAAAACTTCGAGCGTGATGTCGTAAAGGCCATCCTTGGAGCCATCCAAATATGGCAACAGTTCCTTTTCACGCGCAGGGGTCGGTGCGCGGAATTCTTCTAAGGCTTCTGCGGTTACGATCCATGGGCTAATGGTCGTGCCAAAGGCTTTGCCCTGAAATGGGCCCAAAGGTTGGTATTCCCAACCTTGGATATCACGTGCGGACCAGTCATTGAGCAACACATAGCCAAAGATCATGTCATCAGCTTCGTCCACTGTGATCGGCTGACCCAGTGTGGATCCTGTGCCAACAACGGCGCCCAATTCCAATTCGATGTCCAAACGCTTGGATGGACCAAAGCTCGGAATATCCGCGTCAGGCGCTTTGGTTTGACCATTCGGGCGGTGGATATCTGTGCCAGACACCACAACAGAGGACGCGCGGCCGTTATAGCCAATCGGGATATGAAGCCAGTTCGCCGGCAAATCAGGCGAGCCACGCAAAATCGCACCCATGTTTTTCGCGTGCTGCATACCCGCGTAAAAATCGGTGTATTCGGATACGGCAAATGGCATGTGCAATGTGGCATCTTCCATCGGCACCAAAGCGCGCGCCAAAAGATCCGCATCGCCAGACACCGCATCATCGCCGCCTTCTTTCAAAAGGTCGATCAAGCGCGCACGAAACGCGGCCCATTTTTCACGGCCCAGATCCATAAGCTCATTCCAAAATGGCATATCGAGGATCGCGTAGTCATCGAGTGCAATGATGCCTTCTTCTTCAAGCATCGCGACGTCCAAGATCATATCCCCAATCGCAACACCACAGCGTGGTTCTTCGTCACCTGTGGAAAACACACCATATGGGAGATTGTTCAACGGGAATTCGGTCGTTGCAGTGTTGGCGCTTTCGACCCAAGATTTCATAAGTTTTGACATGAGGTTTCCTTTATGTCGCGTCTGGTTGGTTTTCAGGGCGCGCCTTATCAAACGCCTCCATCATCAAACATTTTTCTTCAATTTCGACTAAGCGCGGATAAGGTGCCAAATCAAGCCCCCAACGTCGCGCATTATACATTTGTGCCACAAGGCAAATATCAGCCACGCTCACACGGTTGGTGATCGCAAAATCCGTTTCAGGATCACACAGCGCCTCTAGGGCGGTAAATCCTTTGGCCATCCAATGGCGCATCCATTCCGCCTTGGCATCTGCATTGGCGCCAAATTCCGCACCCAGATGTTGCACAACCCGCAAATTGTTCACTGGATGAATATCCATCGCAATCGTATGGGCAAATTCCAAAACCTTGGCCTTCACCAAAGGATGGGAGGGGACCAAAGGCATGCTTGGGATCAGCGCATCAATATAGTCAATGATCGCCATGGATTGCCCAAGGGTCGTGCCATCGCCCAATTCAAGCGTTGGCACCAAATGCGACGGATTTTTCGCCACATACTCATCCCCATGTTGCTGACCCCCCTCTTTCACAAGATCCACGGTCACGTGCTCATATGAAATATCTTTGAGGTTCATCGCAATCCGCACGCGGTACGCCGCAGTTGATCGCCAATAACCGTGAAGTTTAAATTCAGCCATTATTTTTTACCCGGTGTGCCGTCGAATTTTTTCTCAATGTCGCTCCAACAATCGATGTAATCGTCTTGCAACGGGGCCTCATTGGCGGCAAAGGCCGTGAGGTGCTGCGGGAAGCGTGTTTCAAACATGAACGACATGGTATTATCGAGCTTCTCTGGCGCAAGATCCGCGTTGGACGCGCCTTCAAATGCATTTTTATCCGGCCCATGTGGGATCATCATATTATGAAGGCTCATACCACCAGGAACGAACCCTTTTGGTTTCGCATCATACTGACCGTAAATATTACCCATCAATTCCGACATGATGTTTTTATGGTACCATGGCGGACGGAATGTGTCCTCCATCACCATCCAGCGTTCACGGAACAGCACAAAATCAATATTCGCAGTACCCGGCACGCCTGATGCCGCGGTCAATACGGTGAAAATGGATGGATCAGGATGATCATATAGGATCGAGCCAACTGGACAATATGTGCTGAGATCATATTTCACAGGCGCATAATTGCCGTGCCATGCAACCACATCCAACGGGGATTGATTGATCTTGGTTTTGTGGAACTGACCGCACCATTTCATAGTGACGGTGGAGGGCACTTCGCGGTCTTCAAATGCCGCAACGGGCGATTTGAAATCACGGTTGTTGGCCATGCAATTCGCGCCAATTGGGCCGCGACCAGGAAGTTCAAATTTCTGGCCATAGTTTTCACACACAAACCCACGCGCGGGACCTTCAACCAACTCAACGCGGTACACAAGCCCACGCGGGATGATCGCGATTTCTTGTGGTGCAATATCAAGGATACCCAGTTCGGTATGAAAGCGAAGTTTACCTTCTTGTGGCACCACCAAAATTTCAGAATCCGCCGAAAAGAAATAATCGTCTTCCATGCTTTGCGTCACGAGATAAACATGACTCGCCATCCCGACTTGGGTGTTCACATCCCCCGCCGTCGTCATCGTGCGCATGCCCGTCACAAACGTGAGGTCATCACCTTTTGCCTCAACTGGATCCCAACGATATTGACCCAAAGAAATCACATCTGGATCCACATTCGGCGCGGATTTCCAATAAGGCATGTCGATCTTTTCATAGCGGTGGCTGTGTTTCACCGATGGGCGAATACGGTAACACCATGTGCGTTCATTTTGGTGGCTCGGCGCGGTAAAGGCCGTACCAGAAAGCTGCTCTCCGTAAAGACCATAATTACATTTTTGAGGGCTGTTCATGCCTTGCGGCAAAGCATCAGGAAGGGCCTCCGTTTCGAAGTCATTTCCAAAACCTGGCATATAGCCTTTATGCGGTCCATCCAAAGACGGCGCCACCGTGATGATCCGTTCCGTGCTCATCAGCATTTCCTTTCCAATATGTTCGCATCCTGTTGATAGCGAAATATCGTTGCAATTGCAACGGTGTCAATCCCAGAAAACCCATCGCTTGCAGTGCCCGCCAAAACCATGCAAAATGCGGCAAAAATAATAGGCCCTTTTGTGACCCGCTTTATCCTTGATGACTTTTTACCCTATCAGCTGGCCGTTTTGGCGGATCATGTTTCTGTTGGGTTTTCCAAACACTACAAAGAACGCTTCGGGATTAGCCTCGCAGAATGGCGCGTACTCGCACATTTATCCCAATATGGGAGCGTCAGCATCCGTGAAATTCACAATACGGTACTCTTGGAGAAATCCAAAATTTCACGTGCGGCCTCGCGGTTGGAAAAAAACGGCTTCCTGACCAAATCGATTAATCCCAAAGACCGGCGTTTGCTTGAGCTTGCGCTCACAGATAAAGGCATTCAGATCATGGCCGAAATGGCCCCGATCGCCAAAGCCTACGAAACTGAGGTTTTGGATATTCTAGGCGACGGCTCTGTTTGCTTTCGTCGGTCTCTCAATGACCTCATGGCGGCAAAATTTCCTAAAAAATGACGAAACGTCAGACTGCCTTTTTCTAAAGCCCCACCCTATGCTCACCCCAGCACAGCGAAAGGACTTCTTATGACTGGCATTGTAATTCTCGACGGCACGCGCACCGCCATTGGCACATTTGGCGGATCCCTTGCGGGAACCCCGCCTGCGGATCTTGCGGCAACCATCACTAAATCCGCAATGGAGCGCGCAGGCGTCACCCCCGAACAAATCGGACATGTGGTCTTTGGCACCGTAATTTCGGGTGAACCCCGCGACATGTATTTGTCACGCGTGGCGGCGGTGAATGCCGGCATTCCAAACGAAACACCTGCAATGAACGTGAACCGCCTTTGTGGGTCTGGCGCGCAAGCTATCGTATCTGCGACGCAATCTTTGATGCTAGGGGATGC
>JBMYYE010000093.1:0-9786 GCA_049609065.1 Halocynthiibacter sp.
ATGAGGAGCGCAATAATCGTGCCCATACCTTTGCCAGATGCAATTAAATAGGCCGCCACGCCCATAAGAGCGCTCGCAACCCAGCACCAGAAGCTGCAGGTAAAAATTGTAGTTTTTTCGTTCGTCATAGTTTGACCCTCCCTAGGTTCCATTGGCCACGGCATGCCATCATCCCAAAGGATGCAGCATGTTTAGGTTTTTCTTTTTTCCGTGTCATTCCAATTTCTTACCTTGCTTGGGTCTCGCACCATGGCTTGGTTCTATTTAATAAACAGAGCCTTTATCAACTTTCTTTGAAAACTCAGTTTCCCCACCATCCGCAAGGACAGTTGCCTGTGCGACCCAATTGTCGCGGCTTACGCGTCCGCGGAAGCCTTCAAGGTTATCATCCACCCAAGCCACCTCTTGGCTTGTCCATTTTGCCACTTGGTCAAAATGATAAAACCCGAGGCTATGCAAAAGCGCCTCAAGCTTTGGCCCTACGCCTTTTATTTTTTTCAAATCATCCGCGCCCGCTTTGCGCGGCGCTTTCATTGTCCGTGGTTTTTTCTGGTCAGATGTTCCCGCAGCAGCCTTTGGTGCCGGAGATGCATTTGTTGACTTTGCTGGCGCCTTCTTAGCTGGCGCTTTTTTCACCGCAGCCTTTTGCGCATGCGCAGGTTTTGCCGGGACAACGGTACCATAAGCAACAGCGCCGGCGTGATGGCCTGCACCTTTATCAATCCATGGTGTCAAAAGCGGAACTTCTGTCCCATCAATCCGTTTGAGACCATCTTGCACATCAACGGCACGTTGCGCAGATGCGTTATATTGCGTTTTGCCGCTTTCGTGATCCTTCAACGACGTCAAGCCAGAAAGAGGCTCAGACGCATACCGCCCATTTTCAGGACCAGGAACCGGAACCGCACCAGAAGCCATTTCATCCAAAAGCTTAGAGAAGCCGTCTGCCGTCAAATCTTCGTAGTAATCTTTGCCGATTTGCGCCATTGGCGCATTTGTACACGCCCCTAAGCATTCGACCTCTTCCCAAGAAAACTTGCCATCTGCAGAAATGTCATGGGGGTTGGCCGCGATCTTTTCTTTGCAAACCGCGATCAAATCCTCAGCACCGCAAATCAAGCACGATGTCGTGCCGCAGATCTGGATATGCGCGACCGAGCCCACAGGCTGCAATTGGAACATGAAGTAGAAAGACGCAACTTCGAACACGCGAATTGGCGCCATGTCGAGCATCTTTGCTACATATTCGATAACAGGTTGGCTTACCCAACCGTCTTGTTCTTGTGCGCGCCACAAAAGTGGGATCACAGCGGAGGCCTGACGGCCGGCTGGATATTTCGCGATCTGACCTTCGGCCCAAGCGAGGTTCGCAGGCGTGAATTCAAAGCTCTCTGGCTGCGTATGATGTAAACGACGTAGCATGTGGTGTTAGACCTCTAAACTTTTGGTCAATGTAAATTCTGGGGCGTAGATCAACGGTCAATCTCCCCAAATACGACATCCATGGTGCCAATGATGGCCGCAACATCAGCCAATTGATGGCCTTTGGAAATGTTGTCCATAGATTGCAGGTGGAAATATCCCGGCGCGCGAATTTTTGCGCGGTATGGTTTATTGGATCCATCAGATTTCAAGAAGACGCCGAATTCACCTTTTGGTGCTTCTACGGCGACGTAAACTTCGCCTTCTGGGACGTGAAAGCCTTCTGTGTAGAGCTTAAAGTGGTGGATCAAGCTTTCCATAGACGTTTTCATATCGGAACGTTTTGGCGGGGTCAGTTTCCCACGGGCCAACACATCCCCCGTTGCCTCGCGGAGTTTGACAACCGCTTGACGAATGATTTTCACGCTTTCGCGCATTTCCGCCATCCGTACGAGATAGCGGTCATAACAGTCGCCAGATTTACCAACTGCAATGTCAAATTCAAACTCGTCATAGCATTCATAGGGCTGCGCGCGGCGCAAATCCCACGCAAAACCAGACCCACGCACCATAACGCCCGAATAGGCCCAATCGGTGATGTCTTTTTCTGTGACCACACCAATATCAACGTTACGTTGCTTGAAGATACGGTTTTCAGTCAACAAGCCTTCGATATCATCGAGCTTTGCTGGAAATTCGAGCGCCCATTCTTCGATATCATCGACGAGCTGATCAGGAAGATCCTGATGTACGCCACCTGGACGGAAATAATTCGCATGCAAGCGCGCGCCACAGGCCCGTTCGTAGAAAATCATCAACTTTTCACGTTCGACAAAGCCCCAAAGCGGCGGCGTCAACGCCCCAACATCCAAAGCCTGTGTCGTGACATTCATAAGGTGATTCAAGACGCGGCCAATTTCGGAATAGAGCACGCGGATCAATTGCGCCCGACGAGGCACCTCGGTGCCTGTGAGTTTTTCGATCGCCAAACACCATGCATGTTCTTGGTTCATCGGCGCCACATAATCGAGGCGGTCAAAATACGGCAAGTTTTGCAGGTAAGTCCGGCTTTCCATCAATTTTTCTGTACCGCGGTGCAAGAGCCCAACATGGGGATCCGCGCGTTCCACGATTTCGCCGTCCAGCTCGAGAACCAAGCGCAACACGCCGTGGGCCGCAGGGTGCTGCGGACCAAAGTTGATGTTGAAGTTACGGATCTTTTGCTCACCCGTTAGGGTATCAGTGTAGCTACCGTCCATCGTTAAACCTTCGCCAGTTTGGGCGCATTTCCATACGCCATAGTCTTGTGCCAAGCAGCTGGGAGGTCGGTTACAACCTCTGCCACTGCTTCATATTGTGTCTGCAGCCAGCGCACGGCCCGTTTGCGGATCGCCTCTGACATCATCGCAAATTCATCCATGGCCTCAGGGGCCTGAGGATAAGATTGCGTTTGTGGGATATCCAAAAACGAACATAGCGCATGCGCCGTTTGGGCCAGCCCCAACTCTTCGTAAAATAAAATCAAAACGCGACCGTCTTTGGCATTCTTATGCGCAAGACGTAGCAGTTTTTTATAATTTGACCGCGCCGCAATGTCGGGTTCTTGGCCATCAATCAACCCCGCAAATATGGACCGCGCGAGATCGCCAACATCGGCGCGCCCCTCATCGCGTGTTTTGGCAACAGATTGAATATCCGCCCAAAGCCGATCAAGCGGGTCGCGCAAAATCATGACAATTTTTGCATCCGGTGCCGCAGAGAGCATGTGCTTAAAGCCCTTTTGCGACAGCGTGCCGTATTCATCCGTGATGTCGACAACAACCGCGGCATCCCCTGCAAGGTTTTGCAAATAGGTGATATAGGCCTGATCATCCACCTCATGGCCAGAAAAGGCATCGAACCAGTCATTGATCTCATCGAGGTGGGCATCGATAGTCGCTTGGCTCGCAGGGGCCACATTGCGCCCGTTTCGCGCGTAATAGAGCTTCAGCGCCAGTTCGCGCGCACCCTTAAGAGATGCCACCGTCGAAGGCGCGCCCCCTTCCAACGCATCGAAATAATGCAAAGCCCCGAGAGCAGGAACCGCAACAGACGGATGGGTCGCGCAATATGCGTTCAGCCAAGACGTTCCCGCCTGTGCTGCTCCGACCCCATACATGACTGTTGCGTCTTGCATCTGACTTTACGCCCCTTCACCTTTTTCATCCCCAGGAAGGATGTATTCGGCACCTTCCCATGGGCTCATGAAATCAAATTGACGATATTCTTGTGTCAGCTGCACAGGCTCATAAACAACGCGTTTTTCAACTTCGTCATAGCGCAATTCCGTGTAGCCTGTTGTTGGGAAATCCTTCAACAAAGGATGACCACGGAACCCGTAATCCGTCAGCAAACGTCGCATATCTGGGTGACCTGCAAACAAGATCCCAAACATGTCAAAGGTTTCACGCTCAGGCCAATTGGCAGCCGGAAAATCGTCCGTGATCGTGTCGAGCATTTCTTTTTCGCGCACGGCCGTTTTCACGCGAATGCGCTGATTGCGGTACATGGAAAGGAAAAGATAAACGACATCAAAGCGTTTGTCGCGCGTGGGGTAATCCACGGCCGTAATATCAACTAATGTAGAGAACCGGCATTGCGGATCTGACTTCAAAAACCCCATAAAGGTTTTGATAGAACTTGGCGCAATTTCGATGCACAGCTCATCAAATTCCACAGACCACGACAACACACAGTCGGATCGCTTCATTTCAATATGGGTGCCCAGTTCTTTAAGTGCGTCTGTCATAAGTGCCCCCTATCGAACCAATGTGCCCGTGCGGCGAATTTTGCGCTGCAACTGAAGAATACCATAAAGGAGCGCCTCTGCTGTTGGCGGGCAACCTGGAACATAGACATCCACAGGCACGATGCGATCACAGCCCCGCACAACGGAGTAGCTATAGTGATAATACCCACCACCATTCGCACAAGACCCCATGGAGATCACATAACGCGGCTCAGGCATCTGGTCGTAAACTTTGCGAAGCGCAGGCGCCATTTTGTTGGTCAACGTACCCGCAACGATCATCAAATCAGATTGACGAGGGGAGGCCCGCGGTGCGGTCCCGAACCGTTCAAGGTCATAGCGCGGCATGGATGTTTGGATCATCTCAACCGCACAGCACGCCAAACCAAAGGTCATCCAGTGCAATGACCCCGTACGGGCCCAGTTGATAATATCCTCAGTTGAGGTGAGCAAAAAACCCTTATCCTGCAATTCGCGGTTAAGAGCTTGTGTTGCCACTTCTTTATCAGCGCCCGCTGAATTTTGCGATGTCACTACGCCCATTCCAAGGCTCCTTTTTTCCACTCATAGGCAAAGCCAATGGTCAAAACACCCAAGAACACCATCATGGACCAGAACCCAACAAGTCCCACATCCTTAAAGGCAACAGCCCAAGGGAAGAGGAATGCGATTTCCAAATCGAAGATAATAAACAGGATCGACACCAAGTAGAAGCGCACATCAAATTTCATACGCGCATCATCAAAAGCGTTAAATCCACATTCATAGGCGGACACTTTTTCTGGGTCTGGATTGTAAACAGCCAACACAACGGCGGCGAGGAGAAAAACAACCCCCAACGCGATCGCAATGCCGAAAAAGACAAGGATCGGGAGGTACTCTAGTAATTGGTCTTGCAACGGTGGCTCCTTTGATGCGCTTTAACGCATTCCACGTAACTATGTGACGTTTAACGGGGCGGTTGCGCGGGGTCAACCAAGAGAGGCATAAAAACAGGGCTTTTCCGTTAGTTTTTCAGAGCTTACTTCAATGCATACATTCCGTAAGTCGAATGTATTTATCGTTCAAAAATGGCCTTATTTTCAAACCCGTTCCGTTCTTATGCGCGCCTTAATACGCCCCCACCTCCTACCATTTATGTGCAATTTCGCGTCAGATGGAAATTTTTCGCCGCAGCCACAAATGCAGGCAAGTACCCTCTTGCTTTGACGCAATGACACTGTGGCCCGCATCAATTCAATTCCGACGATTCCTATCGGAGATGTCATATTTGTTTTACAAACCCGCAAAACGCGCCCTAGGGGGTCGCACGACCTGCGGGCAATGTTTCATCCAACTGAAGGATCACCCGCTTCATCAAACCCATCAATTGTTTGGTTTCTATGTCACTCAATCCCGCAAGCGCATCCGCATTCACCTGTGCCGCATCCGCAAGCGCATCCGCACGAAGCGCCAAAGCCTTCTGCGTTAAACGAATGCGCTGCACCCGCGCATCCCCCTCATCCCTATGCCGATAAATGAGACCATCACGTTCCATCCGCGACAATGTGGCGGCCATTGTGGGTTGCTCCACCCCAAGGCGCATGACCAACTCCTTTTGGGTGAGACCATCTTTTTCCCAAAGATGCAAAAGTGCGGGAAACGCCCCAAGGGCAATTCCGCGTGGTTTGATTTCACCTTCTAAACGTCGGGCAAATAGGCGCGCCAAGTGGTTCACGAGATAGCCCATTGATGTGTCTGCTTTTAAATCCATGGGGCCACTCTTGCATTACATAGCCAACTATGCAATTAAATATAGCAAGCTATGTAATGGAGAATCCTATGCTCAACACGCTACACAAAATCGCAGCCATCCTTGCCACCGCCAGCATCGCCACCTTTTGGCTATCCACTATAATATCGGAACTGTTCCTAAGCCACGCCGCCATCACCACGGTTAAAACATGTATCCTATATGGGCTGTTCATATTAATCCCATCCATGGCCGTTGCGGGCGGCACTGGCTTTAAGCTTGCCAAAGGCCGCCGAGGCGGGGTTTTAGGGGCAAAAGCAAAGCGCATGCCCATCATTGCAGCCAATGGCATTTTGATTTTGGTCCCTGCCGCGTTTTTCCTCGCCTCCAAAGCAAGTGGCAACGACTTTGACACCCTCTTTTATAGTGTCCAAGGCATTGAACTTCTTGCAGGTGCCACAAATCTAACGCTCTTGGCGGCAAACATACGCGACGGACGCCGCATGACGGCTGGCAAACGCGCCAAAGCCGCAAAAAACAAACGCACAAAATAGTATCAAACGTAAAACAGCGCAGACGATGGTCGCCCGCGCTGCTTTACGTTCTCAATTTCAAGGGCTTTACTTAACCCAACTTGCCTTGCGTTTGCTAAAGAACGCATCAATGCCTTCGGCGCTTTCGGCGTCTTCCCATGCTTCAGCCAAGGCGCGAATTGTGTGGTCAATCACCTCATCATCAATCGGCATGCCAAGATAGCGCACGAGGGCCTTGGATTTGGCCACTGCCCGCGGGGCGACCTTCAGATAGGGCGCGACTTCGGCTTCGACGGCGGCATCCAAATCCTCAGCTGCCACAGATTTCGCCAAAAGGTTGAGCGTTACGGCTTCATCCGCGTCAAACAAACGGGCCGACATGAACACGCGGCGCGCTTTGTCTTCGCCCATCCGCGCCACGACATAAGGCGAAATCGTTGCAGGAATGAGGCCAAGCTTGGTTTCGGTGAGGCCAAATTTCGTGCCCTCCACCCCAATCGCCACATCACAAACCGACATCATGCCGGTGCCGCCGCCGAATGCTTGGCCGTTGATGCGGCCGATCAAAGGTTTGGGAATTGTGTTCAACGCTTGTAGCATTTCCGCCAATTTGCGTGCCTCTTTCATGCGCGTTTCAGGCTCGGCTGCGATCTGTTCTTTCATCCAGCCGAGATCACCGCCCGCGCAAAAGCTTTTGCCTTCGCCCGTCAGCACAACAACCCGCACCGCATCATCCGCACCAAGGGTTGCCGCCGCATCCGTCAACTCATCCAACATCACCCGCGATAGGGCATTGTGCTTTTCAGGTTGGTTCAACGTGAGCGTCGCAACACCGCGCGCATCAATTTCTACAGTAATCATTTCGTAAGACATCGCTTATCCTTCCCGCATTTCACGCGCCATTTTGGCCGCTTGCGCAATAATTTCATGATCAAGCCCCGTGTCATAACCCAAGGCTTCGACATGGGCCATTACGGCTTCGGTTGCGACATTGCCCGCAGCCCCAGGCGCATATGGACAGCCGCCCAAACCGCCAACCGCCGCATCAAAGACCCGCACACCTTCGCCAATCGATGCTTCGATGTTCACACAGGCGCGCCCGGCCGTATCGTGGTAATGCCCCGCGAGCTTATCCGCTGGCACCACATCGGTCACGGCTTTCAACATGGCGGTGATCGTTTCGGGTGTGCCCTGCCCGATTGTGTCCCCCAAGGAGATTTCATAGCAGCCCTGCTGCCACAACAATTCCGCCACGCGGGCGACTTCGCTTGGATCCACCTTGCCGTCATAGGGGCAATCGGTGACACAAGACACATAGCCGCGCATCGGGATGCCGTCCGCTTTGGCGGCCTCAGCAATCGGTTTAAAGCGTTCGATGCTTTCGGCGATGGTGGCGTTGATATTGGCTTTTGAAAAGCCTTCAGACGCCGAGCCAAAGATGGCAATCTCATCCGCCTTTGCCGCACGCGCCCCTTCATAGCCGCGCATGTTTGGTGTGAGCGCCGCATATGACACCCCGTCCGCACGGGTAATCCCCGCCAAAACATCCGCGCTATCGGCCATTTGTGGCACCCATTTCGGGCTCACGAAGCTTGCGACCTCAATGCGTGAAAACCCTGCTTTTGACAGCAAATCCACCAGCGCGATTTTCTCTTGCGTCGGGATTTGGCGCTTTTCATTTTGTAGACCATCGCGTGGCCCCATTTCAAAAATCTCAATCTTTTTCGACATTTGGAACCTCATAGAAGTCTTTGGTATAAATAGCGGGAACGCCTTTGGGCTTTTCCCATGATTTGATAAAGGCAGGACGGTTTGAAATCCGCGTGAGATAGGCCTGAAGGTGGGCAAGCCCAGAGATATCCGTGAATTTTTGCCCAATCACAGCCCCGTAAGCCACCGCGCAATCCACGCCGGAAAACCCCGTCGGCAAAAGAAACTCACGCCCATCAGATAGCATCGCATCGAGCCTCTTGAGTGTCACAAAAAGCCGTTTTGCTTCAAGCCCCATTTGCGTCGGGCTGCGCATCCAATCCTCATATAAAACGAGGTGTGATTGCGTTAAATTGGCACAATGCTGACCGATGGTTTCAGCATAGTGCAAAAGATCCAAGAACAATCGACGCTCAGGATCACCCACCGCGCGCCCCAAACCCGCCGCAGGAAAGCACTCACACAAATAATCCACCATCGCGCCGCTTTCGAGCATCGCTTCGCCATCAATTTCAAGCGCAGGCACACGGCCAGCCGGACTAATCGCGAGATAGTCCTCCGAACGCAGGGATTTATCGAAAAAATTATGTTGGATGAGCTCAAATTCGACGCCCAACTCATAAAGCAGCCACAAAACCCGCTGTGAGCGCGATTGATAGGCATGATGCAAGGTCAGTTTCATGTTACATCCTTTGCCGCATAAAACGGTTTTTCGTAAAAATCCTGATCCCCGTCATTTGCAACCGCCCGCAGATACGCCGGTCGTGCATGAATGCGATCCAAATAGGCCTCAAGGGCCTTAAACTCTGCCAAATCCACATAAAATGGCGCCGCGCGCAAATTCCATCCGAACATGCAATCCACGGCCGAAAACGCCCCCAATAGATAGTCGCGCTCTGTGAGAGCCTCCTCCATCATTGCAAGGGTCTTTTTCAAACGAGCGGTTTCCACCTTTAGCACATCCGCGGACACTTTGGCAGGTGGCCGAATGAATAAATGCTGTAAATTAAGAGTGGTTAAGATCGATCCTTGGGTTTCCGCAAACCCCATCCATTCACGAAACCGAAGCCGCTCTTGGGCCGTTTCCCCAACGCAAAACCCGTCACGGCTTTCACACAGATATTCAATGATCGCCGCGCTTTCAAATTGCGTCATGCCATCAATTTCAAGGGCTGGCACGCGCCCTGATGGCGAAATCTCTAAAAACGCCGGCGCGCGTAGGCTCCCATCGCGGATGCTATAGGTTTTAAGGTCATAGGTGATCCCCATCTCTTCCAGAAGCCACAGGATCCGAAAACTCCGCGACAAAGGCACATGATGTAAGATCACCTGAGACATTAAGCGTCCTCGTCTTCTTCCACGAGGGAAATAAGCGCGGCCCCTTCTTCGACCTGTTCGCCTTCTGAGGCCATGACTTCGTCCACAATCCCATCGCGTGCCGCCAAAAGCGCATGTTCCATTTTCATGGCCTCAAGGATCGCCAAGCGATCACCTTCTTTCACCTCTTGGCCTGAGGTGGCAAAGATCGCTTTTACGAGACCAGGCATCGGGGCAACGATCATGTTGCCGCCTGCACCTGCTTCGTCCACAACATCCAAAAG
>JBMYYE010000094.1:0-9632 GCA_049609065.1 Halocynthiibacter sp.
TCGGCTGACCGAACTGTTTGCGTTCGTGCATGTAAGGCATAACCTCATCCATACAAGCCGCCATAATGCCAGTACCAAGGCCAGAGAGAACAACACGTTCAAAATCAAGGCCAGACATCAACACGTTCACGCCTTTGCCTTCTTCGCCCATGACGTTTTCAAATGGCACTTCAACATTTTCAAAAATGAGTTCCGCAGTATCAGATCCACGCATCCCCAATTTGTCGAAATGCTTGGAAGTTGAAAAACCCGCCATGTCTTTTTCGATAATGAAAGTCGTCATGCCTTTGGCGCCCGCTTCGGGGTCAGTTTTGGCGTAAACAACCAAAATATCAGCCGTTGGCGCGTTGGTGATCCAGAATTTTGTACCATTCAAAACGTAATAGCCATTGCGTTTTTCGGCTTTCAATTTCATGGACACAACATCAGAACCGGCACCTGCTTCGGACATCGCCAGCGACCCAACATGTTCACCGGAAATAAGTTTTGGGAGGTATTTTTTCTTTTGCTCATCGCTGCCGTTGCGTTTGATTTGGTTTACGCAAAGGTTTGAATGCGCCCCAAAGGAAAGACCAATGGAGGCCGAAGCGCGGCCGATTTCTTCGACGGCAACCGTGTGGGCCAAATAGCCCATGCCAGCCCCACCATATTCTTCAGGGACTGTGATGCCCAAAAGGCCAAGCTCACCCAATTCCTGCCACAACTCATGTGGGAATTCATTGTTTTGATCGGTTGCCGCCGCGATCGGCTTAATCCGGTCTTGTGCAAAACGATGCACCATTTCACGAAGCGCATTGACGTCTTCGCCAAGATCAAAATTCATAGAGGCAGTAAACATTTATGTATCCTTCCAAATCCATCCATAGTCACGCGGGCTCATCCCGTGATGTTCAAATTTATTGAACGCTTGTTCATTTAATAATCACAGAACGTGAGTCGGGTCAATGAATTCATGCAAACCACCGACGAACTGCGGCAAAATGATCAAATACGGCGTTATATGTCGGAGTTCAGCAAGCAGCCGGGCAACAACGCTCAGACCCTTTTTATATGACACATCACGAAAATGCGCTCCGGTTCCTATTTGAAACACAGTTTGAGGATCTCCCAACTTCGGTTCAGGATCAAATGCTCCTGAACATCCTTGATCTCGTCGGTAACGGCATTGGTGGCACTACCTTTGAAGCCTCCAACATCATCCGCGCCGTCACCCAAAGGCAATATGGCGGCCCTCATCCCATGATCCATGATGGGCGGCTTGCAAGCGCCGCAGGTGTCGCGCTTGCGTATGGCACGAGCATCGACGCCTTGGATGGCCATGACGGATTTAATCCGGCCAAAGGGCATATAGGATGCGCGGTCCTTGCGGGGGTGTTGGCAACGGCATTGGAAACGGGGCTTACGGATGGGCAGGCCTTTTTGACAGCCATTGCTATAGGCTATGAATTCGGCGCACGGCTTGCGATTGCGCTTCATGATAGCGCACCTGATTATCACACCTCTGGCGCGTGGGCGGCCATTGCGGTGGCGGCCCTATCGTCTCGTATGATGGGCCTCAGCCATCAGCAAACTCGCCATGCCATGGGGATTGCTGAATATAACGGGCCCCGCAGTCAAATGATGCGCTGTATAGATCACCCAACAATGGTCAAAGACGGCTCTGGCTGGGGGGCCATGGTGGGGGTCATGGCCGCGCAGATGGCCCAAGACGGATTTACAGGTGCGCCCGCCCTTACCTTTGAAAAAGAACTCACCCCATGGGCGGACCTCGGGGAGCGTTGGTATGGGCTAGAGCAATATTACAAACCCTATCCCGTATGCCGTTGGGCCCAGGCCCCGATTGAAGCCATTTTAGATCTCAAACGCCGCCACGATCTTCGGTCGCAAGATGTCAAAAGCCTGCGCGTTGACACCTTCCATGAAAGCGTGCGCCTTGCCACCACCACCCCACAAAAAACCGACGAAGCGCAATATTCTACCTCTTTTCCATGCGCCGTTGCCCTCGTCAAAGGGGATGTGCGCGCCCAAGATATTGCAGATGGCGCGCTTAATGATCCTGAAATTATGCGCCTTAGCCAAGCCATGGACATGCACGAACATCCAGATGCAAATGCCGTTTTCCCACATATTCGCAAAGCACGCGTCGAAGTGACCCTTTATAATGGATCGACCCTCACTTCTAAATGGCACACGCCGCGGTGGGACGCCGTCACCCCGCCCACGCTGTCACAGCTCCATGAGAAATTTGACAAAACTGTCATTCCCCTTTGGGGCAACACCCAAACCGACGCCCTAAAAGAGGCCATTTATGGCTTAAAAGCAGGCAATTTTGCTGATTTCAAACGCCTCATGACCCGTAGGGCCTAGACCAACAGGTCGTCAACCAAGCTGGACAAATCGCGGTAATGATCGAGCAAAGCCTCAGGCTGAAGTCGCTCAATTGCGCGCCCCTCTGGCCCAAACGTCACCAAGACGGATGGCACACCCGCCGCTTTGGCTGTATCTCGGTCCGTGGCCGTATCCCCGACCAAAAGGGACGGTTTTCCACCCCCGTTGGCGCGCGCCACAGCTTCCCAATAAGGTGCGACATCTGGCTTTCGCGTCGGCAATGTGTCCGCCCCAACAAGAGCATCATTGAGGTCACTCAACCCCAATTGAGGAAGCAATATCCGCGCCAGATATTCAGGTTTATTCGTACAAACGGAAATGGAATACCCTGCCGTTTTTAAGTCCTCAAGCGCCTCTTCAACCCCATCATAAAGCACGGAATGTTCCGCGATATTGGCTTCATAATAATCGAGGAGGTTTTGGAATTGCGTATCAACTTTTGCCTCAATATCCGTAGCACCAATCCGTTCAAACCCCAAGCGCAGCATCGCGCGCCCCCCGTGAAACGCAGTTAGCGCATCGGCCTTTAAGTCGAGGACATCTTTGGCCCCGAGCGCCTGAAAACATGCATTGGCCGCCGCCAACAAATCCCCTGATGTGTCAGCCAATGTGCCATCCAGATCGAAAACCACTGTTCCTTTATGCATCGCTATCTTGCTCCTGTTTGGCAATAAACCGCTCGTTATTAACCTGTTTGTAACTTAGTGAAACGCAATTTTACCAGCCCAGAGCTTGCCCCGACGCCCAAAACCGATAAAAGGTCGTAAAACAAAATTTTGAAAGACCTAAAATGGCAACCAGCCTCATTATTCTCGCCGCCGGCCAAGGCTCGCGTATGAAATCCGACCTCCCGAAGGTTCTTCACAAGGTCGCAGGCGCCCCTCTTTTGGTCCATGCCATGGAAAGCGGCGCCTCTTTGGATCCTGAGCGCATTGTTGTGGTCGCGGGTGTAGGTGCCGATTTGGTCGAGGCCGCCGCCATCACCCATCGCGACGATGTTGTCACCGTGCGCCAAGACGAACAATTGGGCACCGCCCATGCGGTTGATCAGGCAAAAGAGGCGCTCAGCGATCTTTCGGGGCCTGCAATTGTGCTTTATGGCGATACGCCGTTTATCAAGCCTGAAACGCTTGAAAATATGATTGAAGCGCAAAAAACCAATGATGTGGTTGTTTTGGGGTTTGAAGCGGCGGATCCTGGTCGCTATGGCCGCTTGATTGTCGAAAACGGCTCTTTGCAGAAAATCGTTGAATTTAAGGATGCAAACGATACTGAGCGCGCCGTGACATTGTGCAATTCGGGCGTCATTTGCGCGGACCGCGCGGTTCTTTTTGACCTTATTTCTAAGGTCGGAAATGACAATGCCTCCGGCGAATATTACCTCACCGACATTGTTGGCATTGCCCGTGAGAAAGGGCTCACAGCAACGGCGGTGTCATGTCCTGAAAGCGAAACCCAAGGGATCAATTCACGCGCGGAACTTGCGGTCGCTGAACGCTCCTTCCAAGAAGAAACACGCGCAGGTTTGCTCGATATGGGGGTCACGATGACGGCCCCTGAAACCGTATTTTTTGCCTATGACACTGTTGTTGGGCGCGATGCGATCATCGAACCCAATGTTGTGTTTGGTCCTGATGTCACGATCGAAAGCAATGCCGCCATCCGCGCCTTTAGCCATCTCGAAGGCTGCCATGTGGCGCGTGATGCGGTTGTTGGGCCTTATGCGCGGTTGCGCCCTGGGGCGGAGCTTTCTGAAGGGGTGAAAGTCGGCAATTTCTGCGAAGTGAAAAACGCGGTGATCGCCGAAGGGGCGAAGGTCAACCACCTGAGCTATATTGGCGACGCCGACATTGGCCGCGATAGCAATATTGGCGCTGGCACGATCACGTGTAATTATGATGGTGTGTTTAAACATAAAACAACCATTGGCGAACGGGCCTTCATTGGCTCCAACACCATGCTTGTCGCGCCTGTGACAATCGAGGACGAAGCAATGACTGCCTCAGGCTCCGTTATCACCAAGGACGTACCTGCAGAAAGCCTTGCCATTGCGCGGGGCGCACAGGTGGTCAAAGAGGGTCTTGCCAAACGCATGATGGACCGTTTGCGCGCGCTCAAAGCGAAACAAAAGAAGGATAACTCATAATGTGTGGCATTATCGGCATCTTGGGCAAACACGAAGTCGCCCCACAATTGGTGGAATCTTTAAAACGTCTCGAATATCGCGGCTATGACAGCGCAGGCATCGCCACCCTACAAGACGGCAAACTCGATCGCCGCCGCGCCTTGGGTAAACTTGTGAACCTTTCGGACCTTTTGACGTTCAATCCCCTTCCAGGCAAAGCAGGTATCGGGCATACCCGTTGGGCAACCCATGGGGCGCCAACCGTTGAAAACGCCCACCCGCACCAAGCGGGCAAAGTGGCCGTGGTTCACAATGGCATTATCGAAAATTTCCGCGAACTGCGCGAAGAACTGGCCCAAGACGGCATTCAATTTGTGACCGAAACCGACACGGAAACCGTCGCGCTTTTGACCCATAAATACATGGAACAAGGCCTTTGCCCGCGCGACGCGGCGGCCAAAACAATTGCACGGCTCGAAGGGGCCTTTGCCCTTTGTTTTCTCTTTGATGGCGAAGCGGATCTCCTTGTCGCCGCACGTAAAGGGTCACCTCTTGCCATCGGACATGGCACAGGCGAAGCCTATGTTGGGTCCGACGCGATTGCGCTCGCGCCATTGACAGATAAGGTCACCTATCTTGAAGAGGGTGACTATGCCTTCCTCAGCCGTTCCAGCATTGAAATATTTGATGCAAATGGCAGACGTGCCAATCGTGAAATGCGTCAAATTCAACTCAGCAATGCCCAAGTTGAAAAAGGCGGGCACAAACATTTCATGTCAAAAGAAATCGCCGAACAACCCGCGGTTTTGCGTGATGCGATCGACCACTATCTGTCTGAGGATGGCACGACCCTCACCTTCCCAGACGGCACACCAGATTTTAGCACATTGGAACGCGTCACCATGGTGGCTTGCGGCACGGCCTTTTACGCGTGCCTCACGGCCAAATACTGGTTTGAACAAGTGGCGCGCCTTCCGGTTGAAATTGATGTGGCCTCTGAATTCCGCTACCGCGAACCGCCCATCACCCCCAACACTTTGGCGCTTTTCGTAAGCCAATCTGGCGAAACCGCAGACACGCTCGCGGCGCTGCGCTACACACATGAAAAAGCCGAGAAAATTCTATCCATCGTCAATGTCCCAGAAAGCTCCATCGCGCGCGAAAGCAACATTGCGCTTCCGATCCATGCGGGCACTGAAATTGGCGTGGCATCAACCAAAGCCTTCACCTGTCAGCTCACCGTTTTGGCGCTTTTGGCACTCAAAGCTGCACAAGACCGGGGTGAGATTTCCGAAAGTGACCTTAAAGAAAAGCTCGCCGTTTTACGCAATTTGCCCAGTGTTTTGAGCCATGCTCTCACCATTGATAAAGCCACAAAAACCATTTCAAATGACCTCGCCGAAGCGCGCGATATCATCTTCTTGGGTCGCGGCTCTATGTCTGCGCTCGCCTATGAAGGTGCGTTAAAGCTCAAAGAAATCAGCTATATACATGCCGAGGCCTATGCGTCCGGGGAACTCAAACATGGGCCTATCGCACTTATCGACAATAAGGTTCCTGTGATTGTCATGGCCCCGCGTGACGGGCTTTTTGATAAAACCGTTTCCAACATGCAAGAGGTCATGGCCCGCGGCGGCAAGGTCGTTTTGGTGAGTGACGCACAAGGCCTCAAAGAGGCAGGCGACGGCATATGGCACGGGCTTACTATGCCAGAAATTGACGACTTTCTCGCCCCTATCCTCTATGCTGTTCCCGCCCAACTTTTGGCCTACCACACCGCAATTGCCAAAGGCACCGATGTGGACCAACCCCGTAACCTCGCAAAGTCTGTGACTGTAGAATGAACCTTGAAAACGCGCTCTTGGAGCTTAAAACCGCCGGAAACCCCAAAAAGGCGGAAGAACTCGCACGTCACCACAAAGTGGATCGTGTCTATTTGGGCATCGCCAATCCCGTTCTTGATGAAATGTGCCGCAACTGGCGTCAAGAGTTGACGCTTGATGCACGTGTTGAGCTCGCAAGCGACCTTTGGAACACTGACATTCATGAGGCCCGCATCGCGGCAGCAAAGCTCCTCACACAGGCGCGTATTGCGAAAGATGATGCCGTTTGGGCGTTGATCCAATCATGGGTCGAGGATCTGGATACGGCCGCGATCGCAGATCAAGTCTGCACCGCAGGGCAAAAACGGCTTTTGGCAGATCCAAGCCGCTTTGATACCGTGGAAACATGGACGCAATCTGATTATCCATGGATTAAGCGTTCAGCCCTTGCCATGACCAAGCCATGGGCCAAGAAAAACCATCTCAAAGCAGAGGATATTACCTTGCGCGACCGCGTTTTGGCCTGGGCTGCAGATTTTGCCACGGATCACACACGGTTGATCCAAAATGCAATCACAGATTGGCTATCTGACCTGTCGCGTCACGACGCCGCCCGCGTAGAGGCCTTCCTTGATGCGCATGGTGAACTACTCAAACCTTATGCGCTGCGCGATACGCTCCATCACCTCAAAAAGGCGCGTTAAAGCGCCTTTAGGTCCCGCCTAAGGACCTTACCCGTTGCCGTCATCGGTAGGGCTGCGATTTGCACAACTTCACGCGGGGCGACATGCGGGGAAATGCGCGCTTTGACCAACGCGATGAGCGCCTCTTCCATCCCCTCCCATGAGGCCCCGCCGCGCAAAACGATGAAGGCCTTGATCCGCTCCGTGCGCTCAAGATCGGGGATACCCACCACGGCCGCGTTCACCACATCCTCATGGGTGATCAAGCACTCCTCAATTTCCGCTGGACCAACCCGGTAGCCCGCAGACGTAATCACATCATCCGCGCGCGCCGAAAACCGGATATAGCCATCCGCATCCATCTGTCCCATATCCCCCGTCAAAAGCCACGGCCCGCGGAATTTTTGTGTGGTTTCATCAGGCTTATTCAAATAACGCAACATCATGATCGGGTTGGGGGATTTCACCGCAATTTCCCCAATTTGACCTGTGGGGCATTCAGCGCCGTTTTCATCTAAAATCGCGATGTCAAAGCCGGGTGTGGCCCGCCCAATCGTTCCTGCTTTTTGCGCGCCAATTTGCGCACAGGATGTTACGGAGAGATTGCATTCCGTTTGCCCATAAAGTTCGTTGATCGGCGCGCCAAGCACCTCTTTCGCCCATGCCTGTAACGCATCGCCCAAGGCTTCGCCGCCTGAAGAAATAGAACGCAGCTTGATCTCTTTAGGCGCTTTGGCCCGTCGCATCACCTTGAGCGCAGTGGGGGGCAAAAACAAATTTTTCAACTGATATCTATCAATCAATTCAAACGTATAGTCGGGATCAAATTTCCGCATGCGGCACGATAATTGGGACACACCGTGATAAAGGCACGGCATCGCCATATCCATAAGCCCGCCTATCCACGCCCAATCCGCAGGGGTCCAGCCACGATCCCCATCTTGGGGAAAAAAGCCCAAGGAAATTTCAACCGTTGGCAAATGCCCAATGAGAAACCGGTGGGCATGAAGCACGCCTTTGGGGCTGCCTGTGGTGCCTGATGTGTAGATCAAAACGGCGGGATCATCCGCGTGTGTGCGCAGCGGCGAAAACGCATCAACAGGATGAGAATAGGCATCCGAAAAATGCGCCGCCCCGTCACAAGGCGTCGTTGTGTAAATCCACGCAAGTTCAGGGAGCTTGGCACGGATCGCAGCCACTTTTGGCAGGTTTTCCTCATCCGTCACCACACATTTTGCAGCACTATCCAACAGGCGGTAAGCCAAAGCATCTTCGCCAAATAACACAAAAAGCGGGAGGGCAATCGCCCCCAATTTATAAGCGGCAAAATGTGCGATCAACACCTCAGGCGATTGCGATAGTAAAATCGCCACCACATCACCTTTGCCAATGCCTTTTTCACGCCAATGCGCCGCGAGCGCCGTTGATTTTTCCTCCAATTCGCCAAAACTATGTCGGGTTTCCTCGCCGGCCCCATCCACATGGATGAGCGCCAAACGATCTGGATCATGGCGCGCCCAACGGCTCACACAGGCTTCGGCCATGTTGAAAAATGGCGGAATATCCCAGTGAAACTCTGCGCGAAGCTGATCCCAAGTCTCAGCCGGTTGAATAAGTCGTGTGTCCATTGATCCTCCGTTCTCGTGAGATGAGCACATTGTGATCACTTTCGTCAACGCATTCGCTTGTGGTCCAGACGCAACGGAATTAGGGTGACGGCATGGAAAACACCCCCGCTATTGGCGCATTGCCAAAACTCATCGATCCTTTCGCACGCGAGATCAACTATCTGCGCCTGTCGGTGACGGATCGTTGCGATTTTCGCTGTGTCTATTGCATGACTGAAAATATGCAATTTTTGCCCAAGCGCGATCTCTTGACCCATGAAGAACTCGATCGTTTGTGCACCGCCTTTATCGATATGGGGGTTGAAAAACTTCGGATTACGGGCGGCGAACCCTTGGTGCGGCGCGGGCTCATGGGGTTCATGCGCGCCATGAAGCGTCACCTCGATAGTGGGGCGCTCAAGGAACTGGCGATTACAACAAACGGATCACAGCTTGCGACCTTTGCCGAGGAACTCGTTAAATGCGGTGTGAAACGGGTGAACGTGTCATTAGATACGCTCAACGGTGACAAATTTGCACGCGTGACACGGTGGGGGCGCCTCACCCAAGTGGTGCGCGGGATCGAAGCGGCACGCGCGGCAGGGCTTCGGGTGAAAATCAATGCGGTTGCCCTCAAAGGGTTCAACGAAGAGGAGCTTTTTGATCTCATTGAATGGTGCGCGCGCGATGATATGGACATCACTTTCATCGAAGTCATGCCCATGGGGGATATGGGTGAAACCGAACGTATCGGGCAATATTGGGCGCTTACTGAATTGCGTGAAGAGCTTGAAACGCGCTATAAGCTCACGGATATTCCTGAAAAAACGGGCGGGCCTGCGCGCTATGTGCGGATCGAAGAAACAGGGCAGAAAGTCGGGTTTATCACGCCTTTATCCCATAATTTCTGCGAAAGCTGTAACCGCGTGCGCGTGACGTGTACGGGTGAGATTTACACCTGTTTGGGACAAGAAGGCCATATGGACCTGCGCCCTGCCCTTCGCAA
>JBMYYE010000095.1:0-9395 GCA_049609065.1 Halocynthiibacter sp.
CTCATGCCCGCGCTTTCCCCAACAATGGAAGAAGGCACACTTGCCAAATGGCTCGTCAAAGAAGGCGATACCGTCCAATCTGGCGATCTATTGGCGGAAATTGAAACTGACAAAGCCACAATGGAATTCGAAGCCGTTGATGATGGCATCGTCGGCAAAATCGTTGTTGCCGAAGGTACGGCTAATGTGGCCGTGAACTCGGTTATTGCCGTGTTGCTCGAAGACGGCGAAAGCGCAGATGATATTCCTGCTGCACCAAGCAGCGCGCCTAAACCCGAGGCGAAAGTTGCACCTGCGCCAAGTGCGGCACCTGCCCCAAGTGCGGCCCCCGCCCCTAGTGCGGCACCTGTCACCGAGGCAAAACCAACCCCTGCGCCTGCGGCACCAACAGCCAAAGGCGACCGTGTTTTCGCCTCGCCCCTTGCCCGTCGTATTGCCGCGGATAAAGGTGTGGACCTCACGGCGCTTGCAGGCTCTGGCCCCAAAGGCCGGATCGTGAAAGCGGATGTTGAAAACGCACAAGCTGCCCCCGCAGCAGTTGCGAACGCCCCTGCAGCGGCGGTCACACTTCCCAAAGGTCCCGAATCTGATGCGGTCCTTCGCATGTATGAAAACCGTGATTTCACAGAAGTCGCGCTTGATGGCATGCGTAAAACCATTGCCAGCCGCCTCACTGAGGCCAAGCAAACCATCCCGCATTTTTACTTGCGCCGCGACATCAAATTGGATGCGCTCATGGCGTTTCGCGCGCAGCTCAACAAGCAGCTTGAAACACGTGGCGTGAAATTGTCGGTGAATGATTTCATCATCAAAGCCTGCGCGCTTGCGCTTCAGGCTGTGCCTGCGGCCAATGCCGTTTGGGCCGGTGACCGTGTGTTGGAAATGAAAGCTTCCGACGTGGCGGTGGCGGTGGCCATTGAAGGTGGGCTGTTTACCCCTGTGCTTTTGGATGCGGATACAAAGTCGCTCTCAACGCTGTCTGCTGAGATGAAAGACCTCGCCACGCGCGCGCGCGACCGCAAACTTGCCCCCCATGAATATGTTGGGGGAAGCTTTGCGATTTCCAACCTTGGTATGATGGGGATCGACAATTTTGACGCGGTCATCAATCCTCCCCATGGCGGCATTTTAGCCGTTGGTGCGGGTGTGAAAAAACCTGTGGTTGACGAAAATGGTGACGTTGGTATCGCAACGGTTATGTCGGTCACCATGTCCGTGGATCACCGCGTGATTGATGGGGCGCTTGCGGCGGAACTCCTGAAGGTTATTGTCGATAATCTCGAGAATCCGATGGCAATGCTTGCATAAACAAAAAAGGCGGCCCAAAGGCCGCCTTTTTCATAGTATCCATTTTTATATCTGTTGATCCATGGTCACGGATGGCTGATCGCAGCCGGCTTCGCCGACCACTTTCGCAGGCACCCCAGCCACGGTTTTGCACGGTGGCACATCCGAGAGCACAACCGATCCCGCAGCAATCCGCGTGCAATAGCCAATCTTAATATTGCCCAGCACTTTTGCCCCCGCACCGATGAGCACACCATCGCCAATTTTTGGGTGACGATCCTCATCCTCTTTTCCGGTCCCCCCAAGGGTCACGGAATGGAGCATCGACACATTGTTCCCAACCACAGCTGTTTCGCCAATCACAATCGAATGGGCATGGTCAATCATCAAGCCTTTGCCAATGGTTGCACCGGGGTGAATATCAATGCCAAATTCTTCGGACACGCGCATTTGGAAAAAATACGCCATATCTTTGCGCCCATGCCGCCAAAGCCAATTGGCAACCCGGTGGGCCTGCACGGCTTGAAACCCTTTGAAAAACAATAAAGGCTGCAACATGCGGTGGCATGCAGGATCTCGTTCAAGCACCGCAGAAATATCTGCGCGCGCCGCCCCTGTCAGGCTCGCATCATCGCGATACGCATCATCAATGATTTCTCGCAAAAGCTGTTCTGACATTTCGCCTGATTGAAGCTTCAAGGACAACCGATACGCAAGTGCGCATTCCATTGTGTCATGATGCAAAACCGATGAATGCAACATCCCACCAAGCATAGGTTCATTGATATGAGCCTCTTCTGCCTCGCGGCGGATACGAGCCCATATTGGGTCAACCTCTGAGAGTTTCTCTTTTGCATGTGCCATGACCAAATTCCTTCTTACATCTATAGGATATAAGTCCATCCGAAGGCTTCACAAGCTCAAAAGGCAAAACAAATGTCACTCAATAGCGGCTTATTTGGGAATATATGCCTCAAAACACCCTCAGTTCAGAACGCATGGATATTTTGAGGCGCCAAAGATACGAATTTCGGTCACCATCACAGGTTTGGTACGCTCGCGGTCATGGAATGGATCGCCACGCGTATTGTTCCGCTTGCAAAATCGCCGCCATTTGCCGTCATAATCAAAGACGTATCAGACCAATACGTTGTTGGGGTCCCCATCATTCCGCGGCAATAGGACCCTTGTGCGAGGCCAAGGCCCGAGCCAAATTGCGTCAATGATCCCCCCACCCCCAATTGCCAATCCGAAAGCGTCCCTGTGAGTGCCGTCACAACGCGCGCTGTCACCCCAATCACCATATCATATTTCAAGATTGGCACAGCCAACGTGTTGTCGCCCCCTGCAGACACCACATGGTCAAATTCAATGGTTTTCATTTCAAGACCTGCGCCTGATGTGCTTTGCGTCACATGCCCTGAGACCCAAACGCCCGCATTAAACCGCGCTGTGCGGGTTTCATCCACGATATAGCCCTGCCAGCCAGTTTGAGGGGTCGCAAAGACCCAGCCCCCATTGGCCCAAATGGCGATTTTATCCTCTTGGCCCGCCCAAAGCCCCGTCGCACCAGACGGCACGCCGTAACATTGCCCATCAAGGGCGCTTGCAGGTGGGGTCGCAACCGTCACAGATTGCAAGATCAGTTGGGTCAATCCATCAAGGCGCGCCAGCGCTTCGTTCACGGTGACATGTTTTTGCGCCTGTGATGGTTCAAGACGCGGTAGGTTAAGGTGATAGGTATTAGACATGACATTCGATCCTTTCAAAGAGACCTGGACCATAAATTTCCGAAAGCTGTGCAACATCCACATGGAAAACAGGTGTGACCCCATCGGATGTCTGATCGGCCTGCGTATAGGTCCAGTTTGGGCTGGTGGTGATTTCTTCACGTAAAATTGTACCGCTTGGGTTTAAGACCCGCACAAGATAGCGTTCTGAGCTTTCGCCAACGGGCACTTCATACCCAAGCCAGCTATCGCCATTTTCACGGGTGCGACGGATCCAAGAGAGATCAAATTCACCCATCCCGTTTTTTAGCGCCCGCAGATGCACCGGGGCATAAGGCCGAAGCCCAATGCCATCTGTCGCGGCTTCGAGATGCGTATAGGTCGCCTCTTCGTAGCCATGGACCGCAGGGCCCACACGGTAGTGACGATTGAGCCCGCGCTCGCTTATGGGGCCAGCGATTTGTTCCAACGCAGAGTTAAGCAAAACAAAGGAACTACCACTGGTCCATGATTGGACCTTTGATCCGGCCTGCCCGCGCAAAAGATGCCGCAAGCGGTACTGTTTTGTGCCAATGAGCGTGGCCTCTTCAAACTGGATGATTTCCCAGTTCTCAAGCCCGCCATCGCCAATTGCCGCCACATTGGCCCCGTTGAGCATCGCCTCATGGGTCACCGAAGTGAGCACACCAGAACCAATTTCGAGCGTCACATCCGCCCCCCGATCAACAACACCCCGCGGGGCCTCAAGAAGAGAGGATTGCAATACACCAATGATCGCCGCCTCATCCAAGCTTGCCGACAAATTATACCCGTGATCATCAGGAGCCTTATAAACCGCAGCCGCCCCCGTCCAAGGATCCGCCGTAGCCGCAACATAAGGCGCATGGGGCACTTCATCACCGCGCAGCAGCGGTAAATCCAGCATCAGCACATGTGGGGTCATCACAGGGGTCGCCACAGGTACAATAAGCGGCGTATCAGAAATGACACTGGGCGCATAAACGCTATCTTCTGTGCGCACAGCTTCAACAAGTTGCGTCCCAAATTCCTCAACAAAATCAATTCTGTATTTTGTACTACGCGCCTCTGTTTTCAGCTGAACAACATCACCCGCCCCCAGATCCATGCGAGAAGGTGGCAGAGCAAATTTTGCGGTATCGCGCGTGATCTGCGCTTCGCTCAGCCATTGCTCAACGGTTTGCTGCGCCTCATTTTGCGTCAGCGCTAAGGGCACCTCAGATTGCGACACCGTTGTTGCGGCCTCCCCTGGGAAGGTGGCTTCTGTTGTCCGCGCGGCGTAATCGCCTTCGCTTTCCACATAGTTCAACTGCACGCGCCCCAGCGCCTCATGATAGGCATCCCGCTTGGTTTCAAGGCTGTGATCTTGATCCTCAGGGCGCGCAAGATCGCCTTCGGAAATGGTATGCACAGGTTTGCCTACGCGGTTCTGGAACACAAGGCGTCCGCCCCGTTCCACCGCCTCAAACCCGTAAGCCAGCATCAAAGGTTGCAGTGCTTCGCGCCCATCCCCAATGCGATCCACGCTATAGCCGCGCACCACCCCATGCAGGTTGGAAATATCCACATTTTTCAGCCCCGAACGTTCGCAAATTTCCGCAACAACAGAGGCCAAAGACCGCGCCGAGGACCGTCCATTTAGCCAATGCCCACGTGCATAATTGCCCCCATCTGACCACACATCCCGACGGCTTGGGAAAAACGGAAAAGGTCGTGCATCAAAGGCCCAGACATGGGCTTTTGATATATCCACCATCTGAACATGTTGGATCGGACTATACGGGTTATTCGCGGGTGTAGACCAATAATCATAGATCGCCCGCAGATATTGCATTTGCATCAAATCATCGCGGTCCCCATTTGAATAATGAGGCAACGCAGATTCCACCGATTTTGGGTCTAAGAACAAATTGGGCTGATTGGCACCTTTGTTGATCGCCGCACATCCCAGTTCCGTAAACCAAATCGGTTTACTCCCTGGCACCCAATCGCTTGGTGTTGAGGCTTTAACACCGCCCACGCGGTCATAATGTTCGTTTGACCACCATCCTTTGATGTCCTTATAGCGATAGATCCAATCTTCGCCATGGGCCCCATCGGTGATCGGGCTACGGATTTGGGCATCGCGGTCCGCTTGCGAGGCATAATACCACGCGTAGCCTTCGCCACCTTCAACCTGCGATTTCAGGTACTCGATATTATGGATACTACCCCAATCTTTATCGAGGTGATCATCCCCATCACGCCAATCGCTCATGGGCATATAGTTATCGATGCCGATAAAATCGATATTGGCATCCCCCCAAAGTGGATCAAGATGGAAATACACATCCCCTGACCCATCTTGTGGGTGATACCCAAAATATTCAGACCAATCCGCCGCATAACCGATTTTTGTGTTTGGGCCTAAGACCAATCGCACATCGGCTGCGAGCTGTTTGAGCGCCTGAACCGCCGGAAAACCCGTCGCACCGCGAATTTGCGTGAGGCCGCGCATTTCAGAGCCAATACAAAAGCTATCCACCCCGCCTGCGGCCTTACACAGCCATGCGTTATGCAACACAAACCGACGATACGACCATTCATTTGGTCCCGAATAGCCTACTTGGCTGCCAGATAGATAAAAATCCCAAACGCCTACGGATCCAAAGAAGGATGCGACTTCTGCATCCGCCGCCGCGGTTCCATCAGAGGTCCCCGCAACATTGGGTGCAAGCGACGTGGTAATCCGCCCCCGCCATGGCAATTTTGGTTGTTCAGATGCAGGATCATAGGGGTTCGTATTCCCATTCCCCGGGATTTGTTCCATCATCAAGAAAGGGTAGAACAGAACCTCTTTGCCCGCTTGGCGCATATGATGAATGGCTTGGACAACCGAGGCATCCGTAGGCGTGCCGCCATAGACAGGACGCCCATCCAGATATGGGACCTGCTCGGCCGCCGCGCGCGTCACCCCGTTTACCCGCCATGGCATTTCCACACCATCCGCGGTTTTACGTTCGACTTTTGGTTTCAGTAGACATTGCCCCGCCCGAAGATCATCGCCAAACCATGACACCACAAGTGACACGGATTGCACATGAGGCAACTCAGATTTCAGCATATCGAAGGATTGCACAAAATCCGTGCGCCCAGACACAGTGTTCACATTCGCGCTTTTATTTCCACCTAAACCATTTGAAAACCGCACAGGTGTGGTGGCCAGCGTATATTCCCCAGACCCCGGGATCAAAGAGACTGCAGAAATGATTTGGGACATGTCTTTTACATCTTGGTCCACGTTTTGCTCTGCAGGACGCATCACCTCAAAGTTAAACTGCGGAATACGATTGCCAAAGGGCGCAAGAGGCAGATCCTCAAACACCACATAGGCCACCCCACGGTACGCTGGCGCATTGCCCGCCCCTTCGACCGCTTCGATTTTGGCATCAGGGAGCTGGCTTTGATCGCCCTTATATACACGCATATTGTAGCTGGAGGCTGAGATCTCTTCGCCATTGGCCCAAATACGACCAATCCCTGACACTTCGCCCTCACACAGAGCCACGGCAAGGCTCACAGAGTAGCTATACCTCGTGGTGGTTGTCGTGGTGGTCGGACGGCTGCCTTTGCCACCGCCTGAGCTGCCTTGGGTGGTTACGGATTTATGTTCGAGGAAATTGCTTGCCCAGATCACATCACCGGGCACACGCATCCGGCCATAGACCTGTGTAATTGCACCGCCTTCGCTCGCCCCCATAAGGCGCAACCGATCAATGCGACCCGTTTCGACGACTTGGGACCCTCCCCCCATCAAACGTTGATCAATGAGCCGCCCAACAACACCCCCAACAGCACGCCCAACAAGCGCGGTCGAAAGCCCCATAACGGTGCCCCCAATTGCGCCACCGACAGCCATGCCAGCAGCGGATAAAACCAATGTTGCCATTGTTACACCTTTCTTGGGAAATAAAATCGGGCAACCAGTTTCGATTGCCAGGCCTCGGAGAAGGTATTTTCAACAACACCATGCCCCGAATAGGCGTGAATAAATTTTGGCACGTCGCCAAGCTCTGATTGAATGCCCAAATGCTTTGCGACAGATCCTGTACGCATCCGAAAGATCAACACATCCCCCACATAGCGCACGCCCTCTTTGCGCGGGCGCAGATTGCGCGCCGCAGCCGCCAAAAGGCGTTCTTCTTTCGACGGCTCGGACCAGTCTTGTGTATAGGCGGGCACCCTTTCGGGTTCGTCCCCGTAAAGTTCGCGCCACACCCCCCGCAAGAGCCCCAAACAATCCGTTCCAACCCCCTTCAAGGAGGCTTGGTGTTGATAGGGCGTGCCAATCCAGCCACGCGTTGCGGCCACCACACGTTTTGATGTTACAACACTCATAGCGATCCCCCATTGTTATTGCCGCCCTGCTTGGGCACCGCCATCAGCCAGTCTTCGCCTGGAATATGAGGAAAGCCCCCAAAATTCAGGAAATTCGAAAACTTGTCTTTGCACGTGGCTTGGCGTTTATCGCAGCCTGCGATGAGCTTCACTTGATCCCCAAGATTGGGCAAAATGCGAATGCGATCCCAAAGCGCAACGTCACGCCCCGTATCCGTTTTTGCATCCACTTTGATAACCCCCTGAAGCCCCGCCGCAGGACCCGTGATCACCTCAAAACGGCCCCGTTCAAACCACCCAGGGTCATAACCTGCGCCCCCCGCGATCACGAAGTTCAGAGCGTTTTCATGGGACACGATCGTTCCCACACCTGTAAAAATAGGCGTATCGAGGTTAAGCCCACAGCCCCCATCCCCAAGGACATGGGGACACGCCGGATGATAAACCCGCCCTTGGGGTTGATTGAGCCGCTCGGTCAAACCGCGCAGCTCCGCTTGAAAGGCACCACCACCACGGGTGATTTCCCCAAGCGCGCCCCGAAACAACACATGCCGTTGTTCGGGCGTTTCCCAATTGACGAGCCACGACACAACATCCGCCCCATCATAGCGCCCCGCAAGAATGTCTTCTTCGGTGATGCTCCCGTCTTTTAGGGCGCCTGCCGCTTCTGAGTTGTCAATCGACAAACCAGAAGATTGATGCAGCATCGTCGCACTCACCCCCGTATCCGCCTTACACATGACCCCCTCAATTTCGAGATCCCGATCATGATCGGTAAAGCCATGGGCCGTCCCATCGCGGCGCGTCACAATCCACACATGGCACACCGTGGTCGCCCCCGTTTGCAGGTGACTAAGCAGATCCGTATCCATCACACTCATACCCGCACCTCAACAATTGGCACATCAGGCGCATCACCGGCCTGAAAACTGGCAACCGATGTTTGTATACGGTCCGTATCAAAACGCACTGGCACGTCAAATTCAAATCCTGCGGTGATTTGCATCCCATCATCTGGGGCATGCACAAATGTGACTTCGCCCGTGTTAACATCCACGGTCCAGTCAATCGTTTCTGTGGCTTCAGTGCCCTGAATGCCCATTTTGACTGTGTTCACGACCACTTTTTGAATGGGGCGCGCATAGGACGCCCCGCCTGATTGATAGGTCTTCAAAAGCGGGAACACGGTTTTCACCCCATCGCCAATGGCAATCACTTGGTCTTCGAAATCAACATCCTCTGAGGCAGGTGCCGATTTGTAATCAGACCAATCCTTCCACCGAAATCCATGCATTTGACCTTGGCGGGCTTCGAAAAATGCAATCAGCATTTCAAGATCCTCAAGCGAACGCATACCAATACCCGCATCATAGCGCCGACGCGAATGGGCCCAAGGCGTATTCCGTTCCTCTAACCCGTTCACAAGAGACACAATTTCCGTCCGCCGTTCTGGCCCACCAATGGAGCCAAAGCTCAAATTGGCAGGAAATCTCACTTCGTGAAAGCTCATGTCTCTCTCCTATTTATTGCGTTGACCGCGCGTCATGGCACGCGACATTTGATGGGCGATCTGACCTTGGGACCGCCTAAAACTTTCTGCATTTGGGGTGGAAATATTCATGACGACATTCATCGGCTGCCCTCCGCCGCTTGCGGCAATTCCAAGCCGCCCATCTGCGCCCCGTGACAGCGGCATGATGGCCTCTGGTCCGGCTTCGCCCATCAATCCGGTGCCACCGCGCATCGGGAATGTGGTGGGCTGCGCCACAACACCGCCTTTGGCAAATGGCATCACCCGGCCCTGGGCAAAACTTCCGCCTTTTTCAAATTCCAGCATCCCGCCAAATATTGAAGACACCCCATTCGACACGAGATCCCCAACATGGTTCATCACCGGCTTCACCGCTGCCGAATAGGCCGTGTTGATCAGCGCATCCGATACTTTTTTAAGCGCATCTTCGAGCTTCATGCCGTCAAACACCA
>JBMYYE010000096.1:0-9330 GCA_049609065.1 Halocynthiibacter sp.
CATGATGATTTCGAATCCGTTATCATCGACATTCCTGAACTGGAAAACGCAGATGATATCGTGGGCAAAATCGAAACCTTGGCCCGGGAGCAAAACATCTTGCGCGTCAAAGGCTATGCCAGCGTCAAAGGCAAACCGATGCGCCTTCTGGTTCAGGCCGTTTCCGCCCGCGTACGCACCCAGTTTGATCAGCCATGGGGCGATCAACCCCGCCAAGGTCAGATGGTGGTGATTGCCGAACATCACGACATCAACGTGGACGCGATCAAAGCGGTTTTGTGTTCCTAAACGCCCCATAAAAGGCCCCACATCATGCATGTCATTTTCAGAGAACAGCACGGGTTGGACGATGACACCCCGTTTGACGTTGGGCAAAGCCCGGCCGATCTCGTTGTGCTGTCCTTTTCTGATAGTGATCTTGGGGCCTTTAAAGCGGGCTGGAAACGCGCTGATGATTTGCCAAGCCTGCGTTTGGCCAACCTTGTTGCGCTAAAGCACCCGCTTTCTGTTGATACCTATGTTGAAAATACGCTTTCAGGGGCGAAGGCAATTTTGATCCGCCTCATTGGTGGGCAGCAATATTGGTCCTACGGCATCGCGCAGGTCCAAGATCTCGCGCGGCGCAACGGCATTGCCCTTGCGATTTTACCCGCCGATGGGCGTGAGGACCCCCGCCTTGATGCGCTGTCCACGCTGCCAAAATCGACACTTCGCCAGCTCACGAAGCTCTGCGATCAAGGCGGGGCAGTGGCTGCGCATGCCGCACTTGCGCAGTTATCGATCGCAGCAGGACTTTATGCAAAACCTGTGGCGGGTAAAAAATCCGTGCCGCAAATGGGGCTCTATGACCCAAATAACGGCATCATCGAAACCATCCCGACCGCAACGCGGCCACTTGTCTATGTGAGCTTCTATCGAAGCTACCTCACCTCGGCCGATACGGACCCAATTGACAAAATAATCCACGCCTTACGGGCGGATGGATTTGACGCCTACGGGGTTTTTGCAAAATCCCTTAAATCCGATGGGGTCCTTCACTATCTTGAAACCTTATTTGATCAAAACGCGCCTGTGGCCATCGTCAACGCCACCGCCTTTTCCGCCAAAGGGAATACACAATCCACCTCCCCCTTTGATCACGCTGGCGTGCCTGTTTTCCAAGTTGCCCTTTCGACCGCGCGGCGCAAAGATTGGGCCGATGCCGAACGCGGGCTATCGCCGGCCGATCTTGCCATGCATGTGGTTTTACCCGAAGTCGATGGCCGCCTATTTGCGGGCGTCGTAAGCTTCAAAACACCTGAACCCCGTGACCCGGACCTGCAATATAGCCGTTTTATCCACCAAGGGGATGAAGACCAAATCAATCGCCTCGTGTCAAAAATTCGTAGCTTTGTGACGCTTCGGACGGCTGAAAACAGCGCAAAAAAGCTCACGATAGTTTTGTCGACCTATCCCGGGAAATCCTACCAAATGGCCCATGCTGTGGGGCTTGATGCACTGGCATCGGCCCGTCATGTCGTCGCGCATTTGGCCAAAAACGGATATGCCTGCAGTAAGGACCTGGATCTCGAAACGGCGTTAAAAACGCCAACCTCCACATGGCCCCTTGAGGCCTATGAGGCTGCATTATCCACATTGCCTCACCCCCTCCAAGAGGTTCTATTCGACGTCTGGGGCGCACCGTCGTCTGATCCCTCCCTCAGAGAGGGAAACTTTCATTTTCACAGCACAATAGCAGGCAATACCACCGTCGCGCTCCAACCAGAACGCGGGCCACGCAGCACGCGAGAAGACGACTATCACGACACAGGCCGCGTGCCGTGTCATGCCTATGTGGCGTTTTATTTATGGCTCAAATCGCAACAGACAGACGCGCTCATCCATATGGGGGCCCATGGGACGCTTGAATGGTTGCCAGGGAAATCCGTGGCACAATCAGGGGCATGCTGGCCAGAGGCGCTTTCGTCTGGGTTACCGATTTTCTATCCGTTTATTGTCAATGATCCGGGCGAAGCCGCCCAAGCCAAACGCCGCGTGATGGCGACAACACTGGGCCATATGCCGCCGCCGCTTACGGCCACAGACACGCCAGAAAAATTGCTCCGTCTGGAACATTTACTGGATGAATATTCCACAGCAGACGGGCTCGATCCTGCGCGCCGCGACCGTTTGATCGACACAATCCGCGAAGAGGCCCAAGCATCCGGCGTGGAAAACGATTTGGGCCTAAGCGTCGATGCCTCTGCCGCCGAAGCAATCACGCGCATTGATGCATTTGTTTGTGACATCAAAGAAAGCCAGTTTGGCGATGGTTTACACATTTACGGCACGGGCGCGTGCGGGGATGCGGAACTCAGCGGGCTCCTTGATGCACTCGCGGGAAAATTCGTCGCAGCAGGGCCATCAGGTTCCCCCTTTCGCGGGCGCCTTGATGTCACCCCAACGGGCCGCAATTTGTTTGCCACAGATCCACGATCCGTGCCGACACGAGCAGGTCACGCCCAAGGCGTAAAAATCGCCGAAGAACTCATCCGCCGCCACCTCCAAGATGAAGGCGACTACCCGAATGGATTGGTCGTGGACCTCTGGGGATCCGCCACCATGCGCACCGCAGGCGAAGAATTCGCCATGGCCATGCACCTTGCAGGTGTGAAACCCAAATGGGACGACGGGAGCGACCGCGTATCTGGCTTTGAAATTGAACCCCTCGCCGTTTTGGGACGTCCGCGCATTGACGTGACGCTCCGCGTGTCTGGGCTCTTTCGCGATGTGTTCCCTGGGCTTGCGTCCCTTTTTGAACAAGCGTCCAAGGTTCTCTCTGAGCGTGATGAGGATCCCGCTGACAATCCGTATGTGCAAAAAGCCCCCCGTGTTTTTGGCCCAAAGCCGGGTCAATATGGTCTCGAAATGGGGGCGCATTTGGATGAGTATTCCGATGAGGCGCGGCACAAAGCAGGCGAAGCATGGCTTAAGGCTTCTGAATGGGCAATCAGCCAGACAGGCGACATCACCCAAGAACGCGCGGCCCTCGAAACGCGGGTAAAAGCCGCGGACAGCTTCGTTCATATTCAAGATTTGGCAGAAACGGACCTGTTGATCGCAGAAGATTATGCCAGCCACGAAGCGGGCTTTGCCGCTGCGGTCAAATCCTTGGGGCAAGAGGCGCCCGCGCTTTACCACATGGACAGCACCAAAATGGGCGCGCCCAAGGCCCGCAGCCTGCGCGAAGAAATCGCACGCGTGGTCCAAGCACGTGCCACGAACCCAAATTGGGCCAACGGCATGATGCGTCACGGCTATCGCGGAGCCGCGGAAATCGCGGCAACGCTTGATCACATGGCCGCGTTTCAGCACCTTTCCGACAGCGTTGCGGCCCATCTTTTTGATCAATATTATGAGGCAACGCTTGGGCGTGAAGATGTTTTGAAGTTCCTCAAATCGGAAAACCCAGAGGCATTCCAAGCCATGCAAGACCGATTTCGGGCCCTGTGGGATGCGGGGCTCTGGCAGACACGACGCAATTCGATCATTGCCGATTTGGAGGCTCTCACATGACCTCAAAACCCAGTGATCCAATCATTCAAGGCTGGTGCCCGGGGGCGCTTCGACCGATGATGTCAGGTGATGGTCTCGTCGTGCGGGTGCGCCCTATTTTGGGGCAAATTTCATCTGAGGTTCTTCATGAAATTGCTGCCTTATCAGAGACCTACGGAAATGGCATTTTGGACGTCACGCGGCGGGCGAATTTGCAAATTCGCGGCGTATCTGAGGCCGATCACCCCGCGCTCATCACCGCGTTACGTGGCCTTGGGCTTATTGATGACAACGTGGATATTGAAACCCGTCGCAACATCATTATCACCCCATTTCGCACCCCTGAGACCCGCAAAATCGCACACAGCCTCATGGCGCTTTTGCCGTCTTTGCCCGATCTTCCCGGCAAATTTGGCTTTGCCATTGATACGGGGAACGCGGCCGTTTTACAGGATGTCTCATGTGATCTTCGGATTGAAAAATCGACTGAAGGGGATCTCATTTTGCGCCTTGATGGGGCCGGTTTTGGTATTCCGACAACGGATGACACAGTTGCCGAGCTGATCCTTCGGATCAGCCATTGGTTCATGGATCATGGTGTTGAAAATGGGCGCGGCCGCATGGCAAAGCTCCTGGCCAAAGACGTGGATATTCCGACCGAATTTCGAGGCACAATCGCGCCGCGCCGCGCACATGTCCCGCCAAAATCAGGCCCTATCGATGATGGTCTTCTTTTGGGCTGCACCTATGGGCAAATCACGTCTCACGCCTTGAAAAACATCGCAGCCCTTGGGGTGGAAATCACCATGACCCCATGGCGTGGATTGTTCCTTGCGAGGCAAAGAACTACGCCTGATATCGACGGCATCACCTTAGATCCCACAGATCCAAGGTTGCGCATCGCGGCCTGCCCGGGTGCCCCCAAATGCCCTCAAGGGCTTGGCGATCCGCGGGCGCTTGCGGATGTACTCGCGCCGTTCCTCCCTGCGGACCTTGACCTCCATATTTCGGGCTGTGCCAAAGGATGTGCCGCAACCCATGCCGTAGATGTCGCATTGACGGCGACCTGCGATGGCTATGACATTATTTATAACGGGCTGGCGTCAGATGCGCCGACCCACACGGGCGTGTCTTTGGATGCACTCAAAGCCGCCCCTCAACGTTTCTTCGAAGGATGACCATGACCGATTACCATACTTACGAAACCAACGGCCAAGCCATCTATGACGAAAGCTTCGCCACCATCCGCCGTGAGGCAAATCTCACACGATTTACCAAAGACGAAGAGGTCGTGGCCGTGCGCATGATCCACGCCGCTGGCATGGTCGGACTTGAAGAGCACGTTGTGTTTTCCGAAAACATGGCCAAAGCCGCGCGCGCAGCATTGGCGGCGGGCGCGCCGATTTTATGTGACGCTTACATGGTCTCAGAGGGTATCACCCGCCCACGATTGCCAGCAGGTAACGAAGTGATCTGCACCCTGCGTGATCCGCGTGTGCCAGACATGGCCAAAGACATGGGCAATACCCGCTCTGCGGCTGCGTTGGAGCTATGGCGCGATAAGCTAGACGGGGCTGTCGTGGCAATCGGCAATGCGCCAACCGCGCTTTTCCATCTGTTGAATATGCTCAAGGACCCCGCAACACCCCGCCCTGCCGCGATCATCGGCTGCCCTGTTGGGTTTGTGGGTGCGATGGAATCGAAAGACGCCTTGATGGAAGATCTCCCCGTGCCATCCATGATCGTAAAGGGTCGTTTGGGGGGCTCTGCGATCACCGTTGCTGCGGTCAATGCGCTCGCGAGCTGGAAAGAATAGATGGGGCGGATTATCTGTGCAGGCCTTGGACCTGGTGACCCTGATTTGATGAGCGTGCGCGCGGACCGCGCCGTACGCGGCGCCAAACACGTGGCCTATTTTCGCAAAAAAGGCCGCTTTGGCATGGCGCGGCGTATTGTTGATGGGATGTTGCGCGCGGATGCCACAGAATATCCAATGGAATACCCAGTCACGATTGAAATTCCGCTAAATGATCCTGCTTATAACGATCAGCTCGCACCGTTTTACGATGATTGGGCGGATCGCCTCGCGGCAATCAGTATAGATCAAGATGTCGTTGTCCTTTGCGAAGGTGACCCGTTTTTCTACGGCTCTTTCATGCATCTTTACACACGTCTGCGCGGCAAGGTGGAAATGGATATCATCCCCGCCATCACCGGCATGTCTGGATGCTGGACCGCGACAGGTGAGCCGATCACATGGGGCGATGATGTGCTCACGGTTTTGCTTGGCACTTTGAGCGAAGATGACCTCACCACGCGGATGGAAAACACCGATGCGCTCGTTGTGATGAAGACCGGAAAAAATATCCCGAAAATCACCCGCGCTCTTAAGCGCGCGGGCAAATTTGACGCGGCATGGCTCATCAAACGCGGGACAATGCCTGATCAAGAAATCCATAAGCTTTCCGAGATGGATGATGATGAAAACCCCTATTTCGCGATCATCATCGTACACGGAAATGGGAGACGCCCATGACCTCCATCACCCAAAATGGTACGATCACCATCGTAGGCCTTGGCCCTGGGCGTGAGAGCCTCATCACACCAGAAGCTCAAACCGCCATTGATGGCGCAACTGACATTGTCGGCTATATTCCCTATGTGAAACGCATCGCGCCACGTGATGGATTGACCCTTCACGCAAGCGACAACCGCGTCGAAATCGACCGCTCGATCCATGCACTTGAAATGGCCCAAGATGGCCATCATGTGGTTGTTGTGTCCTCAGGGGACCCCGGTGTTTTTGCGATGGCCAGCGCCGTTTTTGAAGCCCTCGAAGAGGGAATTGGCGACCATCCCGAATGGGCCAGAATTTCGATCACTGTTGTGCCGGGCATTACTGCAATGCTAGCCGCCGCTGCGGCCTGTGGCGCGCCTCTTGGCCATGATTTTTGTGCGATTAATTTATCCGATAACCTCAAACCGTTTGAATTGGTTGAACACCGCTTGCGGCACGCGGCAAAAGGCGATTTTGCCATGGGATTTTACAACCCGAGATCAAAATCACGTCCCCATCAATTTGCGCGTGTTTTGGAAATCTTGAAAGAGGAACTCACCCCAGATCACCTCATCATTTTTGCCCGCGCTGTGTCCACGCCAGAGCAAAAAATCAATGTGGTGAAGCTCAAAGATGCAACGCCAGACATGGCCGATATGCGCACGATGGTATTGGTCGGGAACTCAGGCACACACGTGATTGAAGGCACAGACATCATCAATACGCCACGATCGCAAATGGGGTGGACAGCCTGATGACGTCAGTTGCGATCAAGCCAGTTCAAAACGGCCTCTGGGCTATGGAAAATCGGGCGCGGCCCGAGGCTTGGGCGCTGAATCAAGATCACCTCAATCCCAAGCGCACGCGCGGCCGTAAGTTTGGCTTCGGCCCCCGTGCCGCCCGCGTTTTTTGCAACGATTTTTGTGATGCGATGATCACGCAAAAGCGCCAAATCACCCGCAACGTCAAAAGGTCCCCGCGCCTTGATCACGCAAAAATTCGGCAGGTTAATTTCCTCGTCGGGGTCATCAACCAAGCGCAAAAGATACTGATGCTGGGGCGCGCATTGAAAGGCATTGATGTTTTGCTTGCCAATTGCGAGGAAAACACGTTCTTGCCCCGCACCAAGCGCGGCCACCGCAGCAGCGTAATCCGCAACCTCAAGCCATTTATCTTCGGCGCGCGCAGACCACGCGGGCCGCTCCAAAACCGCAAAATCAACGCCTGTTTCATTTGCAGCTGTTACGGCATTTTGGCTCATCTGCGCGGCAAATGGATGCGTCGCATCAACCAAATGTGTGATATGATGATCCCGAATATAGCGCGCCAAGCCTGCCGCGCCGCCAAATCCGCCAATGCGCGTGGGCAAGGGCTGCGAAACGGGTTTATTGGTGCGCCCAGCATAGGAAAAAATAGCATTTTTCCCATTTACACTCATGACGCGGGCGAGCTTCGATGCTTCGCTTGTTCCACCCAAAATAAGGGTTTTTTGCATGTCTGACACGACCATTTCCCCTCCTTGGCTCACGATCATCGGTTGCGGTGAAGATGGGCGATCTGGCCTCACCGATGCAAGCCGAAAAGCCATTGCAGGCGCAAAACATATTTTTGGCGCCACGCGCCACCTGTCCGTGATGGAGGTCGATGGCACGCCTTTTCCCGTGCCATTTTCCGTGGACCCTGTCATGGCCTGTCGCGGCGAAGCCACGGTTATGTTCACATCAGGCGATCCGTTTTGGTACGGCGCAGGCGGGTCTATCGCGGCCAAACTCGATCCAAACGAATATGTCACCCATTCCGCACCGTCAGTCTTTTCCATGATCGCCGCGCGTATGGGCTGGCGGATTGAACAAAGTCACTGTTTTGGGCTTCATGCCACCCCCTTAGAACAGCTCCGACCTGTTGCTGCAAATGGTGGGCAGATCATGACGACCCTGCGTGATGGGGCGGCTGCATTGACCTTGGCCAAATGGCTCACCAATCATGGGTTTGGCGATAGCGAACTGACCTGCTTTCAGTCCTTAGGTGGTGAGGGTGAAACCCGTCATAGCGCCCCTGCTCGCGATTTTGATTTTAGGGATCTGTCGCATCCGATTGCCGCTGCGGTTTCTCTTGTGGGAACGGGATTGGCCCAAGCCTCTGGCATTCCGGATGACGCGTTCTATTCCGATGGCCAAATCACCAAACGTCCCATCCGTGCGCTAACATTATCAACGATTGCGCCGCGCCCCAATGATGTGTTTTGGGACATTGGGGCCGGTTCTGGTTCCATTTCGGTTGAGGTCCTCCTCGCGGCGAAAGGTGCCACAGCCTATGCCCTTGAAACCCGTGCAGACCGTGTTGAAAACATCCAAAAGAACGCCGAAGGTTTTGGCCTATCCCACCGCATGCATGTGGTGAATGCCCACGCGCCTGATGGTCTACGCGACCTCCCGACCCCAGACATTGTCTTTATCGGTGGCGGCATTACCATGGATATGTTCCACGCCATTTGGGATCTGATGCCCCATGGCGCGCGGCTGGTGGCGAACACTGTGACGCTTGAAAGTGAAGCCGTTATCACGCTTTTGTCCCAAGAGTTTGGCGGCTCTCTCATGCGCGCTGACATTGCGATTGCGGCACCTTTGGGTAAAAAACGCGGGTGGAAAGCCGCGCGCCCTGTCTTGCAATGGAGCGTTCTTAAATGACCTATGTGCTCGGCCTTGGTTTTCGCGAAAATGCACCATTGGAGGCCCTTTTGGAAGTCGCGCATGCCGCAACGATGGGACATGCCGATGCCACCCTCATCGCCACCCTCGATCGCAAAGCCCGCACGCCGCAATGCCGGGATTTAGCGGCCGCGATCAACGCCCAAATTCAGATCATCCCTGAAGAATTGCTCAAAGGGGTCAAAACCCCAACGCAATCTGAGGCCATTTTCAAACGTTTTGGGACTGGCTCCCTTGCCGAAGCTTGCGCCCTCACATCAAGGCCAAACGCCACACTCATCACACCGCGGGTCACATCACAAGATGGCACCGCCACGGCCGCATTGGCCTATTTGGAGACAGATATATGACCGTTCATTTCATCGGCGCAGGCCCTGGGGCTGCGGATCTTTTGACCCTTCGTGGCCGCGATATTTTGGCGTCCTGCCAAACATGTCTTTACGCAGGGTCCCTCATCCCAGAAGAAATTTTATCCCATTGCCCTGAAGGTGTGACCCTCATCAATACGGCGCCGATTGATCTCGATAAAAT
>JBMYYE010000097.1:0-9302 GCA_049609065.1 Halocynthiibacter sp.
GCGCGTTTGAGCGCCTCCACCAAATCGGTGCGTTCCCAGCTAAAGCCGCCATCATCGGTTGGCGTACGGCCAAAGTGACCATAGGCCGCTGTGCGCTGATAGATTGGTTTATTCAGCCCAAGATGCGTGCGAATACCGCGCGGTGTGAGATCCATGAGATCCGCCACAGCCTTTTCAATCACGCTTTCATGTACTTCGCCCGTGCCGTGGGTATTGGCATAGATCGAAAGCGGCTTGGACACGCCAATCGCATAAGACAGCTGGATCGTGCATTGTTTCGCAAGACCCGCAGCCACAACGTTTTTCGCAAGATAACGGGACGCATAGGCCGCAGAGCGGTCCACTTTGGTTGGATCTTTGCCGGAAAACGCGCCGCCGCCATGCGGGGCCGCACCGCCATAAGTGTCCACGATGATTTTACGTCCAGTAAGGCCCGCATCCCCATCAGGGCCGCCGATCACGAATTTACCTGTTGGGTTCACATGCCATTCTGTGGCACCTGTGATCCAGCCCGCAGGCAATTCGCCGCGAATATACGGTTCCACCACGGCGCGCACATCATCAGACGACATATTTTCGTCCAAATGCTGTGTCGAGAGCACGATGGATGTGACCTCAACCGGTTTGCCGTTTTCATAGCGAAGCGACAATTGCGATTTGGCATCAGGGCCCAAGGTGGGCTCCGTGCCATTTTTGCGCACTTCAGCCAGTTTGCGCAAAATTGCGTGGGAATACTGGATCGGGGCCGGCATCAATTCTGGGGTTTCATCCGTGGCAAAGCCAAACATGATACCCTGATCGCCAGCGCCTTCATCTTTATCCGATGCCGCATCAACGCCTTGGGCGATATGGGCGGATTGTTCGTGCAGATAGTTTTGCACATTCACTGTTTTCCAGTGAAATTTATCTTGTTCGTAGCCAATACCCTTAATGCAGTCGCGCGTGATTTGATCGACGCGTTCCATGTATTCTTTGAGTTTGGATTGATCAGAGAGGCCAACTTCGCCACCGATCACCACACGGTTGGTGGTTGCAAAGGTTTCGCATGCAACGCGCGCTTCTGGTTCTTCGGCGAGGAATGCGTCCAAAATTGCGTCAGACACCTGATCACAGACTTTGTCTGGATGGCCTTCGGACACAGATTCAGAAGTAAAAATATAGTTTTGTCTAGACATGGGGATGCTCCGTTATGATGAACCCGCCACGTCAGGAAGCCGTTGTGGCGGTGTTACCTTCGCCTAGCGCTTTACAATATTAGGGTCAATGTCTTTTCGCCTTTGCCCCCAAAATGATCCTGCAAAGACTGCAAAACTGACACAAAGCCACAGATTTCCAAAACGCGACCAAAGCGTTTCCCCACGCGCCAACGGCACATGACCATCAACAAATGCTGCTTCATTCATCTCAGACGCCTGCGTCAGCGCCCCATTTGGCGCAATAATCGCAGATATGCCCGTATTGGCCGCACGCAGCACAGGCACCCCCATTTCAACGGCTCGAAACCGCGCCTGTGTCAGGTGCTGAAAAGGGCCGATATAGGCGCCAAACCACGCATCATTGGTGATCTGCACCAAAAGATCAGGGCGCGGGCCCTTGCGTACAAAACGTGGGAACACCGCCTCATAGCAGATCAAAACCTTTGCATGCCCAAGCATCGGGATCGCCATCAACTGAGGATCTTCATTGGCAATAAATCCGTAATTTTCAGGAGCAGCCAAGGCCGTCACCCCAATGGATTTGAGCGCGGACCCAAATGGCACATATTCCCCAAACGGCACCAAGCGTGTTTTGTCATATGTGGAAATGAGGTCCCCTGCCCCATCAATGAGCGCGGCACTGTTATAATAAAACGGATACTCTGATCGCAGCGCTCCAAGTAAAACAGGCGCCCCCGCCGCCGCACCCGCAATGTCTTGCAGCTCAGGACGCGCAAAATTCAAAAGTGGCGCGACAGAGGTTTCGGGCCACACCACCACATCAGGTGCCTGTTGCCCTTTGGCGCGGGTCAATGACAAAGCGCGCTCAAAAAACACAGGGATTTTATCCGTGTTCCATTTTTCGTGTTGCGGTGCATTGGGTTGAATGAGGCGCACGGTGTGTTGGCTAAATTCCGTTGCCGGCCTTAAGGCCAGCCCCAAACCCCATAGGGTAAGCCAAGCCAAAACACACAACCCACCGCCGAGATACGATTTTGCTCTGACAGCTGTGGCCATAGCGGCGACCCCAACCACAGTTATCAACGTCAAACCATAAGGTCCAACACTGGCCGCCAATTGCAAGATCGGGGTCTCCACCCAGATATAGCCAATCAGCGCCCAAGGAAATCCGCCAAAGAGATGGCCACGCAAAAACTCCGCCAGCGCCAAAAATACGGCAAAACCTATCGGCCCAAGGGACAGCCGCCGCGCGCCCCAACCGGCAGCGCCCCAAAACAAAGCCCCCCCAGAAGCCATCGCAGCAACCGCAAAAGGCGCCATCCAGCCATGTTGGGCCGCATCGACAAAAAACGGGGATGCAATCCAATTTAAGGAGGTTAGAAAATATCCAAAACCAAACAAAAATCCACTTTTGAAGCCAAATTCACCGCGTTTAACATATGTAAATGCAACAAATAACCCAAAGAGTGACACAAACCAAAGATCTGGGAAAACCTGCGCCAGCGCAGTCAATACCCCCATGGTGATCCATAAAAAAGGCGCTTTAAGCCGTGCGATCATCTTTCCAAACCCGCAAACGTTTAATGCGTCGAGGGTCCGCTTCCATGACCTCAATTTTCATCCCATTGGGATGGCGGATAACTTCGCCACGGGTTGGCACATGTCCTGCCAGTAGGAACACCAACCCCCCCATGGTTTCGACTTCTTCGTCTTCATCCCCTGTGATGAGCGGTTTACCGATCACCTCTTGGAACTCGTCCAAAGCCGCGCGGGCTTCAACACAGAAGCTCCCGTCAGGTTCTTCTTGCCAGAGCACATCTTCTTCGATGTCGTGTTCATCTTCGATTTCGCCGACGACTTGTTCGATCAAATCTTCGATCGTCACAACCCCGTCAACGCCCCCATATTCATCAATGACAAGCGCCATGTGGATGCGTTCGGCTTGCATTTTTTGCAGCAAAATTCCAAGCGGCATTGAGGGCGGCACGTAAAGAAGAGGCCGGATAAGGTTTTTCATCGAAAAGCGTTCGCCCGTGCCATTAAATCCATGATTGAGCGAGAAATCCTTCAGGTGGACAAGCCCAATGGGCGTATCAAGCGTGCCTTCATAAACCGGCAAACGTGTAAGACCACAGTCGCGAAAGACAGACACAAGATCATCTTTGCGAATATCAGAAGCCACCGCGATGATTTCCGCTTTGGGAATGGCCACATCATCAACGCGCAAACGGCGCAGATTCACCATGCCGGGTTTTGGCGTCATCACGTCAACCTTATCTTTCTCAGGCGCGTTTGAGGCGATGACGTCCTCTTGCGTGCCAAAAAGACGTTGTAGGAAATTGGGGCGTGACCTCCGCATGGGATCGTCACTATTTGGGATGTCTTCACTCTGCGCGCGTTGCGCTGCGTTAGAAGAGCCGTCGATGCTGTCGCCCATTATGTTTTCAGGATCCTTTATCCGTGTTTTACCCTAATATGGGCTTTCTATACCCCGTTTGCCAAGTAGGCGTATTTCGATCGCCTCCATGACTGTGGCATCTTTATCAGTGATATGGTCATAGCCCAAGAGGTGAAGCACCCCGTGCAAGAGCAAATGCGTCACATGATCTGTGAGCGGTTTACCTGCGGCGCGGGCCTCTTTTTCCATTGTATCATAGGAAATCGCAATGTCGCCAAGTTCGATATCCCCATCTGGCAAGAAGGGTTCAGGCGAAGATGGCCTCCCGCCTTCTTCTTCGGGCTGTAAATCCTCCGCCGGCCACGAAAGCACATTCGTTGCTGCGTCTTTTTCCCGAAAATCAGCGTTTAAAACTTTGATCCGCGCATCATCACAGGCCAAGATCGAAACCTCGCAGCGCTCCACCGGAAGGTCCATTTCCAAAAGGCAAAACCGAACGACATCGCGTGCCAGATCCTCAAACCCCGTGGGGGTCCAGCGGGGATCTTCGATCATAATATCAATGAGATCAGTCATCTTTTAAGTCATAGGCCTTAATGATTTCCGCAACCAAATGATGGCGTACGACGTCTTTGGCGGTGAAGTAATTGAAGGCGATTTTATGAATATCCCCCAATTTATCTTCGGCATCCCGCAGGCCTGATTTCACACCACGAGGCAAATCGATTTGCGACCGATCACCCGTGATCGCCATACGCGATCCTTCGCCAAGGCGCGTGAGGAACATCTTCATCTGCATGCTGGTGGCATTTTGCGCCTCATCCAACACCACAAAGGCATTGGATAGCGTCCGGCCACGCATAAAGGCCAATGGCGCAATTTCGATTTTCTTTTCTTCGATCAACTTTCCAAGCTGCTTGCCCGGCAAAAAATCATTCAATGCATCATAAAGCGGCTGCATATATGGGTCGACTTTGTCTTTCATGTCACCTGGCAAAAAGCCCAGCCGTTCGCCCGCTTCGACCGCAGGGCGCGATAAGATGATGCGCTCCACCTGACCAGAGAGATACATCGAAACGCCCACAGCCACCGCGAGATAGGTTTTCCCCGTGCCTGCAGGCCCGATGCCAAAGCACAGCTCTTTTTCATAAAGCGACTTCACAAAAGTCGCTTGGGCTTTGGTACGCGGGCTGATTGTTTTCTTGCGGGTGGGGATTTCCATCACGCCGCCTTTAAACATATCGGGCTGTTTTTCGCTCATGCTTGTGTCAAAAATCTCTGCGCCCATGCGAATGGCGCCTTCGACAACCGGTAAGTCCACTTCTTTTCCGGCCTCAAGACGGCCATAGAGATGTCCCAAAATTTCACCGGCGCGCGACACCGCATTGCGGTCCCCTGCTAAGGTGAGCTTATTGCCACGGCGCACGATTTGCACCTCAAGCGCGGCTTCAATCGTCGCGAGGTATTCGTCAAACGGACCGCAAAGGTCGATTAACAACGTATTATCGGAAAATTCCAGAAAATGTTCCAAAGGGCGATTTGGAGTTTCAACAGCCGTAGCATGCGGATCAAGCGCAGAAATATCGGTCATATGATCAGAATCACGTCCCTACTATCATCGGTGAACATAAGATGATCCTATGATAGGCAGCAAAGGCCCGCAAATGAAAAAGGCGCGGCCAAAGCCACGCCTCGCATTTTTTAGACAGAGCACAGGGTTACAGTTTTTTATGTGCCCCACCTCGGAAGTCACCGACGGCGGTATTTGGGGCACTGATCCCTGAACAAACGGGTTTCCCATTGCGATCAAGGCGCGCAGACAGATAGCCTTCGATGCCATCATCAATGATCCAGTGATCGCACCCTGTTGGATCAACCCAAATTCCAGCTTTGAGCGTACTCAGCGGTTTATTCCCAGCGTCCAAAAAACCTTGGTCAGTCGTTTTATCCTTCGTAGGTTTCCCACATGCAGCAAGAACCGCAACCGCCAGAATCGGGACACATATCTTCATATTTTTAGTAATAGTCATGTTCAAATCCACCTGTTTTAGCGCGCGCACATAATTTCAACACGGCGATTTTGGCGCATGCCAGCCGCCGTACGATTGGTTGCGCGTGGTTCGCGTTCGCCCATTCCGCGCACGGATGAAACCCGCGCGCCGGCCTGTCTGGCGATTTTTGCCACCGCATTGGCGCGCCGTTTTGAAAGGCGGTTATTATACTGATCGCTGGCGCGGCTGTCTGTGTGCCCAACGATTGCATAAGACGAAGCCCCTGCTGAGCGAAAAAACTGCTCCAACCGGCGGCGGCCTGCCGCACCAATATGCGCGCTGCCACTCTTAAAGAGCTGATCTGAATCTATCACGCCGCAGCTTGGCGTGCGTTCACAAACTGGAATGCCATCACGGCTCACCCGTGGTGTCATAAACCCTTGGGCCCCTGAATCCATCACCCAGTGCTGGCATCCATCTGGATCAATCCAAATTGTTGGTGTGTAATCTTCTGCTGCTTGCGCCGCTGTTGCGCCTGCAAATAGCAGTGCAGCGGACAAGATCGTTTGCTTCACACGTATTTTCATTTCTCACGTATCCTTTTCAAATCACTTAGACTTGGGGTACGGCCCCGCCGCTAAACGCGTAATATGCGACCCCATCATTTTAATGACGCAAAGATAACAAACTGATCCTAAAAATAAAGAAATATACGTCATGTATTATGATGTAACTGTGAGGACTTCACTCGAAATCACAGGTATTAACCAAAAATACCGACGTAATAATTAAATTTCCTTAAAATTATGAACGCGCTAAAGCAATATCCCAGCAAGGGAGTTCCGTTCGCTGCGGATGATTCGCACCTTTCGTAAGTCGCCTTTTTCAATGCCATCGGCTTCGACGTGAACCGCATGAAGATATTCCGATTTCCCAACCATCTGTCCAGGATCACGGCCCGCACGTTCAAAGAGAACTGAGACCTCTTTGCCAATCATGCTTTCTTGGGTTTCTTTTTGCTGTTCTGCCAAAAGCGCCTGCAAACGATGAAGGCGATCCGTTGCAATCCCATCATCGATTTGACCACGTTCCGCCGCAGGTGTTCCGGGACGTGTGGAATATTTGAAGGAATAGGCCTGCCCGAAATGCACTTCACGCACCAAATCCATCGTGGCTTGGAAGTCTTCTTCTTCCTCTTCTGGGAAACCAACAATGAAATCCCCTGACAAGAGCAAATCTGGACGCGCCGCACGGATGCGTTCGATGACACGAATATATTCATCTGCAGTGTGGTTGCGGTTCATACGTTTGAGAATTTTATCAGACCCCGCCTGCACCGGAAGATGCAGATACGGCATGAGCTTTTCACACTCCCCATGGGCACGGATCAAGTCTTCGGTCATATCATTTGGATGCGATGTGGTGAAACGAATGCGTTCCAACCCGTCAATATCATTCATCGCCCAGATGAGTTTGTCCAAGGTCCAATCTTCGTCGCCAGCAGGATTATAGGCATTCACGTTTTGACCCAAAAGCGTGATTTCGCGCACGCCGTCTTCGACCAAGGCGCGGGCTTCTGCGATAAGGCGCGCGGCGGGGCGGGACACTTCGGCGCCGCGTGTATAAGGCACGACACAAAACGCACAGAATTTATCGCAGCCTTCTTGCACCGTCAAAAAAGAGGTAGGCCCTCGCGTCGGTTTCGACCGTTTAGGGAGGTGTTCGAATTTGTCTTCTTCTGGGAAATCCGTATCAACGGCACGGTTGCCTTTGTCGACCTCTTTCATCATGTCAGGCAAACGGTGATAGGTTTGGGGCCCCACCACCAAATCAACCATCGGCTGACGTTTGATGATTTCTTCGCCTTCAGCCTGCGCCACGCACCCTGCGACACCGAATTTCAAATCTGGCTTATTGGATTTGAGCTTCTTATAACGCCCCAATTCAGAATAGATTTTCTCAGCGGCTTTTTCACGGATGTGACAAGTGTTGAGCAAAATCATATCCGCGTCTTCGGGATTTTCCGTGGTCTCATAGCCTGTGCTGCCCATGGCCTCTGCCATACGCTCACTGTCATAGACATTCATCTGACAGCCATAGGTTTTGATATAGAGCTTCTTCATATTGCTCGCATCACCATCGCCTTGGGCTGTATCAGTGCTATCCATTTTATCAGACATCGCCAAAAATCCTTTTTCTCTAGACCGCCCCTTTAAACCAACTCACCAAGCGCGGCAATGCCCCCCAAAAGATGCAGCGCAATTACTTGGGGGATGAGATGTGCGAATGCTTGCTTTCCAACCGCAAAAAGCGGTAGGTCTTACTCTAAAATCAATTCCTTGAGACCCATGCACTATACCAGCTTAACCGAATTCATTGCACAAAACCACGCGACGTTGTCCAAAGGACCCATCGCGATTATCATTGTGGAAGATGATGTTGAGGTTGCTTCAACGCTGGAACATCACCTGAAGTTAGGTTTCAAACAGGTGCTGGTCTTTTTACCGCAAGAGGTCAGCATTGAGGCCGAGCTTGCCAGCAAAGTGCATGTCATTCCTTTTCGAAATCGCAGCAAAACCCACGCAATTGACATCGTAAATCGCCTTATCCCTTCTGCTTTGGGCAGTTGGATCTACTATGGGTACAACGCGGAATATCTGTTCTTTCCTTTTTGTGAAACGCGGACGATTGGTGAAATGCTCACCTTCCATACGGAAGAACGCCGAGATGCTATGCTCACTTATGTCATTGATATTTATGCGCAAAACTTAAACGACCATCCGGATGCCGTTTCACGAGATACGGCCATGCTTGATGAAACGGGCTACTATGCTCTTGCGCGTCCAGACCCCAAAAATCACAACCACCCCAAAGAACGCCAACTTGATTTTTATGGCGGGTTGAGATGGCGTTTCGAAGAACATATCCCAAACGCGCAACGTAAACTCGATCGCATCTCGCTCTTTCGGGCAGCTCCTGGCTTAGAACTCAAACCGAACCACACCTTTAACATCGAAGAATACAACACCTATGCCTGCCCGTGGCACAACAACCTGACTGCGGCCGTTATGTCCTTTCGCACGGCAAAGGCGCTCAAACTGAACCCAGGATCCAGTTTTGATATCAAGAGCTTTGAATGGACCCGGTCGGTTAAATTTAACTGGCATTCCATGCAGCTTATGGAATTGGGGCTCATGGAGCCGGGCCAGTGGTTTTAGCCAAACACAGTTCAACCAGACACGCAAAGGCCCGTTATTTGGACTAGTCCCGCGTCAACCGCATAACAACGTCAACTTTGCTCACCCGCGCGCCCATCGGCGCCTCTGGCAAGCTATCGATCACGAGCTGATCTGACGGCGCATCGAACAGTTCTTGTGTGTCTTCCCACAAAAAATGCGGATGGTCGGATGTGTCAGTGTCAAAATACGATTTATGCCCATCCACAAGGATTTCACGCAAAATGCCCGCATCACAAAACGCCCGAAGCGTGTTATAAACCGTCGCGAGTGACACTTTTTCACCCGCAGCTATCACCGCTTGGTAAAGGCTTTCCGCCGTGACATGGCGATTACAGCCATCCCCCACCAGTAAATCCGCCAGCGCCACGCGTTGCCGCGTTGGCCGCAAATCCGCTTGTGCCAGCCAGTCCAATGCTCTCTCGGATGATACAGATGTCATTTTTAATCCATGCCCAAAAATCGTCCATCTATTATGGCCAAATGCGCGCCCCAACACAAGAGATCACATATCCCTACC
>JBMYYE010000098.1:0-9253 GCA_049609065.1 Halocynthiibacter sp.
CCCGCAAACATATCTTGGCGGCGGTTATCGTGAAATGCAGAACGCAAGCTGTCTTCGTCCTCAGGGCCTATTGCCCCACCATCCCAATGCATAAGCGCCAAAGAGGCCACGGGAAATGACGTTGCCGCGTCACGCTGCGCCGCCTCAATCAATGTAAGTGCTGCGCGCCTATGGGCAAAAACCTTTGCCCCGGCTTCGGCCATCCGTCCTTCAAGGGCACGGTACCAACTGTCGTCTGAGACATTGTCTTTAAGCAACCTATTGCGGTCGCGCATGGATTTTTCATACTGCAGCACCGCTTCCCCATGAGAGGGTTCAAAGCTAAGCGCCATACGATCCAAAAACCGCCGTCGTCCCTCTGCGCCTTCAAGCCACAGCCGATCCATTGACGGCACCAGCCACAACACGCGCGCCAACCGACCAAGCGCCGCCTGTGGCGCTGATTTGCCATCAATTTTGAGCTGTCGCCCCTCTTGGGGATGATATGTGATGTCGATTTCGTGAACTTGTTCAAGGCTTTCAACCGTGGCGGAAACTTTCCAACCCAGAAGCTCAGGCTTTCGCATGAGCACATCCGCCTGCGCACGGCGCAATCCACGCCCAGGCGACAGGAGAGAAATAGCTTCTAATATGTTGGTTTTCCCGGCCCCGTTTGCGCCAAATATCGCAACAGGCCGACCATCAAGCTCAAGGCGCATATGTTTATGCGACCTAAAATGGGAAAGTGTTATGTTTTTAAGGCTGAGCCCGCTCACACGCGCATCGGCATCACGACATAAACCGCGCTCGTGTCATTGCCTTCGCGCATCAAAGTCGGATCCCCAGAGGAGTTGAACATAAAGACAGCGTTTTCACGGTCCACCTGATTGGCAATTTCCAACAGGTATTTCGCGTTGAAGCCGATTTCCAGGCGATCATCACCATAGGCCACGACGAGTTCTTCCTCCGCGGCACCACTATCTGGGGAATTCACAGAGAGCACCAAACGATCCTCGTCCAAAGCGAGCTTCACCGCGCGCGATCGTTCAGAAGATACGGTTGCCACACGGTCCACCGCTTTGGCGAATTCCGTTGCATCCACTTCGAGCTTCTTTGTGTTTCCAGATGGGATCACCCGCGTGTAATCAGGGAATGTGCCATCGATAACCTTGGATGTTAGCGTGATTTCAGGGGTCGCAAATCGAATTTTGGTTTCGGAAACCGACACAGCGATTTCCGTTTCATCATCACCCAAAAGTTTCCCAAGTTCATTCACGGTTTTGCGCGGAACAATCACACCCGCCATGTCATTTGCGCCTTCAGGAAGCTCCGCATCAATACGCGCAAGACGGTGACCATCCGTGGCCACAGCACGCAGCACACGGCCGCCATCTTGGTCCGCGATGTGAAGGTAAACACCGTTCAGGTAGTAGCGTGTTTCCTCAGTTGAAATTGCAAATTTGGACTTATCGAACAAACGGCGCAACACAGGCGATGGCGCAGAGAAATTTGCAGAATATTCAGACGACGCCATCACTGGAAAATCTTCCTTCGGCAATGTCGCAAGCGAGAAGTTTGAACGCCCGGCCTCAACCGTCAAGCGGCCAGATGCGGCATCATCTGTCAATTGCACAAGCGCCCCATCGGGAAGTTTGCGTACAATTTCATGGAGCATCACAGCAGACACGGTCGTCGCACCTGCGCGTTCAACCTGAGCCAAGGTTTTATCCACAACCTCGATATCAAGGTCGGTCGCGCGGAAGCTTACTGTTTCGCCATCCGCTTCGATCAAAACATTTGCCAAGATCGGGATTGTGTTCCGACGTTCAACTACGGATTGTGCTTGGGAGACGGCCTTAAGCAATGTGGCGCGTTCAATACTGATTTTCATCCCTTGGCTCCTTAAAGGTATTAGGGGTCGCAAGATAGCCGATCTATGATCAGCCACAAGTGTTTTGTCGAAATTTGAGGGGAAATTCCCCGCGCGTCAAGCCCAGTGCCAGATGCTCACCTAAAATTAGCTTTCGAGGCTACGGCGTAGGATTTCCAAATCTTCTGAAATTTGATTGTCGATCGGCATCAATTCTTCGATTTTTTTCACACCATGCATCACGGTTGTATGATCGCGTCCGCCAAAGCGGCGCCCGATTTCAGGGAGGCTCCGAGAGGTGAGTTGTTTCGCGAGATACATCGCAACCTGACGTGGCCGCGCAATGGACCGCACGCGTTTTGGCCCAATCATTTCAGACAGCTTAATGTTGTAATGTTCGCTGACTTTGCGTTGAATTTCATCAATGGTGATTTTGCGGTTTGACGCACGGAGCACATCGGCAAGACAATCTTGGGCCAATTCCAATGTGATTTCACGCCCAACAAGCGATGAAAACGCAAAAAGGCGGGTCAATGCGCCCTCAAGCACACGTACATTGGTCGAAATGCGATGCGCCAAAAATTCCAGCACGCCATCGCAAATTTCGAGATCCTCATATTGCGTGCGGTACTGTTCAACCTTGGTCTGTAAAATCCCGAGGCGAAGTTCATAATCAGTCGGGTGCAAATCCACGACCAGCCCACATTGCATCCGCGATTTGATCCGGTCTTCGAGATCTTTGATTTCACCTGGCGCACGATCCGCTGAAATCACGATCTGCTTATTTTGGTCGATCAAAGCGTTGAATGTATGGAAAAATTCTTCTTGAGTACTGCCTTTGCCGGCGATGAATTGCACATCGTCCACCATAAGCACATCAACAGACCGGAACATTTCTTTGAAGTCCATCATACGCTTGTCGCGCAAAGCTTGAACAAAACGGTACATGAACTGTTCCGCCGATAGATACAGCACATTGAGATCAGGACGTGTATCACGAAGCTCATGGGCAATCGCATGCATAAGATGCGTTTTACCAAGCCCAACTCCCCCATAAAGGAAAAGCGGGTTAAACGTCGCCTCAACACCTTCCGCCACACGGCGTGCAGCCGCATGGGCCAGTTCATTCGGCTTACCAACCACAAACTTATCAAAAGTGAAACGCGCATCAAGCGGCGCCCCAGGGAGATCGCCAGACACAACCTCACGCACCTTCGGGGCCTTTTGGGTCCCTGTTACGGGCTCGTGTTTGGATGTGGTCGTGGATCGCTTGGCGGATGGCACAATAAACTCAAGGCGCGAAACAGCCGTGCCAGACGATTTAATAAGGCCGAGGATTTCATCCCCAAAGTTTCGGGAAACCCAGTCCCCCATGAAGCTTGTTGGAACAGAAAAAATTGCGGCGCTTTCTTCACAGCCGACAAATTCCAAAGGTTCAATCCAACTTTGAAAATTGTTTCCCCCAACAGCTGAGCGTAGCGCCTCTCTCAACTGTTCCCAATCAGCAATTACCATTTTATCTTCGTCCACAACTATCTTTTATGGGCGCAAACGCACCCTTATTATTTACGCCGAATACTCGGCTTTTTGTTCTCACAAAGCCTTCCGCAAAATCCCCCAATCCTGCAAACGATCCACACATGCCGCACAATAGCATCGCAAAATGGCGATCTGGTATCATCTACATGCTGCTGCAAAACCACAGACATAAATTGTAGAATCGCCGCCTCATGTGCGTGGTGACGTGAATCGATAAGACAATCTAGCAATGGAGTTTGAAGAGTCGCAACAGAACTTCATACTTGACTCAAAGATAATTGAATCGAATCTCATTTCGCGGCACGCCGCGACTTTGTTGCGGTAGAAATAACCTGACATTCAGGCACGACAAAAGGGCACATGTCGCCATATGCCCTCGTCACATAGTGTTCGGATTGCAGAAGCTTAGCTTACTGCTTTAACCCGTGCGGACAAACGAGACAATTTACGTGCCACAGTGTTCTTGTGGAAAATGCCTTTTGTCACACCGCGCATCAATTCAGGCTGCGCAGCTTTGAACGCACCTTGTGCTGCGTCTTTGTCGCCAGAAGCAATCGCTTCTTCAACTTTACGCAAATAAGTGCGGATGCGCGAACGACGCGCTTTGTTTACTTCTGCACGGCGTTCGTTTTGACGTGCGCGTTTTTTTGCTTGGGGCGTATTAGCCATAGTCTCGATTTCCCATCTGGGTTCGCATATTCTGAAACCGCGCTCATAAAAGCGACTCACATATAAGTCAACAGATCATGCAAAGTTTTCTGATTTATTTATCTCGGAATTGCGCTTCACGCTTGTCCAAAAATGCTTTCATGCCTTCTTTTTGGTCCTCTGTCGCAAAAAGCGAATGAAATACACGTCGTTCAAAAAGCAAGCCTTCGCTCAACGTGGTTTCATAGGACCGATTCACGGCTTCTTTCACGATCATTGTAGCCATCTGGGATTTCTCCGCAATTTTATGCGCTACAGCGAGTGTTTCTTCCATGAGTTTTTTCGCAGGAACAACCCGTGACACAAGGCCCGAACGCTCTGCTTCTTCTGCGTCCATGAAACGCCCCGTCAGGTGCATATCCATGGATTTCGATTTTGCAACATAGCGTGTCAAACGCTGCGTGCCGCCAATACCAGCAACAACACCAAGGTTGATTTCTGGTTGGCCAAATTTTGCGGTATCCGATGCAATGATGAAATCACACATCATCGCAAGCTCACAGCCACCGCCGAGCGCATAGCCCGAAACCGCTGCGATAATTGGCTTGCGGCATTTCAATAACTGGTCGGTCTCTGTTCCAAAAAGATCAGACGTAAACACATCTACGAAGCTTTTTTCTGACATCTCTTTAATATCGGCGCCGGCTGCAAATGCTTTTTCAGACCCTGTGATTACCACACAACGGACTTTATCATTTCCTTCAGCATCCTTTAGCGCGTCTGCGAGCTCACCCAAAAGTTGGGAATTCAGCGCATTCAGGGCTTCAGGGCGGTTCAGCTTAATCAAAGAAACATGTTCTTCGATTTCGACAATAAGAGTTTCGTAGGCCATAAGATTCTGCATCGTTGTTTCAGTCAGACTTGTTCCTTAGCAGCCTGAGCGCATTTGTAAAACTATTCTTGGCACCCTGGACAAAGAAAAGTCGAACGCCCCGATTGCACAATACGGATGATTTCTTGGCCACATGACGGCGTCTGACAGGTTTCACCTTCGCGCCCGTAAACCGCAAAACTATGCTGAAAATATCCAAGTTCCCCATCCACCGAGCGGTGATCTTTCAACGTAGATCCCCCCGATTCGATGGCTTCTGATAAAACTTCACGTACAAGCGGCACGATCTTTTCGCACGTCTTTAGCGACACCGTCTGCGCCTGTCGCACTGGATTAAGGCGCGCGCGGTACAAGATTTCACACACATAAATATTGCCCAAACCTGCAACCACGCTTTGATCCAAAAGCACCGTTTTCAAAGGCGTCTTTCGTGTTGAAATTGCGTCATAAAGCCCCTGTGGATGAAAGTGATTGGATAATGGTTCCGGCCCAAGTTTGGCAAAAAACTTATGGCTTTCCACATCCTTCGTCGGTGCCAAATCCATCGCCCCAAAGCGCCGCGCGTCGTTAAAACTCACCCGCGCGCCACCATCCATATCAAAAATCACATGGTCATGTTTTTCAGGCACGGCCCGCTCACGGGCAAAGGCCACACTGCTTTCCCCTGAAATCAACATGCGCCCAGACATCCCCAAATGGATGATCAAACTTTCCCCCGATGATAGGTCCGCAACGATATATTTGGCACAGCGGCGCATCCGCGTCACCGTCACCCCCGTAAGTCGTTCTTGCATCCGCTCAGGAAATGGCCAGCGCAAATCAGGACGCCGAATATCGGCCTTCGCAATGCGCTTTCCTTCCATGACGGGCTGTAATCCGCGCATCACAGTTTCCACCTCAGGCAGTTCGGGCATGGGATTCGCTCCTTTTTCAAGCGCAAACGATTGTATCATTCTAAGAGAACACTATAAGAATGATTAAACGAAAACGACAATAAGGTCCTGCCTCATGTCTGCCAATACGACAAAGAAAACCCATTTCGGCTTTAAAACCGTGAACGAAGATCAAAAAGCGGGCATGGTCCACGGGGTCTTCACCAATGTGGCGTCAAAATACGACATTATGAATGACGCCATGTCTTTGGGTATTCACCGCGTTTGGAAAGACGCGATGATGGATTGGCTGACCCCGAAAGAGGGGCAAAAGCTCCTCGATGTGGCAGGCGGCACAGGCGATATTTCATTTCGCTTTCTAGACCGCGCGGGGCGTGCCCATGCGACCGTGCTGGATATGACCGAATCGATGCTTGTTGAAGGGCGCGAACGGACCGAAGCCACAAAACGCCCCGATCAACTTTCTTGGGTGGTCGGCGACGCGATGGCGCTCCCGTTTGAGGATAACACATTTGACGTCTACACGATTTCATTTGGCATCCGAAACGTGACCCGTATCCAAGACGCCTTGGCAGAAGCCCACCGCGTCCTCAAACCAGGCGGGCGCCTCATGGTTTTGGAATTTAGCCATATCCCGAATGACATGATGCAAAAGATGTATGATCTTTACTCCTTCAACGTCATTCCCAAAATGGGCAAAGTGATCGCAAACGATTCCGAGAGCTACCAGTACCTCGTTGAATCGATCCGCAAATTCCCAAAACAAGACGTGTTCGCCGACATGATCCGTGATGCGGGGTTTTCCAGCGTGAAATATCGCAACCTGTCATTGGGGATCGCGGCCCTTCATTCTGGGTGGAAAATCTAAATGCGCGGACCCCATAACATCTGGCGACTGGTGCGCACTGGTGCCACCTTTGAACGCACAGGCGCCATGCGCATCGCGCTTCGGGCTATGGATGCGCCCTTCCCGCTTCGAGTTGCGGCACGGGTTCTGGGCTGGCCCTTTAAGTGGCTCGGCTACAGAGGCGATCCTAGCATGCCCCCCATCCCGCGCGCGCTCACCGCATTGGGCCCCGCGTATATTAAACTAGGTCAGGTGCTTTCAACCCGCCCCGATGTTGTTGGTTCGGATCTATCACTTGAATTGCGCGTCCTCCAAGATCAACTGCCCCCTTTCTCCATGAGCGATGCAAAACGCGCCATCGAAGAAGAGTTTGGCAAATCGGCGGATGATCTCTTTGATTTCTTCGATACGCCCATCGCGGCGGCGTCCATCGCGCAAGTTCACCGCGCGCGTGTAAAAGGCGCCTCCGAAGATGTTGCCATCAAAATCTTGCGCCCAAAAATTGAGCGGGCCTTTCGAAAAGACATTGATGCGTTCTATTTTGCGGCCCAAATGATTGAATTCTTTTCACCGGGGTCGCGCCGCTTGCGCCCCAATGACGTCATTCAACATTTTGAAAGCGTCGTGAATGAGGAACTCGACCTCAGACAAGAAGCTGCCGCGGCTTCGCAGTTCAAAGCCAACACCGAAAAGGATCAAGGGTTCCTTGTTCCAAGCATTCGTTGGGACCTCTCTGGCAAACGTGTCATGGGGCTCGGCTGGGCGGATGGCACGGCCCTTGGGGATATTGAAAAGCTCCGCCAAGAAGGTCATGATCTCGAAACACTTGGCCGGCGCGTTCTTGAGCTTTTCTTACAGCATGCGCTCCGAGACGGTTTTTTCCATGGCGACATGCATCACGGCAACCTCAAAGTGCACAATGATGGCACCCTTATTGCGTATGATTTTGGCATTATGGGCCATATCAACGAAAAGGTCCGCCGCGGCTATGCTGAAATTCTTTATGGCTTTATTCGTAAAGATTATCGGCGCATTGCAGAGGTTCATTTCGAAATGGGGTACATCCCCGCCGATCAGGACCTCGAAGCCTTTGCTCTTGCGCTCCGATCTGTCGGCGAGCCGATTTTTGGCATGGATGCCTCGCAAATTTCAATGGGTCGCCTTCTCAGCCATCTTTTTGAAGTGACCGAACGTTTTGGCATGGAAACGCAGACTGAGCTCATCTTACTTCAGCGCACCATGGTGGTCGTAGAAGGGGTCGCGCGGTCCCTTGATCCAAATATCAACATTTGGGATGTCGCACACCCTATCGTTGAAGATTACATTCGCTCTAGCATCGGGCCACGCGCCGCTGTGCAAGATCTCAAAAAAGCGGCTGCCGTAATCACACGCTACGGGCCCCAGCTTCCTGTTATTCTCGAACAGATATTTGAACGCAACCTTGAACCAAATCCGTCAGATCCTCTTCCGTCAAATAGCTTTAAAACCTATTTTTTCGGCGCTTTGGGGGGGGCGGCTTTCGTCGGGGCTGGTGTTATTCTCGCGCAGCTTTTCTAATGGTCAAACACCCGCACCACGGACGCCAGTAATCTCGGCTTCTTTCACGGCATGGCCATTTGCAAAGACAAGTTCAACACCGCCATCTTGATATCGTGCTTCAATAATTTCCCCGTAGCTCTGGGCCATATTTTTTTCGACAATCTTGTCCCCTTCGTAAGACTCGATTTCAATTTGATAGTCCCCCATGGGTACCAAATTTCCCGAATCATCCTTCCCATCCCAGGTGAATGTCTTAGCCGTCGTGGGGATGGATACCTCTCGGTAAATGGTGCCCGACGATGATTTAATCACAGCCGTTGCGCTTTCGACATCTTTTGAAAACCGCGGCGTCACATCAATGGGGTCACCTGAAAATGAAACAGGCATCGGTGCGCGTGCTTGCATGCCAACCCACGACCCCAAATTTGAAATGCGTGACTGACCCAACGTATCAGTAAGACCTGTTAGAAGTTGATTGGTCCGTATCTGTTGTTCAACATTTGAAAACGTGGCCAGCTGCACCGCGAAATCCGCCGATTCAACAGGGTTTAACGGATCTTGGTTTTTCATCTGAACGGTCAGCATATGTAAAAAGGTTTCATAATCAGAGGAGATCGCTTGCTTTTTGGGCGCATTGGGTACTGTGTTCGCATCGGCGCCTGTGGTTGGGGAAATGTTCATGTTTACTCCTATAATCTTATGTCAATACGGTCGCCTGTCATCACTTCAGCCCCCCGCACATCCAGTATTTCATCGTCAGCCATAGGTTCTAAACGCCCTGTGCTGTTCTCTTGTCTCGGGGCGTTGTCTTCCCCTCTCGATTGACCAAAATCGAAAGAGACATCACCATATCCAAGCTCTTTAAACTCTTGCTCCAACTCCTCCATATGGCGTCGCATTAACTCAGCTGTTTCAAATCTTTCTGCCTCAATAGACACAAGAAGGCTCGTGTCTTGTGCATGAAGTGTCATACGGACGCGGCCCAATTCCTCTGGGCTAAGGGCAATTTCCAGCGGGCGGCCGAAATCAACTTTACCGAATTCGGC
>JBMYYE010000099.1:0-9160 GCA_049609065.1 Halocynthiibacter sp.
GGCCCTCAACCATGGAATGCCCAAGGGCGCTCACAGGAGATAGGCGATACCAAAGCCCCATTTCCCCAAAACTATCCGCGAGATAGATTTGCGTCTCTGGTGTGATGTCTTCACCCAAACTACGGCGCGCCATGATCAACCCGTGATCCTCTACGGCCTGTAAAAGCCCATAAAGGCGATCCATATAGCGAGGTGCCATAATCAAGAGCATCCGCGGATCCGATTTCAAAATCTCAGCATGGGCCGCAATCAGCATCGGGTCCTCATCTGGATGGCTCGCCGCGGAAAACCAACGCGGGCGATCCCCCACCATTTTTTCAATGTTTTCACGATCTGCCGCTTGATCAGGAAGCGGTGCGCGAGACCCCTTAATCGATCCGACAACCGATAGCTTTTCTCGTGGAACATCAAATTCCATAATATGCGGAACCGATACGGCGTCTTGGGCAAGGATTTTGTCGAAGACAGAAAAACAAAACACCATCAGGCTTTGGATTTTCTTGCGCTTTTTTGCCCGCGCAGCGCCCAAGCGCACATTCATCAAAATGGCCGGAATTTCACGCTTTTTGACCTCAAACAACATGCGTGGCCAAAGATCAAATTCGGAAAACACAACTTTGTCAGGCCGCCAGTAGGCGAGGAATTTTTGCGTGGCGCGCCGCGTATCAGCAGGCAGATATTGATGCATAACACGTGGCGGTAAGGTGATTTTCTCAAGTGCTTCAACCGAAGATCGTGTCGTTGTTGTCAGTAAAAAATGCGCCTCAGGTTCTTGCTCAGCAAGCGTTTCAAACAATGTCAAAAGCGCCAAGCTTTCGCCCACTGACAGTGCATGGAACCAAATGAGCGGTCCTTCGGGGCGTGCAAGTGTTGCGGTGCCAAATTTTTCTTGAACCCGCTTTGGGTCCTCTTTTCCGCGTTTTACGCGCCGTAAAATGGCAAATCGCCAGAGCGGGCCGATCAAAATCGACAAGATCAAATAGACCCGTAACAGCATCAGGCAACGCCGTTTTGCAACAGCTGTAACATCGTGACAAGCCCAACGGCTTTGCCATCTTCAACCACAAAACAGGCCGATATCTTGTTCGTTTGCATCACATTCATCGCCCGTGCCAAAAGGCGATCAGACGTAATGGTAACAGAAACCGGTGTCATGATTTCATGGGCTTTGGCATCCCATAAAACGGATTTCATACTGCCGTCTGCTTTGGCCTCAAGATAACGACGGATATCGCCATCGGTGATCACACCAAGAAGGTTTTGATCCCCATCAACAACCCCTGCGATCCCTTGTTTCTTTGACGAAATTTCACCCAAAACGCCCATCACAGAAAGATCAGGTTCCACAAGCGGGAGGCCATCAGCTTTCACCATCACATCCGCAACGGGGCTAAGCGCCATGCCAAGTTTCCCGCCAGGATGGAAGTTACGAAAGCTTTCTTCGGTGAAGCCGCGCATCTTAAGCAAGGTCACGGCAATGGCATCCCCGATCGCCAATTGCATAAGCGTGGAGGTCGTCGGGGCAAGGTTATGTGGACAGGCTTCTTTGGCTTTTGGCAACACCAATGGATAGGTCGATTTTTGCGCGAGGATGCTCTTTTCGCCGCCCGTAATCGCGATCATTGGAACGCCAAAGCGCTGCCCATAGGCAATAATATCAGAGAGCTCTTTTGTTTCGCCAGACCAACTTAGGAGCAGCAAAACATCATCTTCGGTCACCATACCCAAATCGCCATGACTGGCTTCGGAGGCATGAACAAAAAACGCAGGCGTGCCCGTTGATGCAAAAGTCGCCGCGAGTTTTTTGGCGATGTGGCCGCTTTTACCCACACCAGAAAGGATCAAACGCCCCTTCATTCCATAAACCGCATCAAGCGCACCCGTTAAATTCGCCGCAAGAGACGGATCTTCGAGTGCCTCGGTCACGGCCTGAAGCCCATTGGAAAAATCTACAAGAGACCCGCGTATGGACGCCATTTGATCAAGCTCACCCCGCATCATTAGGCCCCTTTTACAACAGCATCGATAGCGCGAAGTTCCTTAAGGAATGCCGGCATATCAGACAGGTGCATCATATTTGGACCATCTGATGGTGCGTTGTCAGGGTCTTCATGGGTCTCCACGAATAACCCGCCGACACCCACCGCAACCGCCGCCCGCGCAAGCGTTGGCACAAATTCGCGTTGACCACCAGATGATCCGCCTTGCCCACCTGGGAGTTGTACAGAATGGGTCGCATCCATCACCACGGGATAGCCCGTTTTTGCCATAATCGCCAAAGATCGCATATCTGACACCAACATATTATAGCCAAAACTCGTGCCACGATCCGTCAGGAGAATATTTTCATTCCCCGTGCTGGCGACTTTGTCTGCGACATTTTTCATGTCCCATGGGGCTAAAAATTGCCCCTTCTTCACATTGATGACGCGGCCCGTTTCACCTGCGGCCAAAAGAAGATCGGTTTGACGACACAAGAAGGCCGGTATCTGAAGGATATCAACGACTTCGGCCACTGGCGCGCATTGTTCAGCCGTGTGGATATCCGTTAAAACAGGGCAGCCAAATTCACGTTTTATCTCATCAAAAATGCGCAGTGTTTCATCGATGCCAATACCACGTTTGCCGCCAAGGCTCGTGCGATTGGCTTTGTCAAAACTGCCCTTAAACACAAAGCCAATTCCAAGTTCAGCGCATGTTTCCGCGAGCTGCCCCGCAATCATACGGCTGTGATCCAAGCCTTCGATCTGACACGGACCCGCAATTAGCGAAAACGGGAGATCCTGTCCAAATTTTACATTTCCTACCGTAATCATCCGATGCCCTTTTCTTTTAGCACGCGCTCAATGCGCTCCACGTCAATGGGATTGTTGAGTTCCCAAAACACATGCCCACGTCCGTCCACTTCGACGCAACGGATTTTGTGGCCATTTTCCAAAAACCGCAATTGTTCCAACCCTTCGAGTTTCTCCAGCGGGCCCTCAGACCATGACATATAATCCGCCAAAGCCGCAGGCCGATACGCATAGGCGCCCACATGGTGAAAAACGGGGATGTGATCACCGTCTTTAAAGTCCTGATCCGTATATGGAAGGACCTCTTTGGAGAAATAAAGGGCATTCATATGGTGATCAAAAACCGCCGTGGTGCCGCCGACGCGGCCCGCTTTGCGGTCTGTGATAAAATCGGTAACCGTTTGCACATCGCACCGCAAAACGGGGGTCGCCATGCCAACATTTGGATCCGTTTTCATTTGATCGATCAATGCTTCGATAAACCATGGCGGGGTGAGTGGTGCATCCCCTTGAAGGTTCACCACCACCTCAGGCGATACACCAAGATTGGCGATGGCTTCTGCACAGCGTTCGGTGCCGTTTCGACACCTATCCGATGTCATCACAACATCCGCGCCAAATGCACGGGCCGCATCCGCAATACGATCATCATCCGTGGCCACATAAATCGCATGATCCCCTTTGACCGCCTTCGCCGCGTCAAAGGAGCGCTCGATAAGTGATTTTCTTTCGCCTGATACCCCTTCGAGCATGGCCAAAGGCTTGCCTTCAAACCGCGTAGATCCATAACGCGCAGGGATGAGGATAACAGTCTCCATGAGGGCCTCCTAAGCTGCCGTTTCGGGGCGAATAAAGGTCAGCGTATCGCCTTCACTCATCTCACGGTGGAACACATATCCACCCGTATCAAAATCTTTCAGTGCCGTTATATCAGTAATTTGATTTTCCACAATAAACCGCGCCATAGAACCACGTGCGCGTTTGGCGTAAAAGCTCACCACTTTGGGGCCTGCCGACTTTTCTTCCATGAACACAGGTGTCACAATCCGAAGGCTGTGATCCTGCCCAGATACGGTTTTGAAATATTCCTGTGACGCACAGTTTACGATAATATCCGTGCCCACTGCGCGCGCATCATCTTCTAACGCACGCACCACGCGGTCCCCCCAATATTCATAGAGGTTTTTGCCGCGCCCCGTTTTCAAACGGCTCCCCATTTCAAGACGGTACGCTTGCATCAGATCAAAGGGGCGCAAAACACCGTAAAGGCCTGATAAAATACGGTAATGATCCTGCGCGTAACGCGCTGCAACCTCATCCAAAGTCTGGGCATCAAGCCCGACATAGGTATCCCCCGCAAAGGCAAACATCGCCGCCTTGGCTGTGCCTTGATCGGCCGTTTTTGCAAATTCACGAAACCGCTCGACGTTGAGCTTTGCTATGTTTTCGCTAATTTTCATTAGCTTTTGCAAATCCCCAACCGATAGATCCCGCGCAACCGTTGCCAGTGAAAATGCCTCAGGCTCAAAGCGCGCAGTGCTTTGCAAAAGGGTCTCCATCGGCGTCATATCGAGCTTCTTGGCAGGAGAGGTCACAACCAGCATATCAGTTTCCTTTTTCGCTCAACCTATCAGGCTGACATGAGGGGTCAACGGGCGGGATTATTCGCCTTCGAGAATCGCCAAAAATGGCGCACCAAAACGATCCATATGTTTGGTCCCTAAAATACGTTCTAATCCACGGTGATCCCCAGATTGAAGCTGCGCAACTTTCGCAAGCTGTGACGCCGTGCACGACATCTGTTTTTCTGTGCCGCCTTCCCCTCGGGCGAGATCATTTTGCGCGGCTAAGAGCTGATCATAAATTGACCCTGCTGCACGGCCCGACAATTTACGTCGCTGCGGATGTTCATTCGCAACATTGGTGCCTGTGATAACCTCTAGGAAACCGTCGCCATACCGATCCAATTTCTTCGCACCAACGCCAGAAATATGCGCCATTTCATCGCGGGTTTGCGGTCGCTTTTCCGCCATTTCGATCAAGGTTCGATCGTTGAAAATGATATAGGCGGGTACACGGGCCTCTTCAGAAAAGGCGCGGCGCTTGGCCTTAAGCGCAGATAAAAGCGGCGCGTCCTCTTCGCTCACCAGCGTTTTAACAGCGGGGCCTTTTTTGCGTGCCTTAATGACATCACGCCGCAAATCAATGCGGGCTTCATCGCGTAAAATTGGTTTTGCAGCCTCGGTCATCCGCAGCGCGCCAAAGCGTTCGCGGTCAGGCCGCACAAGGTCATGGCCCATCATTTGCCGAAATATTGCCTGCCATTCCAGGCGGCTATGTTCTTTGCCCACCCCAAAAGTTGGCAAATCACCATGGTTGCGGTCTTTGACTTTATCCGTCTCATTTCCGATGAGAATATCAATCAAGTGACCCGTGCCAAAATATTCGCCCGTGCGCAAAATCGCCGATAGCGCCTTTCGCACCGATGTTGTCCCATCAAACACATCAGGCGGCGTTTCGCAAAGATCACAGTTCCCACACGGATCCGCCGTTTCGCCAAAATAGGACAATAGCGCCTGCCGGCGACAGCCCAATGCCTCCGCCAGCCCCAACAGCGCATTCAATCGCCCGTGATCGGCACTGCGCCGTTCGGCTGGCGCGAGGCTTTCGTCGATTTGCGACCGCCGCAAACGGATATCATCCGCACCATATAACGTAAGCGTTTCTGCAGGCGCCCCGTCGCGACCCGCACGGCCGATTTCTTGGTAATAGGCCTCAATCGATTTCGGTAAATCCGCATGGGCCACCCACCGAATGTCAGGTTTATCCACCCCCATCCCGAAGGCCACGGTGGCCACCACGATAAGTTCATCTTCTTGCTGAAACGCGCGTTCGACTTCGCGGCGCGCATCAGGTTCCATACCGCCGTGGTAAGAGAGCGCACTGCGCCCCGTATCTGTGATGGCTTTGGCCAAGCTTTCGGTTTTGTTGCGCGTCCCGCAATAGACAATGCCCGATTGTGATGGGCGGGCTTTGATGAAATCGAGGATCTGGCGGCGCGGACCGTCTTTCGCCTGAAAGGCGAGGTGAATGTTCGGGCGATCAAAACCATGTAAAAATGTTTTTGGGCGGCTATCCGGAAAAAGCCGCGTGGCAATTTCCGCGCGGGTTTCTTCATCTGCGGTGGCCGTAAAGGCCGAAAGCGGCACGTCTAAGGTGCGTTTTAATTCCCCGATCCGCAAATAATCGGGGCGAAAATCATGGCCCCATTGGCTCACGCAGTGGGCTTCGTCCACGGCGATGCGGCTGATATTTGCACGTTTCAGAAGGTTAATCGTCCCGCCCGAGGCCAGCCGTTCAGGCGCCATATAAAGCAGTTTGAGCGTACCACGATCAAGCGCCTCAAACACGGCTGCGGTTTCTTCATCCGTGTTGCCAGAGGTCAGCGCGCCCGCCTCAACGCCCACCTCGCGCAGGGCGCGCACTTGGTCCCGCATCAGGGCAATGAGCGGTGAAATCACCACCGTCACCCCATCGAGGCAAAGTGCAGGCAATTGAAAACAAAGCGATTTTCCACCACCCGTTGGCATGATCGCCACGGTATCTTCGCCCGCAAGGATCGCATCAACGATTTCGCTCTGACCGACGCGAAAATCATCAAACCCAAAGATCGAAGAGAGAAGCCCTCGCGCCTCATCCAGCATGTGTTCTATAGCCCGTAGAGGTTATTGCTCACGACGATTTGCAGCATATGGATACCGATAAGGACAATCACAGGCGTCAAATCAAGCCCACCCATGCTCGGCAAAATGTTCCGAATGGGGGCATAAATTGGTTCCAGAATACGGTTAATGCCGTACCAAATCTGCGCCACGATTGGTTGATGGAGGTTCAAAACCTGAAAATTAATCAGCCAGCTCATAATCACATGAGCAAAGACCAAGAATTTAGCGACACCCAACACAAGCAGGATAATTTCAAGAAGAGAAGTCATAGTCAGCCCTATAAAATGGTTTCAACCAGACCTAAGCGCTCTCACCCTATCTGACAAGGGCGAAAGGATGTAACGGATGTCTCGCTTGTCGGTCTTGCGCGCTCAAATGTCGCCCCGCATTGCAAGATTACGCGCCACGCCTTATAGGCTTTGGAAAGATTTTGACATTTAAGAGGGCCGACATGTCTAACGCACAGCTAGAAACCGCAATCGAAGCCGCCTGGGAGGCGCGCGACACGATCACACCCGCAACAACAGGTGAAACACGTGAGGCAATCGAAGACACGCTAAACGCGCTTGATAGTGGATCCTTGCGCGTGGCCGAACGCCAAGACGATGGCAACTGGCATGTGAACCAATGGGCAAAGAAAGCTGTGCTTTTGGGGTTCCGCATCAAAGACATGGAAGAACAGTCCGGCGGTCCGCAAGGCGGCGGCTGGTGGGATAAAGTGGACAGCAAATTCAAAGGCTGGACACCCCAAAACTGGCAAGAGGCAGGGTTTCGCGCCGTGCCAAACTGTGTCGTTCGCAAATCTGCCTATGTTGCACCTGGTGCGGTTTTGATGCCGTCATTTGTCAATTTGGGCGCGTATATCGGCGAAGGCACAATGGTTGACACATGGGCCACCGTTGGATCCTGTGCGCAAATTGGTAAAAACGTACATCTTTCTGGCGGCGTTGGCATCGGCGGCGTTTTGGAACCCATGCAGGCAGGCCCAACCATCATCGAGGACAACTGTTTCATCGGGGCGCGTTCCGAAGTTGTTGAAGGCTGCATCGTGCGCGAAGGTTCCGTTTTGGGAATGGGCGTGTTTATCGGCCAATCCACCAAAATCGTAGATCGTGAAACTGGCACAGTGTCTTATGGTGAAGTGCCATCAGGATCCGTTGTCGTTGCAGGCTCCATGCCAAGCAAAAATAATGTGAGCCTTTATTGCGCCGTGATTGTGAAACGCGTGGATGCAAAGACCCGTTCAAAAACATCCATCAATGATTTGCTTCGCGACTAAGTTTCGTAAAATTTCATAAAAAAGGGGCGCGATCATAATGACCGCGCCCCTTTTTCGTTTGGTGTGTTCGGACCCTAGAAGTGGACTGATTTTGTATCAGCAGGCTTCGTCAAAGCAGGCGCAAATTTGGTGAGAATGATGCCGTCCACTGCAGCGTCATATTCCGCCATGGTTGGCGTGCGCCCGAGGATCGCGGCAAGAACAACAACCGGCGTTGAAGCCAACAAGGATTCGCCTTTCTTCTCAGCCGAATCTTCTACGACGCGCCCTTGGAAGAGCCGTGTAGATGTTGCCAAAACAGTGTCGCCTTTTGCAGCTTTCTCTTGGTTCCCCATACAAAGGTTGCAGCCAGGACGTTCGAGATAAAGAATATTTTCATATTCTGTACGCGCCTCATTTTTCGGTGCGTTATCATCAAACTCAAAGCCGGAATACTTCTGCAAGATTTCCCAGTCGCCTTCTTCTTTCAACTCATCAATGATGTTGTAGGTTGGCGCGGCCACAACCAATGGCGCTTTAAACTCAACCTTACCACCTTGTTTTTCAAGATTTTTGAGCATCTGAGCCACAATTTTCATATCGCCTTTATGCACCATACAAGACCCGACAAAACCAAGATCCACTTTCTTCTTACCACCGTAATAGGAAATTGGACGGATCGTATCATGTGTATAACGCTTGGACACGTCATCGTTGTTCACGTCTGGATCTGCGATCATTGGTTCCACGATTTGGTCAAGATCAACAACAACTTCGGCAAAGTATTTTGCGTTCGCATCTGGCGTCAAAGCCGGTTTTTCACCAGATTTGATTTCCGCGATGCGTTTGTTGGCAATATCGATCAAACCTTGAAGGACTTGGGGCTCATTATCCATGCCTTTGTCGATCATGATTTGGATGCGGCTTTTCGCGATTTCCAAGCTTTCGATCAAAGTATCGTCTTCGGAAATACAGATCGACGCCTTGGCTTTCATCTCAGCCGTCCAGTCGGTGAAAGTAAACGCTTGGTCCGCAAGAAGCGTTCCGATATGCACCTCAATGATACGGCCCTGAAACACGTTGTCACCAAATTGGTCGAGCATCTGCGCCTGTGTTGCATGCACCACGTCGCGAAAATCCATGTGATCTTTCATCTTGCCTTTGAAGGTCACTTTCACAGATTCAGGGATTGGCATTGTTGCTTCGCCCGTCGCAAGCGCAAGCGCCACAGTGCCGGAATCCGCACCAAAAGCCACGCCTTTGGACATACGCGTGTGGCTATCGCCACCGATGATGATCGCCCAATCATCCACCGTGATATCATTCAACACTTTGTGGATCACGTCAGTCATCGCATGATATTCGCCCTTTGGATCACGCGC
>JBMYYE010000100.1:0-9054 GCA_049609065.1 Halocynthiibacter sp.
TGGGGGGCTTGCCATTGCTGGGGTATTTGCCTGTATGCTTTTTGCGGCCCTATCGGGGTCATCCCCCGCGACAGTTGTGGCGATCGGATCTATTGTGATCGCAGGTATGCAAAAGGTCGGATATACTAAAGAATTCGCCGCTGGCGTGATCTGTAACGCGGGCACATTGGGCATCTTGATCCCGCCCTCGATTGTGATGGTGGTCTACGCCGCTGCGGTCGAAGTGTCCGTTGGTCGCATGTTCCTTGCCGGCGTCATTCCTGGCCTTATGGCGGGTGTCATGTTGATGATTGCAATCTACGTGATGGCGCGGGTCAAAAACTTGCCGAAAGGCGAATGGAAAGGCTGGGGCGAAATTTGGTCCACGGGGCTGGATGCAGGCTGGGGCCTTTTCTTGATCGTGATCATTTTAGGTGGCATTTACGGTGGAATTTTCACCCCAACAGAAGCCGCCGCCGTTGCGGCCGTTTACGCATTCTTTATCGCCTGCTTTGTCTACAAAGACATGGGACCACTGGCCGAAGAGGGCGCGAGTCTTGCCAAAAAACCCTATGCGTTGATCACGGCATTTTTCCACAAAGACACGCAACACACGCTTTTTGAAGCAGGTAAACTCACCGTGACGCTGTTGTTTGTGATCGCGAATGCGCTCATCTTGAAGCACGTGTTAACGGATGAACAGGTGCCGCAGCATGTGGCCAATGCGATGCTAGGCGCTGGCTTTGGTCCGGTGATGTTCCTTGTGGTTGTGAACGTGATTTTGTTAATCGGTGGGCAATTTATGGAACCTTCAGGCCTTTTGGTCATTGTGGCGCCATTGGTGTTTCCGATTGCGATGGAACTTGGGATTGATCCCATTCATCTCGGCATTATCATGGTTGTAAATATGGAAATTGGCATGATTACGCCGCCTGTTGGCCTGAACCTTTTCGTGACATCAGGCGTTGCAGGGATGCCAATGATGAGTGTCGTGCGCGCCGCGTTGCCATTTTTGGCGGTGCTTTTCGTGTTCTTGATTATGGTGACTTATATTCCGTGGCTGTCTACCTATTTGCCAACCACGTTTATGGGGCCAGAGATCGTGACCAAGTAGATCTGGTCTATAGAAAAATCAAAGGGCCTGCGGATTAAATGCCGCGGGCCCTTTTTCGTGAGAAGCGGACATAAAAAAGGCCACCTTCAAGGTGGCCTTTTCATTGTTGGTTTGTTCCGTCTTAGCGGTCTTCAACATCCACATAATCGCGGAGTGTGTCACCTTGATAAAGTTGACGTGGGCGGCCGATTTTTTGTTGTGGATCGCCGATCATTTCTTTCCACTGCGCAATCCAGCCCACTGTACGTGACAGAGCAAAGATTGGAGTGAACATAGATGTTGGGAACCCCATGGCTTCGAGGATGATGCCAGAATAGAAATCAACATTCGGGAAGAGTTTCTTTTCAGAGAAATACGGATCCGCAAGCGCTTGCTTTTCGAGCTCTTTGGCAACCTGCAAAATGGGGTTATCTTCGACACCAAGAAGATCGAGAACCTCATCTGCGGATTGTTTCATCACAGTCGCACGTGGATCGAAGTTTTTGTAAACACGGTGGCCAAAGCCCATGAGGCGGAATGGATCATCTTTGTCTTTTGCCCGTGCAATAAATTCAGGAATACGATCAACGGAACCGATTTCTTGTAGCATTTCAAGGCAGGCTTGGTTTGCGCCACCATGAGCAGGGCCCCAGAGACAGGCAATGCCGGCTGCGATACAGGCAAACGGGTTCGCACCAGAGGACCCAGCCAAACGCACTGTAGAAGTAGACGCGTTTTGCTCATGATCCGCGTGCAGCGTGAAAATACGGTCCATCGCTCGGGCTAAGATTGGATTTACTTCGTAATCTTCGGCGGGAACCGCAAAACACATCCGCAAGAAATTGGATGCGTAATCCAAATCATTGCGTGGATGCACAAAAGGTTGCCCAACAGAATATTTATACGCCATGGCGGCGATCGTTGGCAGTTTGGCGATCATGCGAATAGAGGCAATTTCGCGCTGCTCTGGATCATTGACATCAATAGAGTCGTGATAGAACGCAGACATCGCGCCAACAACACCCGTCATAATGGCCATTGGATGCGCGTCGCGGCGGAAGCCACGGAAAAATGTCAGCATCTGTTCATGCACCATTGTGTGCATGGTTACGCGCTTTTCAAAATCTTCGAGCTCCGCTGCGGATGGCAAATTGCCATAAAGAAGCAAGAAGCACACTTCGAGGTAATGGGATTTGCCAGCAAGCTGATCAATCGGATAGCCGCGGTGCAACAATTCACCTTTGCCACCATCAATAAAGGTGATGGTCGAATCACAGGCCGCAGTTGAGGTGAATCCAGGATCGTAAGTGAAGACGCCTGCATCAGCATAAAGACGACGGATATCGATGACATCTGGGCCAGCAGTCGGGGAAAAGATTGGCAATTCAATCACTTTGTCGCCGATGGTTAGTGTTGCTGTTTTGGTGCTGTCAGTCATATGTATCCTCTTTCTTTGTCCTGTCAGAAGCGCGGATCGCTTCTATATACTTTTATTATGAAGGGCATATTAAACGCCCTATTTTAGATCTTGAGCCACATCCTCAAGCCGTGCGCATGTTTCGTCACAGCCAAGAACCAGCATCATGTCAAAAACGCTTGGGGTTTGTGCCCGTCCCGCAAGGGCCGCTCGAAGCGGTCCTGCAAGCTTTCCAAACTTCATATCATGAGATTCGGCAAACTGGTTAAGGCAGTCTTCTAGCGCAGTTCTGTCCCAGCTAGCATTTTGCAGGTGCGGCGTCAATTGCTTCAGTATACCACGGGATACATTATCGAGGTGTTTTGCCGCTTTTTCTTCGATATCGAGAGGGCGATCTTGTAGAATAAACGCAGATTTTTCAAGGAGATCAGGGAAGGATTTCGCCCGTTCTTTTAGGCAATACATGCCTGACAAAAATCTGTCTTTTTGACCTTCGGTCAAGGGGCTGGCCCCTGTGACACTCAAAAAGGACTGAAGTTCATGCAGCAACGCAGCATCATCCGCGACCTTCATATGTTGCCCAGTCAAATTGTCGAGCTTTTTGAAATCAAACCGTGCGGGGCTTTTGCCAATACCGCCCATGTCAAACCATTCAAGCGCTTGATCTGTTGTGAAAAATTCATCATCCCCATGGGACCAACCAAGCCGAGCGAGGTAATTTCGCATGGCGCTCGCAGGGTAGCCCATGGCTTGATATTCCTCCACGCCAAGGGCGCCATGGCGTTTGGATAGTTTTTTGCCGTCAGGCCCGTGGATCAGCGGAATATGTGCCCAAACTGGCACATCCCATCCCATGGCGGTGTAGACCAAGCTTTGACGTGCCGCATTTTGCAAATGATCATCACCACGAATAACATGGGTCACGCCCATATCGTGATCATCAACCACAACCGCCAGCATATAAGTTGGTGTTCCATCAGAGCGCAAAATGATCATATCATCGAGCTGATCATTGCGAAATGTCACTTTGCCTTGCACCTGATCATCAATAATCGTGCTGCCATCGCGTGGCGCTTTGACGCGGATCACATAAGGTGCATCGGGATATGTATCTTCTGGGGCATCGCGCCACGGACTTTGATACAATGTGGAACGCCCCTCCGCGCGGGCCGCTTCGCGAAAGGCGTCGATGTCTTCTGAGCTGGCAAAACACTTATAGGCGTGCCCTGAGGCCAACATTGCATGGGCGACCTCTGCGTGGCGGTCTTTGCCTTCAAATTGGCTGATGACATCCCCATCATGATCAAGTCCCAGCCATGCCATGCCTTTTAAAATTGCCTCTGTCGCTTCAGGGGTAGAACGTTCGCGATCCGTATCTTCAATCCGAAGGAGGAATTTTCCACCGCGGCCGCGGGCATAAAGCCAGTTGAAAAGCGCCGTGCGGGCGCCGCCAATGTGCAAGAAACCAGTTGGTGATGGGGCGAAGCGGGTCACGATTTGGGCGTCGGTCATGTGTGTCTCTCTTACCTTATCTATGCGGTTCGGCGCATAGGGATGGGCGTCTGTGTTGATACGTTAACCATTCGGAAACCAAGATTGACATAAGGTTGATGTGCCATGGCCGAAGGCGTTGATGCTTTCTACTGAGCCTTGCGCAGGCATACAAGGGGATCAATCGGTGCAGTTTCGCTTCTTGAGCAAACATGAAGGGCCTTTGATCCCATGGGCTGCCGTTGCAATGGGGACTGGGATCGTTGGCTATTTTGAGCTGCGCTTTGAACCCCCTTTGGGGGTGGCCATTTTTCCGATGTTTTTAGCACTTGTTTTTTACCTCTGGGCACGCCCGCGAAACGAAGAACTCCGCCTGTGGTTGTTGGGTTTGGTCGTGATGCTTTTGGGGTTCCAAATAGCGAGCTTTAGTGCCCATCTCAAAACGGCACCTGTGCTGTCTTACCCCTATTATGGCCCAATCGAAGGGCGCGTGGTCAAAACCGACCGAAGCCATTCAGGCAAAATTCGTGTGACCTTAGACCGCGTCATCCTTGAACGACTTCCACCAAAAATCACGCCAAAATATGTTCGCTTGTCGCTTCATGACCAAAATGATCCCGATCAATTGCCACAAGTCGGCCAGACGCTACAGATCATAGGGCGATTGGCCCCACCCTCAGGTCCCGTTGAACCAGACGGGTTCAATTTTAGACGCATGGCATGGTTCCAAAAACTTGGGGCCGTGGGGTATAGCCGCAAACCTATCAAGGTTTTAGCGCCGCAAACGCATTCTGATCCCTCGCTGTGGGTCGGGGCCATTCGCCAAAGGATGTCCAGCTATATTGTTGCCCAAATGCCTGCGCCCGAAGGTGGCTTTGCAGCTGCCATCCTAACAGGGGATCGAAGTCACGTTCCCAAAGAGGTGACCCAAAATCTCAGGCGTACAAATTTATCACATTTATTGGCCATCTCAGGGCTGCATATGGGGGTATTGACAGGGGTGGTGTATTGGATCGCTAAATATGCGGCCTCGATTTTTGTGGCATTGGGACGGTTGCGATCCGCAAAGCCCACGGCATCGCTTGTCGCGTTGGCTTTTGGTTTTCTATACTTGCTTTTATCGGGCGGAAATATAGCAACTCAACGTGCGTTTATTATGGTTGCTGTGGCCTTAACAGCGATGTTTTTCGGTCGCAAAGGCATTAGCCTGCGCACTGTTGCGATCGCGGCTTTTATAATTCTTACATTGAGCCCCGTATCGTTGTTATCGCCTGGGTTTCAAATGTCTTTTGCGGCGACAACGGCGCTTGTCTTGACCTTTTCTCGCATCACATATTATTTAGGAGAACGGCCCGCAGAATTGCGATTTATTATATCGACACTTACGGCTTCTTTGGTGGCAGGGGCCGCCACCGCGCCGTTTGCCGCGGCACATTTTAACCAATTTGCGCAATATGGCTTTGTTGCCAACGTCATTTCCGTGCCACTCATGGGGCTGGTTATTATTCCGGCGGCCTTTGTCGCCCTTATTTTTGCCCCACTTTCATTAGATTGGATCGGTTTTTGGGCCATGGAATGGGGGATAAAGTGGATTTTGGCTGTGGCCTCGTTTTTTTCTAATTTTGAAACCGCCACGATGCCCGTGATTGCCCCACCTTTGAGTGTGCTTCCGCTGATTGCGGGTGGCGTATTCTTTGCCTGCACATGGGCGGCGCCCGTGCGATGGGCCGGGCTTGCAGTAGCGGTTTTGGGTGGGGGCATTTGGTTTTTTTCAGATAGGCCAGAAATTCTAGTTGCCTTTGATGGTAGTTTGGTTGGCCGGATGGGGGAGGACGGCCGCATCTTAAGTAAGGCGCGTGGCGGCGGGTTTTCAGCACGGGTCTGGCTTGAAAATGACGGAGATTTGGCAACGCAAAAGATCGCGGCAGCGCGGGCGTCTGGTACACAGATATCGGGCGGGGCCAAAGGAATATGGCGCGATCGATATAAGGGGCATGAAATCGTTCATTTATGGGGAAAACGTGGTCACGCACAGTTTAAAGCGGCCTGTGAAACTGCAGATATCGTTATTATGAGTGAGAGAGCGACAGGTGCGGATATAGGCCCATGTGACCGCTTCGATCTTTCATGGTTTCGAAAAAACGGGGCAGGGGCGATCCATTTTTATGAAAATGGCTATCGGATTACGACCGCTCAACAACACACAGGAACACGGCTTTGGAGTGCAAAGCCACGCCGCAAGTGGAGATCAAAGAAAAATTAATAGCTGCGAATGAGACCAACAAGCCGCCCTTGGACCTTGACTTGATCATCGCGGAAAATACGTGTTTCAAAGGCAGGATTTGCAGCCTCAAGTGCAATTGTTGCACCTTTACGGCGGAAGGTCTTGAGCGTTGCCTCATATCCATCCACCATCGCCACAACGATATCACCATCATCCGCCGTTGATGTTTCGCGGATCACAACAACATCCCCGTTGTTAATTCCCGCTTCGATCATGGATTCGCCTTTTACTTCAAGAGCATAGTGGTTCCCAGACCCTTGTACCATCTCGGTTGGAACCGTGATATTTCGGCTGCCATCTTCAATGGCTTCAATCGGAAGACCCGCCGCGATCCGCCCCATCACAGGAAGCGTGGCCGCAGCCCCGGCTTCAAGCGTCATCGCGCCTTTGGGGGCTTCTGTACGCCCGCCTTCAATGACCTGTGGTGAGAACCCTTGTGGTTCCATCGCATTTGGCAATTTTAGAATTTCAATGGCTCGCGCACGATGCGCAAGGCGACGAATAAAGCCGCGTTCTTCGAGTGCAGTGATCAACCGGTGAATGCCGGATTTTGACCGAAGATCAAGGGCTTCTTTCATTTCATCAAATGAGGGTGGGACGCCATCACGTTGAAGACGCGTGTTGATGAATTCCAAAAGTTGGAGCTGCTTTTTTGTGAGCATATGATCCTCCTTGCCACACTGGGCCTGTCAAAAATGTGCCTATCAAACGATCTGCGGGGATCCTCGTGTTGAGTTCCCTATTTATCCCACAGTTTAGAAAACTGGTTTCTGAATGGTTAATTCGCTGTAATCATACCAAAACGTTGGACGGGTTCTTCTCATGTTCTATTTGTGTTCTTGTTTTGTGTCAACATTTTTTCTTTTTTGGGTTTTGTGAAAGCTTGCGTCAGGTCATGAGGCTCGGCATTGTAGCAAAAAATAAGGAAATCATGTGATGGATGTAGTCGTTTTGCTGTTGGCGGGCTTTCTTGCGGGGGCCGTGAATGCCGTTGCAGGTGGCGGCACGTTTTTTACCTTCGGGGCCATGAGTTTTTTGGGAATTGGCCCAATTGTTGCCAATGCCACATCTGCTATTGCTGTTTTCCCGGGCTATATTTCATCGACCTTATCCTATTGGAGCGACATTAAATCCATGTGGCGCGGGGCGCTTGTTTACGCGCTTATTTCGGGTGTGGGGGCCGTGATTGGGAGCTTGCTTTTGTTGCAGTTGGACAGTGACGGCTTTGCGGTTCTGGTGCCTTGGTTGTTGCTGGGGGCTACGGCGGTATTCGCGCTTGGTCCTTGGATTAAAAAACGTCAAATGAAGGATGTTCCAATGGGCATTGGCCGTGCGGTTCAGTTCATTACCTCGATTTATGGGGGCTTTTTTGGGGCAGGGATGGGGGTAATGATGCTTGCGTCTTTGGGGATCACAGAGAGAGGGGATTATCACCGCGTAAATGCCTTGAAAAACTTATTGTCGATCGTCATCGCAAGCGTGGCAATCATTGTCTTTACATGGGGCGGGGTGATCGACTGGCGGGCTGCAGTTATGCTCGTTCCGACCACTGCCTTAGGCGGCGTGGCAGGCGTTTGGATTGCGCGGCGTGTGCCAGAGGCAATCATGCGATATGTCGTGATTGCGGTTGGGGTATTCCTCGCGGTTTACTATTTCACGAAATAGCTAAAGCGCGATGTAATCCACCATATCCCCTGCCTGTAGCGCATCCCCATGTGGTGGCCGCACCAGAAGCGCATTCGCGTTCGCCAATACGGTTAAAAGGGCGCTGTCTTGGCGGCTGTAGGCGGTGATTTCTCCGTCCTGAATTGTGGCACGCATGAAATGTTCGCGTGGGCCATTCGCAGAAATAGCGGTCGTGAGCTTGGCGCGAAGTCGCATTGGCGGTGATTTATCAAATCCCATCATGGCGCGGATCATCGGTGCCATAAACAAATGTCCGCAAACCATTGAGGAAACAGGGTTTCCAGGAAGGCCAATCATCGCTGTGCCTCCCAAACGCCCCGCCATGAGAGGTTTTCCGGGCCGCATGGCAACCTTATAAAACGCGCGCTCCATGCCCATGGTTTCCGCGACTTTACCAACGAGATCATGATCCCCCACAGAGGCCCCGCCGATCGTCACGATGAGGTCAGCCCCTTGGGCCTTGCCAAAGGCGGCTTTGAGGCTCTGCTCCGTGTCGCGGGCAACTGGTAGGAGCTTGGGCTTTGCACCGAGCGTCTTACAAAGGGCAAAAAGCCCGTAATTGTTGGAAGCAATGATTTGATCTGGGCCCGGTGTATCGCCTGGAGTGACCAATTCATCCCCCGTGGCGATGATGGCCACGCGTGGGCGTTTGAACACCTCAACCATCGGCACATTCATAGCCGCGAAAAGTGCCACATCTGAGGCGGTGATCCGCCGTGGGGCGTCGATGGTATCGCCTTTTGCAAAATCTGCTCCCGCAGGGCGAATATAGGGACCTGCATCCATGTTTTTGCCAAGGGTGATGATTTTTCCTGAAACGGTCACATCTTCTTGGATAATGACACGGGTGGCGCCTTCGGGAATGGGGGCGCCCGTGAAAATGCGCACGGCTTGGCCTGCACCGATTTTGCCCTCAAACCGATGGCCCGCAGCGCTTTCGCCAATGACCATGAACTGCGCGTCATCATCTGCTTCGATCCCGTTGAGCGCATAGCCATCCATGACAGAGGCGGCAAAGGGGGGCTGCGTGATCTGCGCCACCACAGGGGCGGCCAAGACACGTCCCACAGCTTTCTTGAGCGGCACCTTTTTGGTGTCCATTTT
>JBMYYE010000101.1:0-9001 GCA_049609065.1 Halocynthiibacter sp.
AAACATTCCCAACACCTTCGTAAAGCGCATAGACGGCTTCGTTGATCATCGGCATCAAAATCCGGTTCACAATGAAGGCTGGGAAGTCTTCGGCCGTGGCGGATGTTTTCCCGAGGCGCGCAACAACATCATGGCAGGCTTGGAATGTTGGTTCATCTGTGGCGATGCCGCGAATAAGTTCCACGAGCTTCATAACCGGCACCGGGTTCATGAAGTGAAACCCCATGAATTTTTCGGGGCGATCCGTGCGTGATGCAAGGCGGGTGATTGAAATAGACGATGTGTTCGACGTCAAAATTGTGTGCGGTTGAATATGCGGGAGCAAATCTTCGAAGATGGCGGTTTTGATGGTCTCACGCTCTGTCGCGGCCTCTACAATGAGGTCTGACTCCCCCAATTTTGGCAAAGAGGTTGTGGTCGTGATCCGTGCCAAGGCTGCGGCTTTATCGTCTTCGGTGACAGCGCCTTTTCCCACTTGCCGGCCGATGTTTTTGCCAATTTTTGAAATGGCAGCATCAAGATTTTCTTGGGATACATCGTTTAAAAGGACATCATAGCCAGCCAGTGCTGACACATGCGCGATGCCATTTCCCATTTGGCCTGCGCCAACAATACCGATTGTTTTGACTTCCATTATCTTGTCCTTTTTCTGCACCTGCGAAAACCTTTCACACCTGCGCGCGCGTGGCAAGTGTTTAAAGTTTTTTGCGAAATTTAAGCTTAGAAAATTAGAAAGATTTTTACGCCATGTTGGGAATCGGGTGTGACGAATTAAAGGTGGGTGAGATGTCATATGAACAATTACGTAGAGAAGCGCTAAACTATTATCCGTGCCATTATGCAGGGTCCAAACAGGTTTTTCGCGGGCCAAAGAAACACTTGGTAAGTCCATATTTGGCGTTCATTGGATCGTCTGAAATCTATGGAAAGTTTGTGCCAGATCCATTCCCGAGCTTGATTGAGCAACGCGCGGGCATCAATGCCGTTAATTTTGGCGCTCTAAATGCGGGGATTGATGTGTTCTTGAATGATCATGCAATTATGGAGGCGGCCTCTGGCGCAACGGTCAAAGTGCTGCAGGTTATGGGTGCGCACAACATGTCCAATCGATATTACCGCGTGCATCCTCGTCGAAACGACCGTTTTTTGCGGGCGTCTAAGGCCTTGAAAGCAATCTATAGCGATGTGGATTTCACCGAATTTAGTTTCACAAAACATATGCTGACCACGCTTAAAGCGTGCTCAGCGGAGCGATTTGAGCTGGTCCGCGATGAGTTGCGCGCGGCTTGGCTTGCTCGGATGCGGACATTGTGCACGCAGTTGGGGGACGGTGTGGTTTTGCTCTGGGTTTCGGATGTTTTGCCTGTGTCGGCTGCGGATGAGGATCAAGATAGTGAATTTGATCATATCCCACTTTTTGTAAATTCCGATATGCTACAGGCGCTGGATGGTGTTGTGGATGGTGTTTTAACGGTGCTGCCATCTAAACGTGCGCGCAAAGAAGGCACCGCTGGTATGATTTTCCCAGAAGTGGAGCGCGCGGTTGCTGAGCAAATGCTCGGGGTGCAGGCGCATCAGGAAATCGCCATGAAACTCTGTGAAAAAATTCGCGACGTCTTGGTGGCAAAGCGGTCCTAGGTGGACAGAAAAAAAGGCCCCGAAAAAACGGGGCCTTCTAGTGTTATGTAAAAGCGGTGAACCTATACTGCGTCTGTAAGCGCAGGAACCGCCTCAAAGAGGTCCGCAACCAAACCAAAGTCAGCGACTTGGAAAATTGGGGCTTCTTCGTCTTTGTTGATTGCAACGATGATTTTTGAATCTTTCATCCCTGCGAGGTGCTGAATGGCACCAGAAATACCAACTGCGATATAAAGCTCAGGCGCGACAACTTTACCAGTTTGACCCACTTGGAGGTCATTTGGTGCGTAGCCTGAATCAACAGCTGCGCGAGATGCGCCAACCGCTGCGTTGAGCTTGTCTGCGAGTTTTTCGATCAATGCGAAATCTTCTTCAGAACCAACGCCACGACCACCAGAAACAACAACGCCAGCTGAGGTCAACTCAGGACGGTCGCTTTCTTGTGTTTTGTCTTCAATCCACTCAGAAAGACCAGGATTGCCAGCAGAAGCTTGCGCCTCAACAGATGCGGATCCGCCGTCGCCAGCCGCGTCAAACGTGGTTGTACGCACGGTGAGAACTTTCTTCGCATCAGAAGATTTCACAGTTTGCATTGCGTTGCCTGCGTAAATCGGACGTTCAAATGTGTCGCCATCGATGATTGCAGTCACGTCAGTCAAAACCATCACATCCAAAAGCGCGGCTGCGCGTGGAAGGATGTTTTTTGCTGATGCTGTTGCGGGGGCTACGATGTGATCATAGTCGCCTGCCAAGGACACGATGAGGTCTGCCACAGGCTCGGCCAAGCCGTTGCCATAGGCCGCGTCATCAGCGCAAAGCACTTTGGACACGCCGTCGATTTTTGCGGCTGCGTCTGCTGCGCCGCCACAAGATGCGCCTGCACAAAGAACAGTCACATCGCCCAGTTGTTTCGCCGCAGTTACGGCTTTGGATGTTGCGTCAACGGCCAATTCACCGCCAGCAACTTCTGCCAAAAGAAGTACAGCCATTAGAGTGCCCCCGCTTCTTTGAGTTTCTCAACAAGTTCGTTTACGTCCGCCACTTTGATGCCTGCGGCACGTTCAGCTGGCTCAGCCGTTTTAACAACTTCGAGACGCGGTGTTGTATCAACGCCGTAATCTGCTGCTGTTTTTTCATCCAACGGCTTTTTCTTTGCTTTCATGATGTTTGGCAAAGAGGCGTAACGTGGTTCGTTCAAACGAAGGTCCACAGTCACGATTGTTGGCATGTTTACTTTGATCGTTTGAAGACCACCGTCAACTTCGCGTGTTACAACCGCTTTGTCGCCGTCGATATCAAGCTCAGATGCGAATGTACCTTGGGACCAACCCAAAAGCGCAGACAACATTTGGCCTGTTGCATTGAGGTCGTTATCGATTGCTTGCTTGCCTGCAAGAACGAGGCCAGGTTGCTCTTCTTCCACAACTTTCGCGAGGATCTTTGCAACCGCAAGAGGTTCGATATCTTGGTGTACATCATCGGCTGCGACAACGAGGATCGCACGATCAGCACCCATAGCAAGAGCCGTCCGAAGCGTCTCTTGAGCTTGCTTAACACCGATGGAAACCGCTACGATTTCATCTGCTTTTCCAGCCTCTTTCAAACGGATCGCTTCTTCAACAGCGATTTCGTCGAATGGGTTCATGGACATTTTTACATTCGCGAGATCAACACCCGTACCATCCGCTTTTACACGAACTTTTACGTTATAGTCGATCACGCGTTTCACAGGCACAAGTACCTTCATGGGCGCGAGTCTCCTCAGTTGTTTGGGGGGATTTCCCCAAAGTTAAAATTACTCACAAACTTGTTAGCCTTTTGCGCGCGCAGAAAACAGAGGAAATCGACATAAATTTGTCATGTAGCGCCGCGTCACATAATTTTATTGCGCTAACGATTGGCTCCTGGGACCCAAAGTATGTCATTTTCACCGTTATTGTTTGCAATTCGGGCTGCGACAAAAAACCAATCTGAAAGGCGATTAAGGTATTTTATCGTCACTTGGTTGATTGATTCGTGCTCTGAAAGCGTAATTGTGCGGCGTTCTGCGCGGCGTGACACGGTGCGACACAGATGCAATTGTGCGGCCAGTGGGGATCCGCCCGGCAAGATAAAGGACCGCAAGGCGCTCAGATTTGCATTCATCTCATCGATTTCATATTCGAGACGATCGACTTGGGTCATTTCGAGGCGAAGCGGTGGATATTCTGCATCTGCATCATTCTCCATGTTGGGACGGCAAAGATCAGCCCCAAGATCAAAGAGATCGTTTTGAATACGGGTCAGGCGGGCGGCCATGATCCCTTCTGCGTGAAGTTGAGCAAGACCAACGGTTGCGTTGGTTTCATCGACGGTGCCGTAGGCTTCGACGCGCGTATTGTCTTTGGCGATGCGCGTTCCATCCCCTAAGGCTGTTTCGCCTTTGTCGCCGCCGCGGGTGTAAATTTTATTGAGAACGACCATTACGCACCATTTCTTTTGAGATAAATAACCAACATGATTAATGCCACGGCGATGAACTGGGCGATAATTCGGTATCGCATCAGTTTATTGGCGTGACTTTTATTGAAATCCCCGCCTTTGGCAAACCCGCCCATGCCAAGAACCAAGACCAAAGCCACGGCTGCAATCGCAACATAAGCCAGTTTTAAAATAATCGCGCTCATAAGATATTCCTATTTCGTTACTTTGTCATAGCGCGGGCTTACCCCTTGGCCAAGAGCCAATCGAGCGCGCGTGTCGGAAGGACGCGGCGCAAAAACCCCATGAGATAGGTTGGCGTTGTCACATAGTAGCGCGGTTTGGGCCGGGCAGATGTAAGCGCCTTTTCCAACGCTTTACTTGTGGCGTCAGGGCCAAGTTCGAACCGGTCTGGGCCTGAGCCTTCGTAGAGACGCGTGCGCAGGCTTGCTTCGTACTGGGCTTTGCGTGGGGAGTTTTTCCAATCAATCCAGTGTTCAAAATGCGGAATGGAGTTTTCGCGGATTTTAGATGTGATGGGGCCAGGTTCAATCAAAATGACATCAATGCCCGCGTCACGCATTTCAATCCGGAGCGTATCGGTCAAACCTTCAAGCGCGAATTTAGATGCCACATAGGCCCCACGCCATTTCATGGTGACAAGGCCAAGCACCGAAGAACAGTTGATAATGCGTCCATGGCCTTGGGCACGCATGAGGGGCAGAACCTGACAGGTGAGATCGTGATATCCAAATACATTGGTTTCAAAAATCGCCTTTAATCCACCTCGCGGCAAATCTTCGCAGGCACCCGGAAGGGCGAAGGCCCCATTGTTAAAAAGCGCATCAAGCGTGCCGCCTGTGCGTGATGTGACTTCGGCCACGGCTGTGCGGATGCTATCGGGGTCGTCGTAATCAAGAAGAAAACTTTCGAGGCCTTCCTCACGTAGCCGCGCGCAATCCTCTTCCTTCCGGCAGGTCGCAAAAACCCGCCAGCCAAGCGCATGCATGTGGTGGGCGCCATGATAGCCAATGCCGCTTGATGCGCCGGTGATTAGAACTGATTTTTGCATCGCATAACTCATGTTTTGGGAGTGTTCCAAAATCAGTAGCGGAGTTTCGATGCGTCTTCAAATGAAAGAAATGGTTAGCTTGGTTTTTGCTCTGAGATGAATTTCAAGGAAAGATATCCGTGTGTATCCGTTTCGATATCGATGATTTCAGCCCAGTCATTTGTGGTGGAAATGAGGTGGGCTTTGTCACCGCGCATAAGTTTGGTCACGACCGCATGGGTGGTGGATGGACCCGAACGCAGGTTCACGCGGTTGGCGTGGATGTAGCGAATGTTTTCCGTTGGATAGGGCGTTAGGGCCGCGGTGCTCGCATTATGTGTATTATATTCGTGCTGCGTGCCGTTTTTGGAGACGGCTTTGATGATAACGGTGGCGCTATTTTGCGGCACGGTTGAAGATGCTTTTTGCGCCCAACTGATTGTTTTGGGTCGTTCAATAGGGGGTTTGGCTTCGATGGTGGGCTCAGGGGCTATGGAGAATGCATAGATAAGGGCACCCCCCAAAATAATCAAAAGTCCAAACAAACGGGTCATTTTAAAGCTCTCTCAAATGATAGCAACGAATCTAATATGTGGTGAATACGAGAAATGAAGCGGGCCCTTTAGGGGAATAATCTTCGCTTTGCCCCCCTTCTTGGCTCTTGTCGTGGATCATAGGCTTCTTTAACAACAACAATATGACAGACGATACAAATGATCTTGAGCTCGAGCCAGAAACACCAAATGAACTTGCGGAACCGTTAAGGCGTGCCATTGGCGATCGCTACTTAACCTATGCGCTGTCGACGATTATGCACCGTGCTTTGCCGGATGCACGTGACGGGCTTAAACCTGTGCATCGCCGCATTCTTTATGCGATGCGCGAATTGAAGCTGTCGGCAGATAGCCGGTTTCGCAAATCGTCTAAGATTTCAGGCGATGTGATGGGGAATTATCACCCCCATGGCGACGCGGCGATCTATGATGCCATGGCGCGTTTGGCCCAAGATTTCAGCGTGCGTTATCCGTTGGTGGATGGCCAAGGGAATTTTGGCAATATCGATGGCGATAACCCTGCGGCGTCGCGGTATACGGAAGCACGGTTAACAGAACTTGCAACGGTCATGATGCAAGGCCTGTCCGAAAATGCCGTTGATTTTCGTGAAAACTACGACGGCACGATGTCCGAACCGATTGTATTGCCTGCGACCTATCCGAACCTTTTGGCCAATGGGTCATCTGGGATTGCGGTGGGTATGGCAACAAATATTCCGCCCCATAATATTGGGGAATTGGTTGATGCGTGTTTGCATTTGATCAAAACGCCTGATGCGCGCGATGATACGTTGGTGAATTATATTCCGGGCCCTGATTTTCCGACGGGTGGTGTGATCGTTGAACCCCATGAAAACATCCTTCAGGCGTACCGCACAGGGCGTGGATCATTTCGTTTGCGGTCAAAATATGTGATTGAGGATCTGGGCCGTGGTCAGTGGCAAATCGTGGTTACTGAAATCCCATATCAGGTTCAAAAATCAAAGCTTATTGAAAAAATCGCGGAACTTATTCAGCTGAAGAAAATTCCGATTTTGGGTGATGTTCGCGATGAAAGCGCCGAAGATGTGCGCATCGTGCTTGAGCCAAAAACCAAAAATGTCGAGCCAGATGTTTTGATGGGGACCCTCTTTCGCTTGTCGGAACTTGAAGTGCGTTTTAGCCTCAACATGAACGTCTTAATTGATGGATTAACGCCAAAAGTGTGTTCCCTCAAAGAGGTGCTCCAAGCTTTCCTTGCGCATCGCCGTGATGTGTTGTTGCGCCGTTCACAACACAGGTTGGAAAAAATCGATCACCGCTTGGAGGTTCTTGAAGGCTATATCGTCGCGTTCCTCAATCTGGATCGGGTGATTGAAATTATCCGCAATGAGGATGAACCAAAGCCCGTGATGATGGCGGAATTTTCCCTCACCGAAGTGCAAACCGAAGCGATTCTCAACATGCGGCTTCGCAGCTTGCGTCGCTTGGAGGAAATGGAACTCAAGCGTGAACATGATGCGCTTTTGCTCGAACGCGAAGGTCTGAGCGCCCTTTTGGGTAGCGAAAGCCTCCAATGGGATAAGATCGCCGAAGAGCTCAAGGATACCAAAAAGAAATTTGGCCCAAGCCATGAGATCGGCAAACGCCGTACTGAATTTGCCGACTTTGTCGAAATCGAAGAGGTGCCGATTGAGGCGATGATTGAACGCGAACCCATTACGGTTGTGTGTTCAAAAATGGGCTGGGTGCGGGCGATGAAAGGGCATATTGCCCTCGATCAGGAGCTAAAATTCAAAGATGGAGACGAAGGCCAATTTGTCTTCCACGCTGAAACCACCGACAAAATCATTGTGTTTGGGGCGAATGGCCGTTTTTACACGATCCCTGCATCGAGCCTCCCTGGTGGGCGCGGTATGGGCGAACCCATTCGCTTGTCCGTTGATATCCCAAATGAAGTCGAAATCATCGACCTCTTTGTGCATGATCCTGCGGCAAAATTGGTCCTCGCCTCTACGGTTGGGGATGGCTTTGTTGTGCCAGAGGCGGATGTAATCGCCCAGACCAAAAACGGCAAACAAGTGCTCAATGTGCGTGGTGAGGCGCAGGCGCTCTTGGCGAAACGTATTGCAGGTGATCATATCGCGGTGGTGGGTGAGAATCGCAAAGTGCTCATCTTCCCGATCGTAGAACTGCCTGAAATGGCGCGCGGTAAAGGGGTGCGGTTGCAAAAATATAAGGATGGTGGTTTGTCAGATTTGACGAGCTTTGATATTGAAAATGGGCTCAGCTGGAAAGACCCAGCAGGCCGCACGCGGACGGAAGCGGAGCTCACGGAGTGGATGGGCAAGCGCGCAAGCGCTGGGCGTATGGCCCCGCGCGGGTTTCCGCGGGATAATAAATTTACGGAGTAAGAGCAGTGAAAATTGGTCGTATAATCGGGCTTCTTATTGGCCTTCTCATGGTGTCTGCTTGTGCGCTGCCAAAAACGTCCCCAAAGGGGAATATGGGGGATTTCGACCTTATAAAATCGTTGGCAATTGAGAAAAACGCCAAACGTGGACCGCTGTCGCGCAAAGCCGAAGACGGTATGATCAAAGAGGGTATTGATCGTGCAATGCATAAAGAGCTCGGCCATTACTCAGGCGGAAAACGATACTATATCGCAACCCATGTTGATGGTTACCTTTTGGCGGTGCCAGGGGTCCCTGTGCTGTATTCGCCAAAATCGGCCTTGATCGTGAGCGTCACACTTTGGGATGGCGGGGAGAAGCCCGCGCCAACAGAAGACGGTGATGCACAAGCGGAGAAGCCGGTTACACCTGTGAAGGTGAACGCAGAGCCGAAGGTCTTTACCATCCTTGAAACGGCCTCAGGCAAAACCTTCTTGGGATCTGGTTTGACCCAAAGCAAGGAAGAACAGCTCGCCAATTTGACCAAGAACCTTGCCATTGAGGTGCATGAATGGCTTTTGGATAATCCTGAGTGGTTCGGCCTCCCTGCTGGGACGAATGCAAATCGGCAGCGGGTGAAAAAAGCAAAGAAACAAGACGCAACAGAGGCTGATGCGCCTGTTTGGACCAAAGAAGCCACGGCGTCGGGGCTTGCGAAGGCAGAGGAGATATCTGTTGCGCCGCTGGATGGTTGATAATATTTCCATTTAATAGCGACCTCGAGGCTTGATTTTTGTTCAAAATTCACGTACCGAGCGCGCGATGATCACGGGCTAAATTAGAAGCCCCCGAATTAGAAGGTGCCAATGGAATGGCTAAAGAAAAGTTTGAGCGTAATAAACCGCACGTTAACATTGGCACAATCG
>JBMYYE010000102.1:0-8960 GCA_049609065.1 Halocynthiibacter sp.
CTCGTTACGGCTGCTTCCTTCCGGATCTGACCGGGTTGGCGAGGCGCTCGCCCGCGCCAACCTCTCAAGCCACGATTTAGGCCAGTCCGCGGCGGATTGCAAGAGCTGACCATATTGGATGTGTTCTTTTCAATTTGAGTGTGATTAGGTTCAGAAAATTCCATATTGAGGCGAGATCAATGATTTTTTCCCATTCTGTATTGGACCGGGCGGCGCATCTACGCGAAGATGACGTGGCGCTTTTTGATCACAAAGATGCTGTGATCTATCCATTTTGGCGTTCAATGCCGCTTTTGGATGTCGCAGGCGATTCTGCGCATCTTGTTGGTTTCTCGCCCGCGGACTGGCCTTTTGTTGCCAAAGAAAATCGGATCTTTTTGGGGCTTTTGGATGATGTCCCGCATTTTGCCATCGATGTCTCAAACTGGCAGCCCGAAGGCGCGCTTGAAACATCAGCCCATACAGGCACGGCTTTTGATCAAAATAAAGTGCCCTTTAAGGCCGAAGAGGCGCTTTGGCATTTCCAAGAGCCCCGTGAAGTTTTCCCACTGCTTTCGCCAAAAGACGCAGATGTTATTGCAATAAGTAAGGCGCTCTTGAATTGGCATCGAAGCCACAAGTTTTGCGCGCGCTGCGGCGAAGTTTCGGAACAGGCAATGGCAGGCTGGCAGCGAAACTGCGGCGCTTGCGGGGGCTTGCATTTTCCACGCACGGACCCCGTGGTGATTATGTTGGTGACCCATGAGGATCATGTTTTGCTTGGCCGTAGCCACGGCTGGCCTGATAAAATGTATTCACTTCTCGCGGGCTTCGTGGAGCCTGGAGAAACGCTCGAGGCGGCAACAACACGTGAAGTGCTGGAAGAAACAGGCATTTCAGTGCAGGATGTGACCTACATGAAATGCCAGCCATGGCCTTATCCAAATAGCCTCATGGTTGGGATGCGCGCCGTGGCGCGAGACACCAAAATCACGCTTGATCCGCATGAGTTGGATGATGCGATCTGGGTCCCCAAGGCGGAGGTGATGCGCAGCCTTTCCGGAGAGCACACAGATATTTTACCGGCGCGCGAAGGCTCAATTGCGTATGAGTTGCTGAAAATTTGGGTTGCAGAGCCATCCTAAAATCGGGATGATCGCCAAAATAAATTTGGAAGCCCATCATGAAATTTAAAACCAGCGAAGATGTCGAAGCACCAGCCAATGTGGTCTTTGATGCCATCACCGATTTTGATGGGTTCGAACGTATGGTTTTGCGGCGCGGGGCTGATGTTGATCGCCTGCATGCGCCGCGCCATGCTCCCTCCATTTTGAGCTGGGACGTCACGTTTAAATACCGCGGGAAACTGCGCAATGTGGATGTTGATTTGGTGCGCTATGTGGTGCCAGAGGGCATCTCCATCGTGGCAAAGTCTGGCAATATGAGTGCGGATTTTTTGGTGGATTTGGTGCCCCTATCGAAAAATCATACGCGGATGATTGTGTCTTTTGATATGAAAGCAAAATCCTTAGGGGCGAAGCTTTTCGTACAATCTATTAAGCTCGCACGAAATACATTTAACAAAAAATTTGCAGGCCGCGTCGCGAGATTTGCCCGCGAAGTGGAACGCCAATCGGGCACCCGCGCCTAATCCTTGCGCTAGCGCAACTGCGTGCGCAATGGATCTGCGGGATAGGTGCCCAAAATTTCCACATGCGTTGTGAAATAGCCTAATTCTTCAAGCGCTCGTGCCACGGCTGGGTCATCAGGATGGCCTTCGATATCGGCGTAAAATTGTGTCGCGGTGAAGCTCCCACCAACCATGTAGCTTTCCAGCTTGATCATGTTGACACCATTTGTCGCGAAACCACCCATGGCCTTATAAAGCGCGGCTGGAATGTTGCGTACGCGAAACACAAATGTTGTGATCATGCGCTCGGCACGGTCGCGATTATCAGGGTTTGGCGACATGATTAAAAACCGTGTCGTGTTGTTATCATTGTCTTCGATATGTTTCGCAATCACCTCAAGCCCATAGATTTCGGCTGCGATTTCAGATGCGAGCGCCCCATGAGTTTTGTCTTTGGCCGCGGCCACATTTTTTGCGGAGCCTGCAGTATCGGCGTCCACAACGCGGTGAATTTTGTGTTTTGCAAGAAAGTCACGGCACTGACCCAAAAGCACGACATGGCTTTGGGCATGGGTGATATCGTCAAGTGTCGCACCAGGCACAACCATAAGGTTGATATGCACGCGCACGAAGGCTTCGTCGATAATATGCAGCCCAGAATGCGGCAAAAGCGAATGGATATCAGCAACGCGTCCATAGGTTGAATTTTCAACGGGCAGCATGGCAAAATCGGCAGCCCCAGTTTTCACGGCTTCGATGACATCTTCAAATGTGCGGCAGGGGATGGGCTCCATATTCGGGCGTGCTTTGCGGCAGGCTTCGTGTGAATAGGCGCCAAGTTCCCCTTGAAATGCGATGCGTTTTGTCATTTTCGGTCCTTTGCGGGCAAAATACTGGCAAAAATTTAAAAAAAGAGACGTTTGGTCGCTTAACTATACCTTGCGGGACGTGATGGAAAGCATGTAGATAGTCGAAAAGCTTATGAATCTAGGATGTACCCATGACTCTTACTAAAATCACAGGCGGCCTTTGTGGCGCATTTCTAATTTATCTTTTGCTGAGCTGGGCCGGGAGTGCGCTTTTCAGCATGGGCGGTGGTCATGGGGATCACGCACAGCAAGCCTATGTCATTGATACAGGCGAAGGTGAGGCACAAGCCGCGACTGAAGAAGCTGGTCCAACATTTGAAGAACTTCTCGCGTCTGCGGATGTTGCGAAAGGCGAAAAAGTATTCGGCAAATGTAAAGCATGCCACAAACGTGAAGATGGCGCGAATGCAACGGGTCCACATCTCTTTAAAATTATTGACCGTGCGGTCGCATCCGTAGACGGCTTTGGCTATTCTGGCGGTATGATTGAGCTTGGCGGCAACTGGGATGCGGCAACGTTGAACGCCTTCCTCGAAAAACCAAAAGCATTGGTCGCGGGCACAAAGATGAGCTTCTCTGGCCTCAAAAAAGAAAAAGACCGCGCGAATTTGATCGCGTATCTCGCAACAATCGGCAACTAAGCCGCGCGTAAATTACTGTTTTTAAAGGTCGCCGTTTCGGCGGCCTTTTTTATTTCACGCAAAAATGAGCGAGTTTCACTTGCGATTTTGCGCGGTCCCTCCATATTATGACCAATTACCAAAGCGGGAGGTCGTGCATGTTTGAGGTGGTGAAAAAACTGGTGAAATCCAGTCTGGTGGCGGTCGCTTTAGGCGGTTTAGCAGCCCCTACATGGGCCAGTGATATCATAAAATCCCACGGCATTTCGACCTTCGGGGAATTGAAATACCCAAAGGATTTCCCACATCTTGGTTATGTGAATCCTGAGGCGCCTAAAGGCGGCGAAATATCCATCTGGGCGTTTGGCGGCTTTGATTCCATGCACCCCTACACGATCAAAGGGCGCGCAGGTGGGTTATCTTCTGTGTTTTTCGAAAGCTTGCTTGCAGGAACCGATGATGAAATTGGCGCCGCTTATGGGCTTTTGGCAAAAGAGATCGAATATCCCGAAGATCGCTCTTGGGTTATTTTTCACATGCGGCCTGAGGCGCGGTTTTCTGATGGATCAACGGTCACAGCTGCGGATGTGGTTTTCTCATATAATATTTTACTGAAAAAGGGGCTTCCAGCTTACCGTGTTGTCTTGGCAAAACAGGTGGAAACGATCGAGGCGCTTGATGATCATACGGTGAAATTCACGTTTAAATCCGATTACCCAAAGCGCGATTTACCGCTTGAAATGGGGTCACTTCCTGTGTTTTCAAAAACGTTTTATGAGGCAAATAATCGTGATTTTGAAGCCAGCTCGCTTGAGCCGCTTTTGGGGTCGGGCGCCTATGTTTTAAAATCCGTCGATCCTAGCCGGCAGATTGTATATGAACGGAACAAAAACTATTGGGGCGCTGATGTGAACCTCAATATCGGCCGCAATAATTTTGATGAAATTCGTATCGAATATTACGCGGATTACATCACGGCCTTCGAAGGTTTCAAAGGCGGCAGCTACACGTTTCGCGACGAAGCAAAATCGAGCCTATGGGCCACTGGGTACGATTTCCCAGCTATCAAAAACGGCACGATCCTAAAACGTGAAATTGCCCATGGAAACAAAGCAACAGGACAGGCGTTTATCTTCAATTTACGCCGTGAGAAATTCAAAGACCCGCGCGTGCGTGAGGCGATTTCTCTTATGTTTAATTTTGAATGGACCAATGAAAAATTCTTTCATGGCCTTTATCAACGCATAAATTCATATTGGGATAACAGCTATTTAGCCGCTGATGATTTGCCAAGCGCGGCTGAAATTTCTCTTTTGGAACCGTATCGCGATCAGTTGCCAGAGGCGGTATTTAATGCGCCTGCATTTAAGCAGCCGGTCTTTTCGAGCACGCGGCAATTGGATCGCAAAGCCGTGCGCAAAGCGGGGAAACTCTTGGATGAGGCGGGGTGGAAAGTGGATACCAAAGGCATTCGGCGCAATGCCAAAGGCGAGGCGCTTGAAGTTGAGTTCCTAAACGATAGCCAAACCTTTGATCGCATTTTGAACCCCATTGTTGCGAACCTCAAACGGCTGGGTGTAATGGCGGTGCATAACCGCGTCGATAATGCGGAACACGAAGAACGGGCCTCACCGCCAAATTACGATTTTGACATCATCACAAATCAAGTGCGCACCTCCTATATTCCTGGAACTGAGCTCAAACAGTATTTTGGCTCGGAAAGTGCGCAGACTTCCACGCGCAACAAAATGGGTCTGAGCGATCCAGTGGTGGATGTGCTTATTGAGCATGTTTTACATGCGAAAACCCAAGAGGATTTGACGGTGGCTGTGAATGCCCTCGACCGTGTGTTGCGGGCCAAAAAGTTATGGCTTCCACAGTGGAATAAAAACAAACATACCGTGGCCTATTATGACATGTATGAGCATCCTGCCGCCTTGCCGCCATATGCGCTAGGCCAATTGGATTTTTGGTGGTATAACGCCGAAAAAGCAGAAAAACTGCGGGCCTCAGGCGCGCTAAAATAGGCAGGTTATGGGCGCGTATCTTCTTCGACGGTTGTTGCTGATTATTCCGACATTGATCGGAATTATGCTCGTGAATTTTGCACTTATTCAATTTGTGCCGGGTGGTCCCGTTGAACAAATCATCGCCCAGATGGAAGGCGAAGGTGACGTGTTTGAAAATATCGCAGGCGGTGCAGGTGATGCTGGTGCCGCGGTGGGGGATGAAAAAAACCTAGGTGCGCGGGGTTTGCCGCCCGAATTTATTGCACAGCTTGAGGCGCAATTTGGGTTTGATAAGCCGCTGCATGTGCGGTTCTTTAATATGTTGTGGGATTATCTGCGCTTTGATTTTGGCGAAAGCTATTTTAGGTCGATTAAGGTCTTTGATCTTGTGCTTGAAAAAATGCCGGTTTCGATCACGCTTGGGCTTTGGTCGACGTTGATTGCCTATCTGATTTCAATTCCGCTAGGCATTAAAAAGGCCGTATCTGATGGGTCAAAATTTGATACTTGGACCTCTGGCATGATCATCGTGGCCTATGCCATCCCTGGGTTTTTGTTCGCGATTTTGCTCTTGGTGCTTTTTGCGGGCGGCTCCTACTGGCAGCTCTTCCCGCTGCGGGGGCTGACCTCTGACGGGTTTGAGGATATGAGCCTTTGGGGTAAAATCATCGACTATTTCTGGCATATTGCCCTGCCTGTGACGGCTTCAACCATTGCGTCTTTTGCCACGCTTACGCTTTTGACCAAAAACTCATTTTTGGACGAGATTAAAAAACAATACGTGACCACGGCGCGCGCCAAAGGTCTCTCAGAAACCCGCGTTCTTTATGGGCATGTGTTTCGCAACGCGATGCTGATTGTGATCGCGGGGTTCCCTGCGCTGTTTGTATCGGTGTTTTTCGGCGGCTCACTCATTATTGAAACGATTTTCTCACTCGATGGGCTTGGGCGTTTAGGGTTTGAGGCGGCAGTTGCGCGGGATTATCCGGTGATGTTTGGGACGCTTTATGCCTTTAGTTTACTTGGGCTTTTGGTCGGCATTTTATCAGATATGATGTATGTCCTGATCGACCCGCGGATTGATTTTGAAGCGAGGGCACAATAGCAATGGCGCTGTCTCCTCTCAATCAACGGCGTTGGCGCAACTTTAAACGCAACCGTCGTGCCTATTGGTCGCTCATCCTCTTTGCGGTTTTGTTTTCGATTACGCTTTTTGCGGAATATGTCGCCAATGACCGCCCGATTTTGGTGAAGTTCCAAGGGGAATATTACAGCCCCGTTCATAAATTTTATCCTGAAACCACCTTTGGCGGGGATTTCGAAACCGAGGCCATCTACCGCGATGTTGAGGTGCAGTGCCTGATCATTTCAGGCGGGCTCGATGCGTGCTGGGATGACCCTGAAGTTGTGATCGAAGACGCGAAGAATGGCGTGGTCGCGGGGGAAAACATCAACAAAGGCTTCGTTTTGTGGCCTCTCATTCCATATTCCTACAATACGGTGAATGATGTTGGCGGCGCGGTGCCATCCGCACCTGACGGGGATCACTGGCTGGGCACGGATGACACGGCGCGCGATGTGTTGGCGCGTGTAATTTACGGGTTCCGTCTGTCGATTATGTTCACGCTGATTGTGACGGTTGTCTCTTCGGTGATTGGCATTTTAGCGGGCGCAATCCAAGGGTATTTTGGCGGCCGTGTGGACCTCATTTTCCAAAGGCTTCTGGAAATTTGGGGCTCAACCCCGTCCATTTATGTGATCATCATTTTGTTTGCGATCCTTGGGCGGAGTTTTTGGCTTTTGGTGGCGATTGCCATCATGTTTGGCTGGACGTCGCTTGTTGGCGTGGTGCGCGCAGAGTTTCTACGGGCGCGAAATTTTGAATATATCCGCGCGGCCAAGGCCTTGGGCGTGTCAAATTTCACCATCATGTTTCGTCATATGTTGCCCAATGCGATGGTCGCGACGTTAACCATGTTGCCGTTCCTCGTCACGGGCACAATCGGCATGTTGGCCACGCTCGATTTCCTTGGTTTTGGCTTGCCGTCTTCTGCGCCCTCTTTGGGGGAACTGACGTTGCAAGCGAAACAAAACCTAGAGGCACCGTGGCTCGCGTTTACGGCGTTTTTCACCTATGCGATTATGCTGTCACTTCTGGTCTTTATCTTCGAAGGCGTGCGCGATGCATTTGATCCAAGGAAGACCTTCGAATGACCCATTTGCTTGATGTCAAAAACCTGACTGTTGGATTTCGCCAAGATGGGGCCGTGCATCCCGCGGTGAATGGCGTGTCCTTTCATGTTGAGGCCGGTGAAACCGTGGCCATTGTTGGGGAATCTGGATCGGGGAAATCCGTATCTGCGCTCTCAACTGTTGGGCTGTTGCCGCAAAGCGCGCAGGTCGCGGGGTCCATCACCTATCAAGGTGAGGAAACCATCGGCGCGTCTGAGGCAACGCTGCGCCGGATGCGTGGCAATGATGTGAGTTTCATTTTCCAAGAACCGATGACGTCGCTCAACCCGCTTCATACGATTGACCGCCAAATTCGTGAAAGCTTAAGCCTGCACCAAGGGTTAGAAGGTGACGCAGCCACGGCGCGGGTATTGGATCTATTGGAAAAAGTTGGCATTCGGGATGCTGAAACGCGGCTCAAATCATATCCACATCAGCTTTCTGGTGGGCAACGCCAACGGGTGATGATTGCCATGGCTTTGGCCAATGGGCCCGATTTGTTGATTGCGGATGAACCGACCACGGCGCTTGATGTGACGATCCAAGCGCAGATTTTGAATTTGCTGGCGGAGCTAAAAGACACAGAAGGCATGAGCCTTTTGTTTATCACGCATGATCTCTCGATTGTACGCCGTTTTGCGGATCGCGTCTATGTGATGAAAAAAGGCGAAGTGGTGGAAGAAGGCGCGACGAAAACCGTGTTTGATGCGCCTGAGCACCCCTATACGCGCGAACTCCTGGAGGCGGAACCAAACGGGGCGCCTTTGCCTGTTGCCGCTGATGCAAAGGATGTGATCGTGACCGAGAACCTCAAAGTGTGGTTCCCGATTCTGCGTGGTTTTTTGCGAAAAACGGCGGGACATGTGAAGGCCGTGAATGATGCGAACTTGACGGTGCGACAAGGGGAAACTCTTGGTATTGTTGGGGAAAGTGGATCTGGAAAAACAACAATGGCCTTGGCGATTATGCGCCTCATTGGGTCTGAGGGCGCGATCCGGTTTTTTGACGAAGACATTTCTAAACGCAAAGCGCGCGCGCTTCGGCCGTTGCGCCGTGATATGCAGATCGTGTTCCAAGACCCCTATGGTTCGCTTAGTCCGCGCATGACATGTGAGCAAATCATTGCTGAAGGGTTGAGCGTGCATGGGTTGGAACCCGGCAAAGATCGCCGCCAGATGGTGAGCGAAATCATGGAAGAAACCGGTCTCGATCCGGCGTGGATGGATCGGTATCCCCATGAATTTTCCGGCGGTCAGCGTCAGCGTATTGCCATTGCGCGCGCGATGATTTTGCGACCCAAATTGGTGGTTCTGGATGAACCTACCTCAGCGCTTGATATGACGGTGCAGGTGCAGATCGTGGATCTGCTGCGGGACTTACAGAAAAAATACAGCCTAGCTTATCTCTTTATCAGTCACGATCTCAAAGTGGTGCGCGCCTTGTCTCACAAGGTGGTTGTGTTGAAAGCAGGGGACGTGATCGAAGCAGGGGATGCCGCGCAGATCTTTGAAAATCCGCAAACAGAATATACGCAATCCTTAATGGCGGCGGCGTTTGAAGAGCCGCTTTAAACGGCGCTTGAGTGGCTGTTTTCGGACATGTCGTAGGCGTCAAAGGCCCG
>JBMYYE010000103.1:0-8953 GCA_049609065.1 Halocynthiibacter sp.
TCATGACACATATTCGCTTCTTATCTTCGGATACGCCGCCCCATACGTTCACGCTCATACTGACCTCTGCAATTGCGGCGCTTTCGATGAACTTGTTTTTACCGTCGCTACCAGCAATGGCCGCCTATTTTGAGGCCCCGTATGGTGTCGTCCAGCTTTCTGTGGCGCTCTACTTGGTGATCACGGCAATTTTCCAACTGTTCATCGGCCCGCTATCTGATCGCCATGGGCGCCGCAAAGTGATGCTCTGGTCGATTGTGATCTTTGCCATCGCCTCACTTGGGGCGACGTTATCGACGCATATCATTCCCTTTTTGATCTTTCGCATGTGCCAAGGGGCGATCGTCACGGGTATGGTGCTTTCGCGGGCCATTGTACGCGATCTCTATGACACGGAAAAAGCCGCGTCCATGGTGGGCTATGTCACCATGGGCCAAGCCGTCGCCCCCATGTTCGCCCCAGCCATTGGCGGACAATTGCAGGCACATTTTGGCTGGCAGGCCAACTTTGCCGCCCTCACGTTTTTAGGCATCTTTCTCTTTTGGCTCGTGCGCCAAGATTTGGGCGAAACAAAACCCGCAGGCGCAGGCCAAGGCCGATCCTTTGACAACATCGCCACGCTTTTTAAATCCCAAAGGTTTTGGGGCTATGTCCTTGCATCTGGCTTATCTGCAGGCGCGTTTTTCACCTATTTAGGGAGCGCGCCTTTCATCGGATCTGAACTCTACGGATTAAGCCCAGAACGCCTTGGGGCCTATTTCGGCGCCCCCGCCATTGGGTATTTTCTTGGCAATTTCATATCTGGCCTTTACGCCGCGCGCATTGGGATCAACCGCATGGTGATGACAGGATCCACCGTTGTGACCCTTGGATGTGGTGCGTCACTTTTACTGTTTAAGCTGGGATATGGAAGCGTCGAAAGCTTCTTTGCGTTTGTCACCTGTGTTGGGCTCGGAAATGGATTATCGATCCCATCCGCCACCTCTGGTGCGCTCTCCGTGCGTCCAGATTTGGCAGGCACGGCATCAGGGCTCGGAGGATCGATTATGATTTTCATTGGGGCGGCGCTTTCGTCCCTTGCAGGGGCATTGCTCAGCCATGAAACGGGTCCGTTTCCGGCGCTCTGGCTGATGTTTTTATGTGGGGTTGGCTCCGTCATCGCGACATCTTTTGTGCTTTGGCGCGCCCATGAAATCAAACGGGGGGCATGAAGATGGCGACACAGAAACTCTATGCAGGTGGCAAGCTTCGTGAAGTCAGACAGCGACTTGGCCTCACCCAAAAAGAATTTGCCGCAAAACTCGGCGTGAGCCTGCCTTACGCGAACCAAATGGAAAAAAACAACAGGCCGATTTCAACGGGTGTTGTGTTGGCTTTGGCTCAGGAATTTGGCTTTGATGTGGCGGAGCTTTCGACAGGGGATGCCGAACGTTTGGTGAGTGATATGCGCGAAGCCATCGCCGATCCTGTTTTCAAGGATATCGATCCGCCTTTGGCTGATTTACGGCTCGCCGCATCAAATGCCCCGACCCTCGCACGGGCGTTTTTGGAATTGCACAGCGCCTATCGCCAGACCCAAGAACGGCTTGCCTCCCTTGATGAGGCTTTGGGCCGCCAAGGTGGACAATCCAACCTCAGCCCATGGGAGGAGGTCCGCGATTTTTTCCATTATTGCGATAACTATATCGATTCCATTGACCACGCCGCAGAACATTTTGCGGCCAAAGGCCCCGATCCTGAGCAACTCGCCGTGGAGGAATTGCGCACGCATGGCATTCGGGTGGTCTATTCCGATCGAACCGAAATGCGTAGATATGACGAAGAGAGTAAAACGCTCACCCTTGGGGCGCGTGCCCCGCGGGCAACGCGGCGCTTTCAAATTCTCTATCAACTTGCACTTCTGACACAAAATAATCTGCTTGAGGCCACGCTCGACTTTGCGCGATTTCAAACCGGTGAAGCCCGTGCCATCGCAAAAATTGGCTTAACCAATTATTTCGCCGGGGCCGCGCTCATGCCCTATGGGTTATTTTTGGAAACCGCACGTGACACACGTCATGATCTCGAACGGCTCGCCGATCGATTTGGCGCATCCATTGAGCAAGTGGCGCATCGCCTATCAACCCTGCAGCGACCAGGTGCCAAGGGTGTGCCTTTCTTCTTTGTCCGCGTCGATCAAGCGGGCACAATCACAAAACGGCACTCCACAACGCGGCTACAATTTGCGCGTTTTGGCGGGGCGTGCCCCCTTTGGAATGTGCACCGCGCGTTTGAAACGCCTGGGCGATTTTTGCGGCAGCTGGCCGAAACCCCGGACGGGCGGCGCTACTTTTGCCTCGCGCGGGATGTGTCAAAATCTGGGGGATCATATGATGCCCCTGTTCAGCGCTATGCCATTGGACTTGGGTGCGAGATCACCCATGCGGATGCGCTTATTTATGCGGATGAATTTGATGTGAATAACACTAAGAATTTTGAGCCGATCGGGATTTCATGCCGCATTTGCGAACGCACGAATTGCCACCAACGTTCGGTTCCGCCTCTTGAGCGCAGCCTCAACATCAACCCAACTTCTCGTGGATTATTGCCCTATGAAATCGAATAAGTTGCGCTTTCTTCTTGTCTTGGCCCTTTTGGTGATCGGGATCGTTTCGCTCTTTGATAATGCAGAGCGCGCATTAATTTACGCGTTTGACGACACCCATGTCACACCACAAAACGCAGGCGCCAAAGGGTTCAAAGAAGAAACGCTCACACAAGAGGATGAGACACTCCTCGCGTGGTATCATCCGCCCCGCAGCGGCAAACCAACGGTGCTGTATTTTCACGGTAATGCCGGCAATCTGGCCACGCGCACGAGCCGTTTTAACTGGCTGACCTATCATGGGTACGGGGTTCTTGCGCCCGCTTACCGCGGTTCATCAGGGTCCACAGGTCGCCCAAATGAGGCCCGCCTCACAAAGGATGCTGAGATGTGGCTAAAGCACCTTTTGGCCAAATCCCCAAAATCAATTGTCCTTTATGGGGAAAGCTTGGGCACAGGGGTGGCGGTGAAAATCGCCGCGCGGCAACATCCGGCGTCACGCCCCATCCGCGCCATGATTTTGGAAGCGCCCTACACCTCTATTCCTGATATTTTGATGCATATTTCAGATGGCTTCGCCCCCCTTGCTCGCGTGTTAAACGAACACTGGGACAGCAAATCCAAAATCGCGGATGTGACTGTGCCACTTTTAATTTTGCATGGCCAAAAAGATAAGGTTATTCCAATTGAACATGGCCGCGCCCTATTTGACGCGGCCATGTCGAAAGACAAACAGTTTTTCGATCCCCGAAATGGCACCCATACAAATGTGCTCCAATCTGGGGGGGATCAGGTTCTCAAACGCTTCTTAGCGCGCTTTTAGCCCTGCAAAATTGTATAAAGCTCATCCTTGAGCGCCATACGGTTTTTGCGCATTTCAACCATATGTGTATCATCGGTTGGTTCCACATCTGTTTCGGCGCGATGCACTGCACGGTTCAACTCATGATATTCCTCAAAGAGTTTTGCAAAATGCGCATTGTTCACTTTGAGATCGTGGATTTTGTCGGCCATTTCTGGAAATTCTTCGGCCAATTCATGGGGGGTATGAGACATAGATAGCTCCTCTCGCGTCTGCTTCGTGAGGAGCTTAGATCGAACGCAAATTGCCCACTTTGACAGGGATCAACATCGCGCCAAACTTTTACTATCTTTGTGCGGTTTTCCAATGGGGATGGATCCACGGCGTTGACATATCACGCGGCAATAAGCCTTGCCCTAAAATGTGATCCGCCGCTTTTTCACCTGTCATGATCGACGGCCCATTGAGATTTCCATTCGGGATCTGTGGAAAAATTGAACTATCTGCAACGCGAAGCCCTGACACCCCGATCACGCGACATTCTGGATCCACAACGGCCATCGGATCTTCAACCGCACCCATGCGACATGTGCCACATGGATGATAGGCGCTTTCGGCCTCATCACGGATAAACGCGTCAAGCTGCGCATCGGTTTGGAGTGCCTCGCCTGGTTGAATTTCATGCTTCACATAAGGTGCAAAGGCGTCTTGTCCAAAAATTTCGCGCGTCAGGCGAATGCATGTTCGGAAATCTTCCCAATCCTTTTCATGCGACATGTAATTAAACACGATTTTTGGCGCTGTTTCAGGGTCACAATCCGCAAGCGTGACTTCGCCACGTGACGGCGAACGCATAGGACCAACATGGGCCTGAAACCCATGGCCTTCTGAGGCCACTTTGCCATCATAGCGCACCGCGATTGGTAAGAAATGGTACTGAATATCTGGGTATTCCACGCCCGCCTGCGTGCGAATAAACGCAGCGGATTCGAATTGATTTGACGCCCCAAGCCCCGCTTTGGTCAAAAGCCACTGCAGCCCGATGCGCGCTTTGGAGAACAAATTCCAATACCGGTAAAGCGTGATTTTCTGTTTTGACGCGTATTGGAAATAGAACTCAAGGTGATCTTGCAGGTTCTTTCCCACACCGGGACGATCGATAAGCACATCAATCCCATGCGCCTTGAGCTGATCTTTGGGACCAATCCCCGACAACATCAAAAGCTTCGGGGAATTGATCGCAGAAGCGGCTAAGATCACTTCGGCAGACGCGGGTATCACTTCGATTTTGCCGTTGCGCTCGACCTCGACACCTGTTGCGCGGCCATTTTTGATCACCACTTTTCGCGCAAAGGCACGGATAAGCGTCACGTTCCCCGTTTTTTGTGCAGGGCGCAAATACGCGTTGGCCGCAGACCACCGCCGCCCACGCCACACCGTTTGCTCCATCGGGCCGAAGCCTTCTTGCTTTTCGCCATTGTAATCATCGGTTTTTTCATAGCCGGCCTGAACACCCGCATCGACAAACGCTTGATAAAGGGGATTGCGTCTTGGGCCGCGTGTGACATGCAGGGGGCCGCGGCGGCCGCGCCATGTTTTGTCACCGCCATGGCCGCTCGAATGCCAGCTTTCCATGCGCTTAAAATACGGCAAGACATCTTTATAGGACCAACCCGTCGCCCCCAAATCATGCCATGTATCATAGTCACGCGCATGCCCGCGCACATACACCATCCCATTAATGGAACTGGAACCGCCGACCACTTTGCCACGCGGCGTGACGAGTTTTCGCCCCCCCAAATTAGGTTCGGGTTCAGATTTAAATCCCCAATCATAAAGCCCCATATTCATCGGATATGACAGGGCCGCAGGCATTTGAATAAACGGCCCCATATCCGTTCCGCCATGTTCAATTATGGTGATTTTCTTACCAGCCTCCGCCAAACGATACGCCATGGCGCAGCCCGCAGAGCCCGCGCCGACAATTACATATTCAGCTTGCATTTTGACTGTCCTTTTAACCGGCTAAAACGGGGCTTCTACGTCATTCATGGCGACATAAACCGTTTTCAACTCAGAAAAATGCGCAATAGCGTTTTTCGAATTTTCGCGCCCGACACCCGACATTTTTGACCCGCCAAATGGGGCCTCAACCGGGGCGAGGTTATAGGTATTGATGTAGGTCGTCCCTGCTTCAAAACCTGCCACAATACGATGGGCGCGCTTGATGTCATTGGTAAACACACCCGCAGCCAATCCAAATTCCGTATCATTCGCGCGCGCCAAGACTTCGTCTTCGTCTTCGAAATCAAAAACCGCCATCACTGGGCCGAAGATTTCCTCACGCGCAATTTTCATATCATCCGTGACATCAGAAAAGACGGTTGGTTGAATATAGAACCCGTCCCCCGCAATCGCCGCACCACCATAAGAGAGCGTTGCACCTTCGTCTTTCGCCGATTGGATATAGTCCAAAACGATCGCCCGTTGCGCCGCAGACACCATGGGGCCGAAACTTGTTGTTTCATCCATAGGGTCGCCAATCACTGCATCATCGAGGCGTTCTGTGAGGCGCTTTAAAAAGGCGTCTTTGATGTGTTTGTGCACGAAGACCCGCGTCCCGTTGGAGCACACTTGACCCGAAGAATAGAAATTCGCCAAGATCGCGCCAGAAACTGCATTTTCCACATCTGCGTCCTCAAAAATGATGAGAGGTGATTTTCCACCCAGTTCCATCGTCACGTGCTTCATTTCAGCCGCCGCTGCCGCGTAAACTTTCTTACCCGTGGGAACCGACCCCGTCAGCGACACTTTCGCCACCCGCGGATCTGTGACGAGCTTTGCGCCAACGTCCCCGATGCCTTGGATCACGTTATAGACGCCTTTTGGGGCGCCTGCTTCGATCAAGATTTCAGCCACTTTTAGCGCTGATAAAGGTGTCATTTCGGACGGTTTAAACACCATCGTATTGCCACAGGCCAAGGCTGGCGCGCCCTTCCAGCATGCGATTTGTGTTGGGTAATTCCACGCGCCGATGCCAACGCACACGCCCAAGGCTTCGCGGATTGTATAAACAAAATCACCCCCCGCGAGCGGGATATGTTCCCCTGTTACAGCCCCCGCGAGGCCGCCAAAATATTCAAGCGCATCCGCCCCAGACGTTGCATCGACCACAAGCGTTTCTTGCATCGGCTTTCCGGTATCCATGGTTTCAATCACGGACAAATCATAGTTGCGGTCCCGCATGATATCGGCGGCTTTGCGCAAAATACGCCCGCGCTCTGTGCCCGTCATCGCAGCCCAGTCCTTTTGCGCGGCTTTCGCGGCATTTAAAGCTTGATCCACAATTGCAGGTGTCGCGGCGTAGACCGTGCCGATCACCTCACCTGTTGCTGGATAGATAACATCAATGGGGGTACCAGATGTGTCTTCGACATATCGCCCATTGATAAAATGGCTGGCGATTGGTTTCGCGGCATGTTTCGCAAGTTGGCTCATTGGGATTTACTTCACATCTAAGGAGGATTGTATAAGGACATCGAACTGTCCCATGATCATATCAACAGCCGCATCAGAAGATGGCATATGCGCGCCGAGCGATTGGCGCAGATAAAGCCCGTCAATCAAGGCCGCGATCATATCCGCCGTGTCGTGGCATTTTTCGCCAACAAGTGGGCGCAGAGCATAGACAAGGTTCGAATGCAGCCGGCCGTGATATATACGCAAAAGCGCGCGCGCCTCAGGCTTGTTTTGGGCCAAAGCATAAAAATTGAGCCACGCCGAAATCACATCTGGTTGAAAGTTTTCGGCATCAAAACTGGCACGCACAATGGCATCGACACGTTCATACGGGCTCTGCGCCGCGCGCAGTAATGGCCGTAGATATGTCCCACAAGACAGCACAATATGGCGCATTGCGGCTAAGAAAATCTGATCTTTTCCACCAAAGTAATGATGCGCCAAGGCTGATGACATTCCGGCCCGACGCGCAATTTTGCTCACCGTGACATCAAGGGTTCCACAGTGGCCGATTTCCGCGATCGTCGCTTTTACTAACGCGTCTCGCCTGATAGGCTCCATCCCAAGTTTTGGCATCTTTTCCTCAAATCAGTTGCTATTTGAAACTTGATCTATTTTAATTGACTCGTCAATCAAGAAAAGCAGGGAGACCTTTCTATGACCTTCAAAACAACTCTATCAGTGTTTGCACTGGCGGCGATGACAACTGCTGCGTCTGCAGAATGCGGCAAAGTCACGTTCTCTGATGTGGGCTGGACCGATATCACCGCCACAACAGCAGCAGCAACAACCGTCCTCACTGCGCTCGGCTATGAGACTGATGTAAAGGTCCTCTCCGTTCCTGTGACCTACACGGCAATGGCCGAAGGCGACATCGATGTGTTCTTGGGCAATTGGATGCCCACAATGGAAGCGGACATCGCGCCTTACCGCGACGCAGGCACCGTTGAAACGATCCGCACGAACCTTGAGGGCGCAAAATACACCTTGGCCGTCAACAAAGCAGCCATGGACCTTGGCATCAAAGATTTTTCTGATATCGCCGCCCACAAGGACGCGCTTGAAGGTAAAATCTACGGCATTGAACCAGGCAATGACGGCAACCGTTTGATCCAGTCTATGTTCGAAGCAAATGCATTTGGCCTTAAGGAATTTGAAGTCGCCGAAAGCTCCGAACAAGGCATGCTGTCCCAAGTGGCCCGCGCCAATAAAAAAGGCGAACCTATTGTGTTCTTGGGCTGGGAACCTCACCCGATGAACGCCAATTTTGAGATGAGCTACCTCACAGGTGGCGACGATTATTTTGGTCCAAACTTGGGCGGTGCCGTGGTTGACACAAACACCCGCAAAGGCTTCAGCGCCGACTGCCCAAATGTGGGTAAGATGCTTCAAAACATGTCGTTCACCTTGGCCATGGAAAACGAAATCATGGGCGCAATTTTGAATGATGGAGAAGACCCAAACAAAGCCGCATCCGCTTGGCTCAAAGCCCATCCAGAGGCCTATAAAGGCTGGCTTGATGGCGTCACAACCAAAGATGGCGGGGATGCTGTTGCGGCGGTGAATGCTGCACTTGGAATGTAAAATCATAAATGAGCCTCTGATCGTTCAGGGGCTCATTTTTTATGTCTAGACCATAGGTTTGGGCATGTAAGGGAGGAAAATATGGCAGGGTTCACAGAGAGCAAAATACCCGTGGGTAAAACCATTTCCGCGGCATTTGATTGGCTCACCGATCATTTCGGCGGGGTCTTTGACAGTGTCGATGATGTGCTTGGAAATGGTATTGATGGCTTCTTGTGGCTGCTGCAGTTTCCGCCTGCATGGGTCATGATTGTCCTGTTTGCTGGGCTGACTTGGGGGATTCAACGTAGCATCCCGCGTGTGCTCATCGTTGTTTTTTGTTTTCTTTACGTCCTCAACCAAGGCTATTGGCAGGACACAACCGAAAGCCTCACCCTTATCTTTTTCGCCGTCATTTTTTGCATGGGTGTCGGCGTGCCAATTGGCATTTACGCCGCCCATCATCCACGGTTTTTTAAGGCTAT
>JBMYYE010000104.1:0-8821 GCA_049609065.1 Halocynthiibacter sp.
TGCGTGCGGCCACTGTTGAATTTGCCCGTGGAAAAATGGAAGACCGCGTCGCAGTTTGGCTTTTGACCTTTTCAACCGCCCTGTTTTGGGTGCAAGGCGCCACGCTTTTGGGGCTAATGCACCCCGCAGATGCGCGTATGATGGCCGTGCCTGGATCATGGTCGGGCGCCATTATCGGCGGTCTCGTTTTTGGCGCTGGCATGGTGATGGCACGCGGCTGTTCGGGGCGGCTTTTGGTTTTGGCGGCCACGGGCAATCTACGCTCTATCATGTCTGGGCTCATCTTTGCGGTGGTGGCCCAAATGAGCTTGGTTGGCATTTTATCGCCTCTTCGCGAAAAACTGGCGGGGCTTTGGGTCACAGCAGGCGGGCGCAACATGGATTTGCTCTCTACGCTTGGTCTTCCGAACTGGTTCGGCTTTGCCATGGGTATTGCCATCGCAATTCTTGCGCTGTTCTTATCGCGACGCCACAAAATTGGCGGGGCGCGATTGGTGTTTGCATCCGGCGTAGGCTTTGCGGTTGCTGTAGGTTGGGTCCTAACTTACCGCCTCAGCCAAGAGGTCTTTGATCCGATCCAAATCGAAAGCGCCACATTCACAGGGCCATCCGCCCATACGCTCATGTTTTTCCTCGAACGCAATGCCGTTTTGGAATTTGACGTTGGGCTTGTTCCTGGCGTGGTCATCGGCTCATTCATTGCCGCATGGATTTCAAAAGAGTTTAAATTCCAAGGGTTTGACGGCGAACGCAATATGCGCCGCGCGATGTTTGGCGCGGTCCTCATGGGGTTTGGCGGCATGCTTGCGGGGGGCTGTGCAATCGGTGCGGGCGTCACCGGTGGGTCAATTTTTGTGGGCACTGCGTGGCTTGCGCTCTTTTGTATGTGGATTGGCGCAGGTGTTACCGATTATTTCTTGGATCAGCGCACCGCCTAGAAGAAATTCTGTGGATCAATATCAATTGCGAGCCGCACCGAGCGTGGCGGGGGCGTGGTGTCGGTCCACCGCTTAAGCGCCGCTTGGAGCGCAACCCCTTTGGGACCCCGCACCAAAAGCCGCACACGAAACCGGTTGCGCACCTTGGCAATTGGCGCAGGTGCGGGGCCAAAGACCTCAATCCCAGCTTCAGTTAATGCCATGCGGTTGCGTGCCAAATCCCGCCCATAAGCATTCACCGCATCGGCATTCTCAGACGACAAAATCATGCCCGCCATCCGGCCAAAAGGCGGCATATGCGCGTGTTTGCGTTCGCCAGCTTCTGCGGACCAGAACCCTTCTTCATCCCCGCCGATTGTGGCGCGAATAACGGGGTGATCGGGTTGATACGTCTGTAGCAAAGCCACACCACGTTTTTCGGCGCGCCCCGCGCGACCTGCCACCTGTCGCATCAATTGAAACGTGCGCTCAGCCGCCCGTAGGTCCGATCCTTGCAATCCAAGATCCGCATCAATCACCCCTACCAAAGTGAGGTTGGGGAAATTGTGCCCTTTGGCCACCAGCTGCGTGCCGATCACGATATCGGCTTCGCCGCGCGCAATTTCGGCGATCCGCGCCTTTAGCGCCCGTGCCGAGCCAAAAAGATCAGAGGATAAGACCACGATCTTTGCATCAGGAAAATGCGCTTCGGCCTCTTCCGCCAAACGTTCAATCCCAGGGCCCACAGGTGCTAGTTTGCCTTCCACTTCACAAGAAGGACAGGTTTCCGGCACGGGCTTTGTTTCCCCACATTGATGACACATGAGCCGGTTTTGAAACCGATGTTCCACCATCCGTGCATCACAAAAATCGCACCCCACTTGATGGCCACAAGCCCGACACACCGTGACAGGCGCGTAGCCGCGTCGGTTGATAAACAGCAAGGATTGTTCGCCCGCTTCGATCCGCGCGGTGATGGCACGGCGCAAGGTCGGCGATATCCATTCATTGCGCGGCAGCTCCTCATCACGCATATCAATCGCGGCCATGTCCGGCAAAACAGCCACCCCAAAGCGCGCTTTCAAATCAACGCGCGCATATTTGCCATTTTCCGCATTGGACCATGTTTCCAAAGACGGCGTTGCCGAAGCCAAGACAATCTGTGCGCCCTCAAAGGACGCGCGCAAAACCGCCATATCGCGGGCATGATACAAAACGCCGTCTTCTTGTTTGTAGGATCCGTCATGTTCTTCGTCGATCACAATCAGGCCAAGGTTTTGAAACGGCAGGAAAAGCGCCGAACGCGCGCCAACCACCAGTTGCGCCTGCCCTGTGCCAACCATTTTCCAAACCCGCCTGCGTTCGGTCATGGTCACACCTGAATGCCATTCCGCAGGGCGCACGCCAAAGCGCGCCTCCACACGGGTGATGAATTCCGAGGTGAGCGCGATTTCAGGCAACAAAACCAACGCCTGTTTGCCATGGCTTAATGCAGCCGCTACCGCTTCGAGATAGACTTCTGTTTTCCCAGATCCAGTCACCCCTTTTAGGAGTGTCGCACCAAAAGCATCCCCCCCAATGGGCGCGCAAAGCACCTTGGCCGCCTCTGCCTGATCTGGGGTGAGCGTTTTGCCTGCGCGAGTGTGATCCAATTTGGGAAATGGGGTATCTTTGGGCGCTTCTGCGCGGCGCACGACCCCTTGTTTTTCAAGCCCAGTGATCACCGAATGGCTCACCCCTGCAAGGGCGGCCAATTCACCTTTCATAAATTGCGCCCCCGAAAATTCGTCAAACACATCCAACACGCGAGCCCGCGCATCGGTTAATTTGTCGGGTTCCGATTGCCCACGTTCGAACACCGTTTGCATAGACGGTGGGTCCAAAAGCCCCGGTGCCCGCGTGGCCAAACGCAACACGGCCGTTTTGGGGGTCATTGTATAAGCCGCCATACGATCCAAGAAACTCATAAAGGGCCCTGAAAACGCCGCCACATCCAAAATGCGTGTGATGGCGCGGGCCTTTTTGATGTCAAAGCCTCCTGCGCCTTTGCCCCAAACGACACCTAGAACTTTGCGCGGCCCCAAAGGCACCTCAACCACAGCACCTTTCATCACGCCCCCAATGGGCGCTTTGTAATCAAGGCATCGGTCAATTGGTTCTGCGGTCAAAACCGCCACCAATTCCGATTCCGGATAATAGGTGAGATCGGGCAAGATGCGTCCTTTGATACGGGTCACGAAACGCGCGCGGGAGTTGCGTTATCCTATCTTCATGCAAAACCCGATCCCGATTGGCAAGCCTCAGGCGTATTTAATTATGCAAACATGCGCGCATGACCCCGCCCATTTTGCCCTAAATCCCTAGGCAGGGCAGGAAAAACTGCTATAATCAGGGCAATAATAATTGAGGCCAACATGTCAACAGCAGTCCTGTCCCCCGAAGAAATTCGGGCGCAACTCATCTCGAATCCAGAATTTATTCTAGAAGATCAAGATCTTATGAAAGTTCTTGTCGCTGCCAACGATGATGGCAACGGTAAAAACGTTGTCGATATGCGTGGGGTGGCGATGAACCGTCTCGAAGCGCGGCTCGCGCGGTTAGAAGAAACCCACCGTGCGGTTATTGCGGCGGCCTATGAAAACCTCGCCAGCACGAACCTGATCCATCGGGCCGTTTTGGCGATGATTGAGCCCAATACATTCAAAGATTTCATTCGCAACCTTGGGAATGAAGTGGCGGAGGTTATGCAAGTCGACTGCATTCGCCTTGTGCTCGAATCGCCGCTCAACGCCGAGGATGACACGCTCAAAAAGCTTGGTGGTGTTCTCCATGTGGTGGAGCCAGGGTTTGTGAACGCCTATATCGGGGCCAATCAAGATCCATCTGACCGCATCGTGACGCTGCGCAAAACGCGTGAACTCGATACAGGCGTTTATGGAGATACCGGCGATTGGATTGGATCTGAGGCTTTGATCCGAGTGGATCTTGGGGACCGACGATTGCCTGCGATGTTGGTTCTAGGGGCGGAAAGCCCACATCAATTTAGCCCGCGGCGCGGCACTGACCTCATTGAGTTTTTTGGCGAAACCTTTAGCCGCTGCCTCTGTCGCTGGTTGTCATGAGCTTCCTTCAAGCCTACGCACAAGACGTGTTATCCGATTGGATGGCACATTTGCGCGGCTTGGAAAACGCAGCGCCGACAACGCTTTCGGCCTATCAAAGCGACCTTTTGCGCTACCTCACCTTCATGCAACAGCATTTTGATGGCGCAGGTGGGGCGCGGATGCTGCAATCCATTCAAACGACCGACATGCGCGCATGGATGGCCCATGAACGAAAAGGCGGGCTATCGCCACGATCTCTTGCGCGAATGCTATCGGCGGTCAAATCCTTCTACCGCTGGTATGCAGAGCGCGACGGGTTTGATCCCACCAGCGTGTTGTCCACCCGCATGCCGAAATTTGAAAAGAAATTGCCACGCCCCCTCTCGCCAGATGCGGCAAAATCCATGATCACACAGATCAATGAGCAGGGGCAAAAAGACTGGGCGGCGGCGCGCGATGTGGCGGTGATGACGCTGCTATATGGCTGTGGTTTGCGGATCTCAGAGGCGCTTTCCCTGACAGGGACAGACCGCGAGATGGGGGATAGCCTTCGCATTCGCGGTAAGGGCGGCAAAGATCGTATCGTGCCGGTTTTACCCATCGCGCGGGAGGCGGTGAAAACCTATGCCGCGCTTTGCCCGTTTCCAATCACAGATGAGGGTCCACTTTTTCGGGCGATGCGCGGCGGGGCGCTTGGGCCACGGGCGATCCAAAAGCTCATGCAAAACATGCGCATGCAGCTTGGATTGCCTCCGACAGCAACACCCCATGCGTTGCGACATTCCTTTGCCACGCATCTTTTGGGCGCGGGCGGGGATCTCAGGGTGATCCAAGAATTGCTTGGCCATGCGTCTTTGGCCACGACACAAGGCTATACCGCGATTGATGCGGCGCGCCTTTTGGATGTCTATGAGAATGCACATCCAAAAGCGCGCTGATCCAAAGGCACTCTAGCCATTGTCATTTTCGGCCGGATCAGTCATGAAGCGATCATGCATATTCGGACCAAAGCTCTTCTTGTTCATCTCTTAACCGCCACTGGCGCTGTTTTTGCCATGCTTGCTCTTTTGGCAGCTGTCGAAGAGCGGTGGGGGCTCATGTTTGTTTGGCTCGTGATTGCCTTTGCTGTGGATGGCATCGATGGTCCGCTTGCGCGGCGTTATGAGGTCAAAAAGAACGCAGGCGAATTTGATGGCGTACTTTTGGATCTCATCATTGATTACCTCACCTATGTGTTCATTCCGGCTTATGCGTTATTCAAATCAGGCATTTTGCCAGGCTGGACGGGGTGGACGGCGATCATTGTGATCACCTTCACAAGCGCCCTTTACTTTGCCGATACACGCATGAAAACAAAAGATAATTCATTTTCCGGCTTTCCAGGATGCTGGAATATGCTGGTCATCGTATTGTTTTCGACCTTGCCTAATTTCTACGTGACTTTGGCGCTTGTTGTGGTGCTTTCCGCTGCGATGTTCTTGCCGTTAAAATTCATCCATCCTGTGCGCACGGAGCGCTGGCGCATGGTGTCTTTGCCGATCACGTTTGCATGGACATTTTTTGCCGGTTGGGCCGCTTGGGTTGATTTTCATCCCGAAAGCTGGGCCCATTGGGGCTTGGTCCTCACCAGTATTTATTTGCTGTCAGCAGGCGTCATCCAGCAGATTATCCCGCCCAAATTCCGCTAGATCCGCGTCAAGATCATGCCCGCAACGATAAAGCATGCGGCAATGATTTTACTGCGATCCATATGGTCTTTGAAAAAGAGCACACCGATCAAAACCGCAAATAGAATTGAGCTTTCTCGAAGGGCCGCCACCAGTGCCAAAGGCGCCTGCGTCATGGCCCACACCACGATGGCGTAGCTGAGGTAGGATCCAACCGCGGCCCCTGCCCCAAGCATCCAAGTGGCCCGCGTCGCGCGCAACACCGCAGGCCCCCGAAGCCCAATTGCCGTCAACGGAAACAAAAGCGCCGTCACCACAAACATCCAATTCACATAGGCAATCGCATCACCCCAACTGCGCGCGCCCAGCCCATCGACAATCGTATAGCCCGCCGTTGCCAAGGCAGATCCAAACGCATAGGGCAGCAAACGGCGCTCTTCGCCGCGTGTGAACACACCTGAGGCCATGATGAAAATCCCAATGCCAAGAACGCCAATCCCCACATAGTCTTGGATTCGAAGGCTATCTGAGAGGAAAAACATACCAAAAATCAGGACAAACATCGGCGCGGCACCGCGTGCAATCGGGTAGACCCGCGACAAATCCCCTTGTTCATAAGCATAACCCAAGAAAAGATTATAGCCCGTGTGAAACACCACAGATCCCATAATCCACGGCCAGACATGGGCAGGTGGAAGCCCATAATAAGCAGCACCAACCGCGCCAAGGCCACCTTGCAATAGGCACAAAATGACCATGCCCGTGACTTTGGCCGTCCCTGTTTTAATCAATGCATTCCATGTCGCATGCAACAGGGCCGCCATCAAAATGGCGGCAAAAATTCCGATACTCATATTAAAAACCCACCTGCTTTTTCGTGACGCAGCAATTGAATTTTGGTTTCAACGCCACCTGCGCCTGAAAATCCGCCAAGCCCGCCATGGGCCGCCATCACGCGGTGACACGGGATAATCACGGGGATTGGGTTCGCACCGCACGCATTGCCAACGGCTTGTGGTGAAGCCTTCAGATCACGGGCGATATCGCCATAGGTTGTGGTGTCGCCAAAGGGAATGGCAGACATCGCATCACATACATTTTTTTGAAATTGCGTGCCACCCACATACAAAGGCAGATCAAACACCTCACGTTGGCCATCGCCATATTCGATAAGCTGCTGACATGCCCGTTTTAAAAGCGGCGTTTCGGGGCCATGATCATGCGCCCCCCATAGGAGCTTTACGATTGCACCATCGTTTTCAACAACACTAAATATGCCTAATTTTGTGGAAATCGATGCGCTATTGAAGTGGACCATTAAAGGAGCCTAGCCCATCATAGAAAAGGGTGCAATTCAACATGCACCAAAAAAACGCCGCCCAAGATGTGAGCGGCGTTTTAGATTTATCCGTCCAAGGCAGCCGAACAACGGCCACAGGTCGCAGGGTGGCTATGGGCCCCCACATCAGGGAGAATTTTCCAACAGCGCTGGCATTTCTCGCCTTCAGCTTTGGCAAATTCAACTGCAACGCCGTCTTCGCCGTCTAGCTTAAACGCCCCTTCAGGGGCCGCCGCATCCGAAAGAACGATGCCTGACGTGATGCACAAATCATCAAAGGCCACGGATTTCAGCGCCTCTAAGGTTGCGCCATCCGCCACATAAACCGCCGGAGCTGCTTCGAGAGAGGAGCCAATGACTTTTTCACGGCGCTCAACTTCTAAAGCGGCCGTCACAACACGGCGCACCTGACGGATGCCCGCCCATTTCGCCGCCAAGTCATCATCACGCCAAGCAGATGGTGTGTCTGGGAAATCCTGTAAATGCACGGATGACGTATCACCTGGGTTCCGTTCGAGCCAGACTTCTTCCATCGTGAAGGTCAAAATCGGCGCAAGCCATGTGGTCAAGCGGGTGTACAAGATATCAAGCACTGTACGCGCGGCCTTGCGACGTTTGCCATCGCCATCACAGTAGAGCGCATCTTTGCGGATATCGAAATAGAACGCAGACAGATCCACAGTCGCAAAATTAAACACGGCTGAAAACACGCCTTGGAAGTCAAATTTTGCATAGCCTTCGCGCACTGTTTCATCGAGTTCGACCAAACGGTGCAGGACCCAACGTTCAAGTTCGGGCATATCGTCAATGCCAATGCGATCTTCTTCGCTGAAATCCGCCAAGGACCCCAACATAAACCGCATCGTGTTGCGCAAACGACGATAGCTATCGGCGACACCTTTGAGGATTTCTGGGCCGATCCGTTGATCCGCCGTATAATCCACCTGTGCCACCCAAAGGCGCAAAATATCCGCGCCATATTGTTTGACAACCGCTTCGGGAACGATGGTGTTTCCAAGGGACTTGGACATTTTCATGCCCTTCTCATCCAAGGTAAACCCATGTGTTACAACGTTTTTATACGGTGCGCGGCCTTTGGTGCCACAGGCCTGAAGAAGCGATGAATGGAACCAGCCGCGATGCTGATCCGTGCCTTCCATATAAACATCCGCAATGCCATCTGGTGCGCCATCTTCGCGGTCGCGCAACACAAATGCGTGCGTTGAGCCACTGTCGAACCACACATCGAGCACATCCTCGACCAGCTCATAGTCCGCAGGATCAACAACCCCATCCAAGAAGCGTTCCTTGGCACCATCCGCATACCAGCAATCTGCGCCTTCGGCTTCGAAAGCCTCCGCAATACGGGCATTGACCGTTTCATCACGCAGCAAGAAATCCGCATCCGTCGGAAGCGCATTTTTCTTCGTGAAACACGTGAGCGGCACACCCCAAGCCCGTTGGCGTGACAACACCCAATCCGGGCGCGTTTCAATCATGGAATACAAACGGTTGCGGCCCTTTTGCGGCGTCCATTTCACCAACTCATCGATGGAGCGCAAAGCGCGTTCACGGATGGATGTGCCCATTTCATCTTGGCCATCCCCCACCGCGCGGTCCACGCTTGCAAACCATTGCGGCGTATTGCGATAGATGATTGGCGCCTTTGAGCGCCATGAATGTGGGTAGCTGTGCTTGATCTTACCGCGCGCCATAAGGCCGCCGACTTCAACCAGCTTGTCGATCACGGTTTTATTCGCGTTGCCTTCTTTGCCCTTACGATCAAGGATATAT
>JBMYYE010000105.1:0-8693 GCA_049609065.1 Halocynthiibacter sp.
GTCCGCACCCCCATGAATGCGTGCAGGTGGAATATCAGGATGAAGAACATCTTGCCCCATTCCAAAAAGCGCGAGCGTTGCTGCTATTTCACTGTCATCTAACGGAGTGCTTTGAGTGGGAGGCGATTGCAAAGCCACCTGAAACTGTCCGTCCTCGTTCACAGCTTCCACTTGAATTTCAGCCTCATTGAGCGTCAAATCATAGCGCCCTGCCCCCTTCTGTTTTGCCAAAACCGCGCCAAGGGCAATCGTCGCATGCCCGCAAAACGGGACTTCGCTTTCGGGTGAAAAATACCGTACGCGGTAAGATTTTTCCGAAATTTCCGTCAAAAATGCGGTTTCAGAATAGCCGATTTTCGCCGCCATTTTCTGCATGTCATCCGCACTTACCCCTTGCGCGCCTAAAACAACCCCCGCTGGATTTCCGCCGTCTGTGCCATGGGAAAATGCCGCAATTTTGTAAACGTTCATCCGTATCTCCTTTGTGTTCCCTTCAAAACTACAAGAAAAAATCGCGGGGTTATATGGGAATATAAAAGCTAAAACGCACACCTACCCACATAATAATAGACTTTATTTAAATACCACCTACACTATCACAATGATTGATGAGATAGATTCGCGCATCTTAGACGCCCTTAGCACCAATAGCCGCCTTGCGGTCACCAGCCTTGCCAAAGATGTCGGGCTCTCTGCACCAAGTGTCACAGAGCGCATTCGACGCCTTGAAGAAAAAGGCATTCTCAACGGGTTTACGATCGATATCAATCACGCGGCCCTTGGCTTCACGATGGACGCCATTGTGCGTATCCGTCCGCGCCCAGGTAGCCTTCATATTGTGGAAAAAATGATCCAAGACGAACCACGTTTCACGGCTTGCGACAAAGTCACGGGCGAAGATTGCTTCGTCACGCGCTTGGCCTTGCGCTCCATTGAGGAACTTGATCCACTGCTGGACCCGTTTCACGACCGCGCGGAAACCAACACAGCCATTGTGAAATCATCCCCCGTTGCGCCACGGCGCCCCAAATAGCGTCATTCAAACAGATCTGCGTGACATTGCAGCGCAAAGCGATCCGTCATGCCCGCAATATAGTCCGCGACAATCCGTGCAAGCGCGGTTTCATCCGCAGCCTGCGCGATTTCGCCTTGCCACTCTGCAGGCAAAGCAGATGGCGTTGCCATGAAATGCGGGAATAAATCATTCACCACTTTGGTCACGTCTTCGCGCATATCCACCACCGAAGGCGCGCGGTACATGCGCTTAAACAAGAAGGCGCGGATCACTTTTAGGTCGGCCCACAGCTCTGCTGAGAATTGCACAAGCGGCTCCCCAAGGCCGCGCACCGCCGCAACGCTTTGCGGATTGTGGCGTGTGATATTGGCCTTTGACACATCGATCACATCCCCAACCATCACACCAAACACACGTCTAAGCGCCTCATGGCGGCGACGGTTGGCATCAAGATTTGGGTAAATTTCATCCACTTGGCGAAAACACGGGCCCACAATCGGCAAATCTTCGATATCTTCCACCGTGAAAAGCCCCGCCCGCAGCCCGTCATCCAAATCATGATTGTTATAGGCAATGTCATCAGCAAGAGCCGCGACTTGGGCCTCAGCGCTGGCAAATGTCGCCAATTCAAGATCATGACGCGCATCATATTCCGCAAGCGTCACCGGGATATCCCCGGTCACTGGCCCGTTATGTTTGGCAATCCCTTCGAGCGTTTCCCAAGTCAGATTGAGCCCATCCCATTTTGCGTAATGCCGCTCAAGCGAGGTCACGATCCGCAAAGCTTGGGCATTGTGATCAAAGCCGCCAAAAGGCGCCATCAAGGCATCGAGCGCATCTTCGCCTGTATGACCAAAAGGCGTGTGCCCCAAATCATGGGCAAGAGCTACGGCCTCAGTCAATTCACTGTTGAGCCCCAAAGCCCCCGCAATGGTACGCGCGACTTGCGCGACCTCAATCGAATGGGTCAGGCGCGTGCGAAAATAATCGCCTTCGTGTTCTACAAACACTTGGGTTTTATGTTTTAAGCGGCGAAAGGCCGAGGAATGAATAATCCGATCTCGGTCCCTTTGAAAAGGAGAGCGAAAGGTGCTTTCGTCTTCGGGGTAAAGGCGGCCTTTGATCTGATCGGGATTTGACGCATAAATTGCGGTCATGTCGCATCATCCATTGTCGTTTTGTGTTGCAATCCTTATATTGGGGTTGAACAGGAAATCAAACGTGGAAACCATTGAAATGACGCTTTCTTTGCCTCCGAAAGTCACAACGCGCGCCTTTGAGCGCCTCAAGGAAATCAATGAGAGTTCCGAAACGGCGCAAGCTTTGCGCGTGGCCGTCGAAGGCGGCGGCTGTTCTGGATTTCAATATGAAATCGAATTGGGCACGGCTAAGGCGGATGATTTGGTGCTCGAAGCGGATGGCCAGAAGGTTGTGATCGACCCTGTGTCACTGCCATTTTTGTCCAATGCCATCATCGATTTCACCGATGAATTGATCGGTGCGCGCTTTACCATCGACAACCCGAATGCCAGTAGCTCATGTGGCTGTGGCACCAGCTTTTCGATGTAAAATCTCCGCACTGGCATTTTACCCACCCTATGATAGTCTTCCAGAAAACGGGAGAGAACCATGATCAAAGGACGATGCGACTGTGGGGCCGTCGAATTTGAGGCCGAAAACCTACGTGATACGGTCACCATTTGCCACTGTTCACAGTGCCGCCGCACAAGCGGGCACCTTTGGGCCGCAACCCGCGCGCCTTTTGAACAGCTAACCTTCATCAAAGAAGATGGGCTCAAATGGTATACATCATCTGATTGGGCCAAACGCGGATTTTGCGGTGAATGTGGATCGAGCCTCTTTTATCGTTTGAATGGCGAGGAAGGCATCGGCATTGCTGCTGGCTGCTTGGACGACACATCCGCCCTCAAAGTGACGCAACATATCTTTGTTGCGGACAAAGGGAACTATTACGATATTACGGATGATGTCCCGCAGTTGGAAAGCTACTGACACCTAAGAAGTAAAGCTATGGATGCTAAAGAAGCACATCCCCAAGCGCGCGGCGCTGGCTTGGGGATGGTTTATCTGTGGCCTCGCCGATACGTAAAAGTATCTGTGGAACGCCTGCCGCCCCCACCGCGTCTCGAAGCTTCGGGCGTAACTCGACACACTCAATGGGCTGATTGAGAAAAGACGCCGTAAATCCATGCGCTGTAAGATCAAGCAAAATAAGCCCCAAAGCACGCCCCGTTTGCAACCAAGCCCCCGTATTATCCGCATCAGTTGAAAGCAGCGCCAGCATCGGCGTGCCGTTCAAAATTTTCTTTACATCACCTGCGGCCACGCCATTTCCTATATCAAATCTGCGCAATGCAAACCGCGCCACAGGGGCCAAAACATCAGGCATGCCAAATCCAGACGCAGACATCCCATCCCGTGCCCCAGCGCCAACGGAATGCACCCAAGAGGCCAACTCACGCCGAAAGGCGGGATTCGAAAACTGCAGGTGATCGCCGGCATCCACAAGCTCCGCAACCGCTTTGCGTGTGTCAGCATCGGTAAAGAACGAAAAATATACGCCGCCTTGGGCCGCATGATGCGCACAGGCATCCATCACCGCATCTGACGGGGTCCTAGGACCGAAGGACGCGCGGGTTGTACGACGTTGCAATATGGCAGGTAAAAGAGCGCCATAAGTATCTTTATTTCCTTTAGGCAGGCGCACATGCGCCAAAATATCTTGATTTTTTGGATCAGGTGCCATCACAATCTGCGGATCAAATCCAAAATGCTGTGCGGCGACCTCAAGCGTTGCAAGCGCAGCACCGCAGCTGATAATCAGCTCCCGGTCCAGCGGGTCCACAACGGGCAGCGCACGGCTGCGATCTGCGAGAATATCGACACTCTGCGCCCCAATACGAAACCGCCATGGTTGGCTATTGTGGCTAGATGGTGCAAGAACGGTATAGCGCAGCAGGTACTTGGCCTGCGCCTCAAAGGATCCCTTTTGAGGAAACTCATTCGCCTTTAGGGACCATGATCCCATACCTGCCTTTGTCATCCTCTTGCTCCGTGCTTTGTCCTGCCTGTGTCCTGCACGCAGCCTGTACCAATACGGAGATGGGATCTATGATCTTGATCAATCCATCTAGGGACGTGTGACAGAGACATTTCGAAATGAAACCTGCGGCATATCCCCAGACACAATTTTTTGCGGTCCCATCAACCCGTAGCCAAAGAACGCTTCTTGATTGGGGAGGATATTTGGCCGACCTGACAAGTCGCGGATCAGTTCACCATTGCATCGCACCTGCACCACGCCTGCGGTTTTATCAGAAATTGACGCTTTTCGCGTCGCATCATAGGTCACTGTTAAAGACACCCGATGCCATGTTCCGAATTCATCAGGATCAATACAGAGACCCCCATGAAACCAAAGCCCGTCATCTTGGAGAGAAAAGTTGTAAATCACACCATCGCGATCATGAAGATGCGCAGGCACCAGCCACCCACCAGCGGAGGCAAACCTAAACTCCTTAGGAACCAACATATCCCATTCATAGATCCGCGTTTCTCCAGCTTTGGCCCCTTGGGTTTCGCGGTACTCAATCCGCTGACGCCGCTGTGCGCAATCCGTGGTTTCCCCACCAAAGCGTCGTAGGTTATAGCGCAGCTCACTACAGCCTCCGTCAGTCAATTGAAATGTATCAACATCCCCAATTCGGTGCGGTTGATCCGCCCTATAGCTATTCAGTGCAAATTCTGCATTGGCGGCACCTGTCACCAGCAGGGCACCACATATGGCTTTTAGAAAATACGTCATAAGATATCCTCCTTTGCGATTATCTTACCACATTTCTCCCTCCTTCCCTATGACATAGCACATCTGATCCTTTTCAGGGGCACCTCTAATATCGAACGACAGTAGGAAAACTTTCATAACAACCCTGCCTTGGACCTTGTTTTTCCGCCCCAAAGACCGCAAATTTCAAACAGAGCAAAATTCAACGGGCGAGAGACAACATGACACAAGACACCACCAAAATCGGAAGAGACCTCTCCGAAGTTTTAAACCCCGGCATGGAAGACGCCCTAAAGGCACGCTATGGTCATTTGCTTCCTGACATGGCCGAAGGCGTCGTGGATTTTGCCTATGGCCGCCACTACGCAGATCCTGAGCTTCCGCTGCGTGAACGCTACTTGGCCACGATTGCCGCCCTCACGGCCCTTGGCGGCCACACACGTCCACAGCTCAAGGTCAATATAGCAGGCGGACGCAAGGCCGGCCTGTCCCAAAAAGAAATTGCAGCAGTAATCTGGCAAATGTCGCTTTATGGTGGGTTTCCCGCGGCCATCAACGGACTAAACGCCGCTCTGGAAGTGTTTGAAGAAGAATCCTCAAACACATAATCACCCACGGCGACGAAACGCCCAACGAATGGGTTTTTGGCGACGACGCCCCGGCAGTTGGGCAATCACAATACCAAACAGCATGAGCGCACAGCCCAGCGCCATGCGCGGTGTTAGGATTTCGTTCAAAATCCACCAGCCCCCGATTGCCCCGAATACCGTTTCAAGAGACATGATCAAGGCCGCTTGCACGCTTGGCACGCGGGCTTGGGCGAGGATTTGTAACGTCATAGCAAGCCCCGTTCCAGCAAGCCCCGTATAAAGAATCCCTGAGGCCGCGCCTTTGATTGTGCCCCATTCGACCGTTTCGAAAATCAACATCAACGGGATCGATAAGGCAGCAACGGTGACAAACTGCACCAAGGCAAAACGCGGCCCGTCAACTTTGGTGGAATAATGCCCCGTCACCATCACCTGCCCCGTCCAAAAGAAGGCGCAGATAAAGGTCACGCCATCCCCTTTGGCGATCTCAAAATTCGAGGTCACCGACAATAGATACAAACCAACAAGCGCCAAGGCCGCCGCGACCCAGACCTTACGCCCCACCGCATATCCAAGAACGATCCCCACCATAGGCACAAAGATCATATACAGCCCTGTGATGAAAGACGATTTACCCGCAGTGGTATGGATGAGGCCAATTTGCTGTAAGGTGATCCCCATAAAAAGCATCCCGCCGGCCAAAATACCGCCCTTCAAAAGCGCCCCTTCCTCAGTTTCTTTCGGACGATTACGTGAAAAAAGCGCAATCACCGGTAAAACGGAAAGGGCCCCAACAACAAAGCGTAAGGCGTTAAACGTATACGGGCCCACATGATCCATGCCTTCGCGTTGGAACACGAAGCCAAGCCCCCAAAGGGCCGCAATGGCAAAGAGCATCGCAATGCCAGTCAGATAGCGATAATTCATGATGTGGGGCCTCGCACGGTTTGAGCGTTATTCAATCACGCCAGACGCAAGTAAAGCCTGAATTTCCCTATCCCCGCAACCCCAACTTTGCAGCGCTTGGGCATCAGGCTGCATCGCGCGGCCCGCATTTTCACCCACCCCTGCTGGCGTGGCGGAAAACCGTGGTGTAGGGGCTTGCTGCATTCCGCCATCTATAGGCTGAAATGTGCCGCGCGCTTTGTTATGGGGATGTTCCACCGCGTCTTCTGGGCTTAAGACAGGGGTGACACAACCATCCGTGCCATCAAATAGCGCCACCCAGTGGTCACGAGGCTGTGTTAAGAAAAGATCGCGCAGCACTGTGGTGCAATAGGCGTCATCCTCAACCCGCCCTGACGTAAACTTCTCATCCCCCAGCAATCCCAAATTTTCCAGTAAGATTTTTCGAAATTGCGGTTCAATCGCCCCCACGATGAGGCTCTCGCCATCCGCGCATTTATAGGTGCGATAAAAATGTGCCCCCCCATCAAGGAGGTTCCCACCCGCAGGCGCATTGTGAAATCCTGACATCCGCAAGGTGGACAACAATGCATAGAGATTGGCCGCCCCATCCGCAATGGCCGCGTCAACAACTTGGCCTTCGCCTGTGGCCTTGGCGTGGATATACGCCGCCAAGATCCCCATCACGAGGTAAAGCCCCCCCGGCATATCCCCAACCAAAGGCGGGATGCCGCCCTCACCAGCATAGGGAAACAAAGAGAGCGCACCAGATAGGCCAATATAATTCATATCATGCCCAGCCATATGCGCCATTGGCCCCGTTTGGCCCCAGCCCGTCATACGCCCATAGATGAGGCGTGGGTTCAGAGCATGGCACACATCCGGCCCAAGACCCAGTTTTTCCATTGTGCCTGGGCGGAAGCCTTCGACAAGGACATCCGCTTGTCCCAGTAAGGACTTCACCAGTGCCAGACCCTCAGGCGATTTCATATTCACCCGAACCGTACGCCGTCCCCGATTAAAAAGCGCCCGATCCCCTAAGGCTTCAAAACTCAAACCAGGTGCCGGGCTTGGATATCCGCCAGGGCGATCAATCCGAAGCACCTCCGCCCCCATATCCGCCAATTGCATCACCCCAAAAGGCGCAGGGCCCAACCCCGCAAATTCAATCACTTTCATACCGCTCAGCGGCCCTTGGTTTGGTTTTGTCATGGCGTTCTCCTTAGAAATACGATGCCGCGCCGCGTGAGGTGAGACAAGCCATTGCAAGCCCTTGTTCCCTGACGTAACTTGCCACAACAATCGGATGGGACATAAGGGCGCGCCATGATTATCGCAAGTTTCAACATCAACGGGATCAAAGCGCGGATCAACGCGCTTGAGGCGTGGCTCAAAGAACGTGACCCCGATGTCGCGCTTTTACAAGAAATCAAATCCATTGATGAAAACTTCCCACGCGAATTTTTCGAAGACATGGGCTATATCGTCGAAACCTTTGGGCAAAAAAGCTTCAACGGGGTTGCGATTTTGTCGAAATATCCCCTTGAGGATGTAACCCGCGGCTTGCCGAGCTATGGGCTCGATGATGCGGACGAACAGGCGCGCTATATTGAGGCCACGGTTGTCGGCGACCACAAAGCGATCCGTTTATGCAACCTTTACCTTCCCAATGGGAACCCCGTTTATAATGGCGACAACCCCAATGAATTTGACGTGAAGTTCACCTATAAACTCACATGGATGCAGCGTTTGATTAACCGCGCCAAAGAATTGAAATCATTGGAGATGCCATTTCTTATGGCGGGGGATTACAACATCATCCCCAGCCCTATGGATGCGGCCAATCCAAAGCGTTGGACTGGCGATGCGGCCTTTCGCGCCGAAAGCCATGCGCTTTACCGTGAATTGATGAACGAAGGTTTCACGGAGGCCTTTCGCACCCGCAACCCAGATGGCAACCATTTTACGTTTTGGGACTACCAAGCGGGTGCATGGAACAAAAATGACGGCATTCGCATCGATCATTTCCTCCTTAACCCATATGCCGCAGATTTGCTGAGTGATGTGCAGATCGACAAAGACATCCGTGGCCGCGAAAAACCATCCGACCACGTGCCGATCTGGGTGGATATGGATATTTAGTAGTGCTCGATTTCTCCGTCATCGAATACAACTGCTTTGACGCAAACCCAGCCAACGACATCTTCTTTTCTTATGTCGAGTAGCCGCTCGAAAGTGTATGGCCCCCACCGACCTTCTTCGAAGAATTCATCATTTGGTTGAATATCCATATCCCGTTTCAACGCAAAAGATGCAATACGGTCACCTAGCACATCCTTGAAACCTGCGGATGCGTCTATCATCCGTACTGGCTTTG
>JBMYYE010000106.1:0-8501 GCA_049609065.1 Halocynthiibacter sp.
CCCGAAATGATTTCCATCATCAAACGCAACAATTGCGGCAAAGCATTGGACGTTGCGCGCATGTCACGCGACATGCATGGCGGCAACGGTATCAGCCTCGATTTCCACGTGATCCGCCACATGGTGAATTTGGAAACCGTCAACACCTATGAAGGCGCCCATGATGTGCATGCCCTCATTTTGGGACGGGCACAAACTGGCTTGCAGGCCTTTGTCTAAATTTGGCATAGAGCCGCAAAAGCGGCTCTAACCCTACGATTTTATGATTTTTTTGATCCGCATAACGCGGTGATCATGACGGTGACGCAGGTTCACACAAATATACATCGCCTGATTTATTTGCGCATTTGGCGCGATCTGAAATTCAGGGTTTTCATCGCAAAGCTTTAACGCATCTTCGATCATCAAATATGATGCGCCCCCTTGCAACTGCAACATGTTCATGATGCCTCGACTTTTGCCGCAAGTAATGGGGGCCCCTGTCAATTCGGGGTGTTTTAGACGGTGATCGATGGAAAATTGTGCCGAAATATCTGGGAAAATATAGGTTTCAACTGATATTTCCCGATCACTCACCAGCACATAAGGCACATCGCCAATGTGTTCAAAATGCAGATCCGGCAGCGGCATTTGCGTATAAACCACCGCAAGATCAAGTTCCCCGTTTAACACATCACGGTTCATTTGTAGCGAATAGTCCAGTTCCACATTCAAGCGCGTATCAGGAAATTCCTGACGCAACCGCCCAACGGTATTGGCCCACATATGTGTCGACAAATCATGCTGAAACCCAATGCGAAGCGCCTTTTCAAACCCTTTCGACAATTCCACATGGTGTTTTGCAGTGTTCCACTGCTGTGCCAGTGCATGGGCATGTTCCAAAAACCGATCCCCTGCTGGGGTTGGGGTTGTCCCGCCACGCGACCTTGAAAACAACGCCACATTGAGCTCTTTCTCAAGTGCTTGGATTCGATGTGAGACCGTCGATTGGGTGATATTCAGCCGCCCAGCTGTGCGGTTGAAACTCCGACTGTCCATCAAATCGATAAATGTCGAGATATGCGCATAATCCATCTGGGTCACCTCTAATCGAATTATTCGATTAATAAACATTATCCCGTGGGATTGCCAGCCTCTCAATTCCGCGTCAATTTTATTTCATCACACTGAGGAGCACATGCCATGTCAGAATTTCCAAGCCACGCCAAAGTCATCATTATCGGCGGAGGAGTCGTTGGCGCATCGAGCCTCTATCACCTCGCGAAAAAGGGGTGGTCCGATTGTGTTCTCTTGGAAAAAAACGAGCTTACGGCAGGCTCCACATGGCATGCGGCCGGTAACGTCCCAACGTTTTCGACGTCGTGGTCGATCATGAACATGCAGCGCTATTCGACCGAACTTTATTCCCGCCTTGGTGAAGAAGTCGACTATCCGATGAATTACCACGTGACCGGATCGCTTCGATTGGCCCACTCCGATGAGCGCATGCAAGAATTCGAACGCGCTGCGGGTATGGGACGCTACCAAGGCATGGGGATGGAGATCCTCACAGCCGAAGAAACCAAAGCGCGCTATCCATTTTTGGAGATCCACGATCTAAAAGGCGCGCTCTATGACCCAAATGACGGGGATATTGATCCCGCGCAATTGACCCAAGCTTTGGCCAAAGGCGCCCGCGATATGGGCGCTAAAATCCTACGGTTTTGCCCCGCCACGGGTGTCACACAAAACGCTGACAACACGTGGATTGTGCATACGGATAAAGGGGATATCACCTGTGATTACGTCGTGAACGCGGCCGGGTATTATGCCCAGCATGTGGGGGAATGGTTTAAACCGTTTGGCGGGCGCACCGTCCCAATGATGGTGATGAGCCATCAATATTTGCTCTCCGAAGAAATTCCCGAAATTGAGGCCTATACCAAAGAAAACGGCAAGCTCCCGCTGTTGCGTGATGTGGACGTCTCCTACTATCTTCGCCAAGAAAAACATGGGTTTAACCTTGGTCCTTATGAACCAAATTGCAAAGCGCATTGGGACACTGAAAACGACCCTATGCCTGAAGATTTCAGCTTCCAACTTTATCCAGACGACCTCGATCGGATCGAAGACATCATGGTGGACGCGATGGAACGGGTCCCCGCACTTGGCACATCTGGCATCAGCCGCGTGATCAACGGGCCTATCCCTTATGCGCCTGATGGGCTCCCTCTTCTTGGGCCAATGCCAGGTGTGAAAAACGCATTTGAAGCCTGCGTCTTTACCTTTGGCATCGCCCAAGGCGGCGGTGCGGGTAAAGTGCTCGCGGAATGGATTGTCGACGGCCAAACCGAATGGGACATGTGGAGCTGTGACCCACGCCGCTACACCGATTACACCGATCACGACTATTGCGTCGCCAAAGGAAAAGAAGTCTATGGCAACGAATATGCCATGCATTTCCCCCGTCACGAATGGCCCGCTGGACGGAACAAAAAACTCTCTGCCGTACATGAGCGCGTCCTTGATCTCGGTGGGCAAATGGGCGCTTATAACGGGTGGGAACGCGCCAATTGGTTCGCAAAAGACGGCGATGACACATCCCTCGCCGCCACCCATACATGGAACCGCGAAGGCCCATGGTCACCGCGCATCAAAGAAGAATGCGAAGCCGTCCGCGACACGGTCGGGGTCCTCGATCTCCCTGGATTTAGCCGTTTTGATGTAAAGGGCAATGGGGCCGCCGAATGGCTGCGCGGTATGGTCACTGGTGGCCTCCCCAAAGCGGGTCGTATGAACCTCGTTTATTTCGCAGATGCGCGCGGTCGGATCCTCACGGAAATGTCGTGCATGCGCCATGATGAAGATCATTTCACCATGATCACAGCGGGTTCCGCACAGTGGCATGATTTCGAAATTCTATGGCGCAATTTGCCTGATGGTATCACGCTAACGGATCAAACCCGCGACGTCGCAACCATGATCGTCACAGGGCCAAAATCACGTGATCTTTTTGCGGCCCTTAGCCCGGATGCTGATTTGTCTTTGGGTTGGCTCACCCATCAAATGACCACAGTCGCAGGGCGGCCTGCACGTTTATGCCGTGTGTCCTTTGCTGGCGAACTTGGCTGGGAAATCCACTGCGCAAATGCTGATCAAAGCGCCATTTACGATGCGGTTCTGGCTGCTGGGGCCACCCCATTTGGTATGTACGCTCTTGATAGCTTGCGCCTTGAGAAAGGTTACCGAACTTGGAAAGGTGATCTTTCAACGGATTATAGCCTCTTTGAAGGGGGGCTATCGCGCTTTGTCAAACTTGATAAACCTCAAAATTTCATAGGAAAATCTGCACTCCAAGATGAAGCAAAAAGCGGCTCTAATAAAACGTTTATTACACTTACTTTGGATGCTGAGACGACCGATGCCCCCTATATGTCATGCATTTGGAGTGGGGATGAAATTGTTGGCGAAACAACCTCTGGTGGGTGGGGTTATCGCATCAACAAATCCATTGCCTTAGGCGTGGTGCGGGCCGATTTGGCAAAACCTGGAACAACGCTTGAGGTCGAAATTTACGGCACCAAAATCAAAGCAACCGTGCAAGAGGATCAACCCCTTTGGGATCCTCAAAACGAACGTCTCCGCGCGTAGCCTTCGGGCCGAAAGACAAGGAAAGGACCTATCATGTCGAATGTCCCAAGCACCGCACGTGTCGTCATCATTGGGGGTGGCGTTATCGGTTGCTCTGTTGCTTATCACCTGTCAAAATTAGGCTGGACCGATATCGTTTTGTTGGAGAGAAAACAGCTCACCTCAGGCACGACATGGCACGCCGCAGGTTTGATCGCTCAGCTCCGTGCGACCGCCAACATGACCAAGCTCGCAAAATACAGCCAGGAACTTTACGGCGCACTTGAAGAAGAAACAGGCGTGGCCACGGGGTTCAAACGCTGTGGATCGATCACCGTTGCGCTCACCGAAGAGCGCAAAGAAGAAATCTACCGCCAAGCCGCCATGGCACGCGCCTTTGGCGTCGAAGTTGAAGAAATTTCCAACGCACGCGTGCAAGAGCTTTACCCACACCTCAATCTTGACGAGGTCAAAGGCGCGGTGCACCTCCCTCTAGATGGTCAAGGTGATCCCGCAAACATCACACTCGCGCTTGCCAAAGGGGCACGTCAGCGAGGTGCAGCAATCAAAGAGCGCATCAAAGTCACAGATATTATTCGCGAAAACCGCAATGTCACAGGCGTCAATTGGACCGCCGATGATGGATCCGAAAGCGGCCATATCGCCTGTGATATGATCGTCAATTGCGCCGGCATGTGGGGGCTAGAGGTTGGAAAAATGGCGGGTGTAAATGTCCCGCTCCATGCTTGTGAACATTTCTACATCGTGACCGAAGCCATTGATGGATTAACCCAACTCCCCGTGCTGCGCGTACCCGATGAATGTGCGTATTATAAAGAAGACGCCGGTAAAATGCTCTTGGGGGCGTTTGAACCAAATGCCAAGCCATGGGCCATGGATGGCATTCCCGAAGGTTTCGAATTTGACCAACTTCCCGAAGATTTCGATCATTTTGAACCCATCTTGGAAAAGGCCTGCCACCGCATGCCGCTCTTGGCGGAAGCGGGCATTCACACGTTTTTCAATGGACCCGAAAGCTTCACGCCAGACGATGCCTACCACCTTGGTTTAGCGCCTGAAATGGACAATGTCTGGGTCGCGGCGGGCTTTAATTCTATCGGCATTCAATCTGCAGGCGGCGCCGGCATGGCCCTCGCAGAATGGATGAACACAGGTGAAAAACCCTTCGATTTAGGGGATGTCGATATCTCGCGCATGCAGCCCTTTCAGGGCAACAAAACATACCTCTTCGAACGTTCAAAAGAAACGCTCGGCCTGCTTTACGCAGACCACTTTCCTTACCGCCAAAAGGAAACCGCACGCGGCGTTCGGCGCACACCCTTTCATCACCATCTCAAAGAACAAGGCGCCGTTTTTGGCGAATTGGCGGGTTGGGAACGGGCAAATTGGTTCGCAAATGATGGCCAAACTCGTGCTTATGACTATTCTTGGGGTCCTCAGAATTGGTTTAAAAATCAACGCGCCGAACATATGGCCGTTCGCGAAAATATTGGCATGTATGACATGTCTTCTTTCGGCAAAATTCGCGTTGATGGCCCCGATGCAGAAGCCTTCTTAAACCATATTTGTGGGGCGAACCTATCGGTGCCCATTGGTAAAATTGTCTATACGCAATTTCTCAATTCACGTGCAGGAATTGAAGCGGATGTCACCGTGACACGCCTATCAGAAACCTCATATATTGTGGTTACACCTGCGATTACACGCCTCACGGATCAGACATGGATGGAACGCCACCTCAGCGATTACCGCGCAACGCTGACGGATATCACAGCAGGCGAAGCTGTCTTAGCGGTCATGGGGCCAAATAGCCGCAAGCTTCTGAACCTCGTGTCACCAAATGATTTTTGCAATGACGTAAATCCCTTTGGCACCATGCAACATATTGAAATTGGCATGGGCCTCGCACGGGCGCATCGGGTGAGCTATGTCGGCGAACTTGGCTGGGAAATTTATATGTCCTCGGACATGGCGGGGCATATCTTTGAGACACTCTTTGAGGCGGGGCAGGACTTAGACCTCAAACTTTGCGGCATGCACATGATGGACAGTTGCCGCGCGGAAAAAGCATTCCGTCATTTTGGTCATGACATCACCTGCGAAGATCACGTCGTTGAGGCGGGGCTTGGCTTTGCCGTGGATACGACAAAAACGGCCTTCCTTGGTCGGGATGCTGTTTTGAAAAAACGCGACGACGGCTTGGCCTCGCGCCTTGTGCAATTCAAGCTCAATGAGCCAAACATCATGCTCTACCATAACGAACCCATTTTAAGGGACGATAAAATTGTCGGCTATTTGAGCTCGGGGGCCTATGGGCACCATTTGGGCGGCGCAATTGGTTTGGGCTATGTTCCATGCCGCGGCGAAAGCCCCGCCGATATCTTGTCATCCAGCTACAAAATCGACGTTGCCGGCCGCCAAATTGCGGCATCTGCCTCCCTTAAACCCATGTACGACCCCACGTCTGCGCGCGTGAAGCAATGAGGACAAAACCATGACCGAAGCCCAAAAAACATCGCGCCGCTCTGGTGGTCGCTCCGCCCGTCACGCCATCCGCACCGCCGCTTTGGCTGAGGATTTACGCCCCGTTCGGGCCGGCCTACAAGGGGGGAAATACCGCCCGCTTTCCGACACCGATATGACGCGCATTCACGAAGCCGCCCTTAAGGCGCTCGAAGAGATCGGATTTTCCAAAGCCCCGCAATCTGGCGTTGAAATTCTCACCAAAGCAGGGGCTATTTTGGGCGACGATGGTCGCATTCGGTTCCCACGCGCGCTCGTTGAGGATATGCTCGCCAAAGCAGCCAAAGGTTTTACTCTCCATGCCCGCGATCCAAAGCATGATCTCGATCTATCTGGTCAGCGTGTGCATTTTGGCACAGCGGGTGCCGCAGTTCATATAGTAGACCCTATTTCAGGGGATTATCGCGAATCCACGGCCCAAGATCTCCTTCATGCAGCGCAGCTTGTGGATCAACTTGATAATGTTCATTTCTTCCAACGCGCAATGGTTTGCCGTGATATTACCGACAACTATGAGATGGATCTCAACACGATTTATGCCTGCTGTCAGGGCACCCAAAAACATGTCGGGGTGAGCTTCACCGAGCCTAGCTTTGTGAAAGGCGGGATGGAGCTCATCCATATGATTGCAGGTGGCGAAGACAAATGGCGCGAACGGCCATTTATTTCCAATTCCAACTGCTTTGTTGTGCCGCCAATGACCTTTGCCACCGAAAGCTGTGAGGTCATGGAACTCTTAATCGAGGCAGGCATGCCGATTTTGCTTCTGTCGGCGGGACAGTCAGGTGCAACCGCCCCCGCCCCCCTCGCAACCGCCATTGTTCAAGCCGTCGCGGAATGCCTCGCGGGTGTGGTCTATGTAAATGCCATCAAGCCAGGGCATCCCGCCGTGTTTGGCACATGGCCTTTTGTATCCGATTTGCGCACTGGTGCGATGTCTGGCGGATCAGGTGAACAGGCCCTTCTGTCGGCGGGCTGCGCGCAAATGCATGCGTTTTACGGCCTAAGCGGCGGGGCCGCAGCCGGGATCGCAGATAGCAAGCTCCCCAATATGCAAGCGGGTTGGGAACAAGCGATTTCCAACACGATGGCGGGCTTAAGTGGTCTCAACATGGTTTATGAAAGCGTTGGCATGCATGCCTCGCTCCTTGGGTTTTGCCTTGAAAGCCTCGTTTTGGGAAATGATCTCTTGGGGCAGGTCCAGCGCTGTGTGCGCGGCATTGATGTCACGGATGAAGCCATTTCCATCGAGGCCATGAAGTCCGTATGCCTCGAAGGGCCGGGCCATTACCTCGGCCATCCGCAGACGTTAGGCATTATGCAAACCGAATATATCTATCCGGATATTGCCGATCGTTCGAGCCCAAAAGAATGGGAAGAATACGGCCGGCCCGACCTCATCGAACAGGCAATCAATAAGAAAAATGCGCTTTTGGCCTCTGCTAAAAACCACATTGACCCCATGACAGATATGGCCATTCGCACGGCCTTCAAAATTCACATTTAGCGCATAATACGAGAAACAAACACCGGAGGAATACATGCACGTTGGATTTATTGGACTTGGAAATGTTGGACATAAACTCAGTGGGAGTTTGCTACGAAATGGGATTAATCTCACCGTGCATGATCTTGATGGCGCACGCGTGGATCAATGTGTTGCCAAAGGGGCAAAGAGGGCCACCACCCCCGCCCAACTGATGCGCGATTGCGATGCGGTGATCACCTGCCTACCTTCGCCTGCGGCCTCTGATGCTGTGATGCAAGAAATGCTACCCGAGGTCACTCAGGGTAAAATCTGGATGGAGATGTCCACAACAGATGAAAGCGAAGTCAAGCGCCTCGGGGCGCAGGTGATTGCAAAAGGCGGGGCGGCCGTGGATTGTCCTGTTTCTGGCGGGTGTCACCGCGCCGATACAGGCAATATTGCAATTTTCGCGGGCTGTGATCGCGCCACTTTTGAACACATTTTACCGTTGCTCACCACGATGGGGCGACGGGTTTTGCACACAGGCAACCTTGGATCGGCCTCCGTGCTGAAGGTTCTGACCAACTATCTCGCAACTGCGCATCTCGTGGCAAATTGCGAAGCTTTGGTCACGGCAAAAGCCGCAGGCATGGACCTTAATACCACCTATGAAGCCATCGCCATTTCATCAGGCAACTCATTTTCCCATGTCACCGAAAGCCAAGTGATCCTAAACGGATCCCGCGATATTTCCTTCACGATGGATTTGGTCAAGAAAGACATTGGTCTTTTCCAAGAGATTGCCGAACGCAACGGTGTGGAACTCGAAATTTCGCCAAAACTGATTGAAATATTTGACGATGGCATTGCGCGCTATGGT
>JBMYYE010000107.1:0-8498 GCA_049609065.1 Halocynthiibacter sp.
TCTTTCGCTTCTTCATTGTAGATCGTCTCTTTCATCTGTCGATCCACCTTAGCAACTGGTCCGAAATCCCGCGACCACCTCTACTGCTTGCGGGCTTCGGGCGTCTTGCCAGAGATATTAAATTGTGTCTCGATTGTTCCATGCTTCCAAACCCAGATGCCTGACATGCGGCAATCCGCGTGGACAGCTTGCATACGGTCTTCGCTGCCTGCGTCTTGGGCATATAGTGCAAAGCAATCAGCCGCCGTTGTGTTCCCATTTCTTTTGGGGAGCCCGTCATCGCCTCTTGTTATATCACTATGGTTCGCAAAAAATGTTTTGGCATTCTCCAATTCCCCATCAGGAAGAAGGGTCTTACGCTGTTTATATATGTAGTCTAAATCGGCGAGGATAAATGTTGAAAACCCCATCGCGTTAAGGATTTCTTTGGCGTTTTTTAAATTAGGGGAACCGCCCACGGAAATAGCGGCAACACCATCAAAAGCCATAGAATGTCTATGATAGGTTTCATAAGCTTTTGGAATAAGAATGTTTTCGGTTTTCCCCTCCATCAACAACACCTTATCAGAAAAGAGGAACTCTGATGCATTATGGAGCTCAAATATAACATCTGTTTGATGTTGATGGTTTGCCATTATTGATTGGATCGTTGTACGCATTGTAGGGAGCGTATGGCTCCCTTTCTTGACATCTTTGCGGAAGATGAGTGTGTTTTTGATATTTTCTTGCTTTATCATACTGGCAGAGTGGGTGGTGAAGACGACCTGATAACCATTTGTGGTGAGATCGCGTAAAGCAATGCGAACGGTTTCTATAGCTTGGGGGTGGAGGTATAATTCAGGCTCATCAATGAGCAATAAGGTTGTTTGAGCTGAGCCACCATTTTGTAGCGTAGATAGATGCTTAATAAGGGCCATTTGCAATGAACGCTGCGCGCCGTGCCCCATGGACGCTACGTCCCGATGCTCACCGTTTTCTTTCAACTTTAGGGTGGCACTTTTAAATACATCCGTGAACTCAGGTATAGGAATTTCAATCGTTGGCGATAGGCCAGGGAAAAAATCATTTAGTGCATCGCCGATGCCTTTGTCCGCTTGTTCAAGATCTGCATCTCGGTTCTTACCGTCAGATGAAATTTGTTCTTTAATATCTGAAAGCGCATCTGAAATATCCTTGGAATATTTGCTATTAAGGCTCGGTAATATATCTTTTAGAAGGCGCCCAATGGTGGACGTGGCGGAGTTCTTACTTGTGTCTTCCGCCGCATTATCCATTGCCTTTATGAGTATTGGTTCAGGGAGTAATGCTTTTATCGCATTATCTATTCCAGATGGATTTGCGTTCCATTCTTCATCCTCCCCCCTTAGGAACAATTTGATTTCAACTGCTTTGGATGATGGGGATGGTTGGATGCGACGAATAGTAAGGGAGGCATCGATTACATAAGCCTCAATAGCGTTTCGGTGCTTTTTGTCGATGCCACCCAACACATCTTTGCTTATGCCGTCGATTTTCATTGTAACTTCTACAGGTTGATCTGGGGTATTGAAGTCGTTCTCTGTAAGAGTAGATTTTTTGAGGCACCATTGTATCGCCTGTAGTAGGTTCGATTTCCCCGTATTGTTGCGTCCGACGATTGGAGTGCATGGATTTAATTCAAAGGATTGATCTAAGATTGATCTAAAGTTTTTTACGGATACAGAGGAAATGGTATGCATAATTTTACCTTATAGTGAATAGGTCCACTATAAGGTAATGTGTTTGTTGGTCTATGCTTAATTTAAGACCTGATCATGCCCATGATATCATAGGTTTTCTTTAAAATCGGCTGTGCGATTTCATTGGCTTTGCGGCCACCATCGCCCAAGATGCGATCAATTTCCGAAGGATCTTGCATGAGCCGCGCCATTTCCGTGGAAATCGGCGACAGTTTTTCAACGGCCAATTCCGCAAGCATCGGCTTGAATTCTGAGAACTGCTTGCCACCGACATCCGCCAAAACCGCGTTGACGCTCATATCGGAGAGACCGGCATAAATATTAACGAGGTTCCGCGCCTCGGCGCGACCTTCAAGGCCGTCCACCTCTGATGGCAAAGCCTCAGGATCGGTTTTCGCTTTGCGGATCTTTTTAGAAATAGCATCTGCGTCATCGGTCATGTTGATGCGGCTCAAATCCGATGGGTCGGATTTTGACATCTTCTTTGACCCGTCGCGCAAACTCATGACCCGCGTGGCGGCCCCTTCAATCACCGGTTCGGTGATTGGAAAGAAATCGACACCAAAATCATTGTTAAATTTGGTGGCAATGTCACGGGTGAGTTCGAGATGCTGTTTTTGATCTTCGCCCACAGGCACATGGGTCGCATGATAAACCAAAATATCCGCCGCCATCAGGCTTGGATATGCAAAAAGCCCAACAGAGGCGTTTTCGCGGTTTTTGCCAGCCTTATCTTTGAACTGCGTCATTCGGTTGAGCCAGCCCATGCGCGCCACACAATTAAAAGCCCATCCAAGTTCGGCATGGGCGGAGACTTGGGACTGATTGAAGAGGATGGATTTTTTAGGATCAAGACCAGAGGCGATAAAACCTGCCGCCAATTCGCGCGTCGCATGGCGCAGATCATCGGGATTTTGCCAAACGGTGATCGCGTGCAGATCCACCATACAGTAGATTGTTTCAATTCCAGTTTCTTGCATTTCAACAAACCGTTTGATCGCGCCTAGATAATTGCCAAGCGTGAGGCTCCCTGAGGGTTGAATGCCTGAAAATACCCGAGGGGTGAAAGACGCGTCGGGGGCTGTCGGTGTTTGGACCACCTTTGACATTTTATTCTCCAATCAATGTCTGGATTTCTGATGTCAAAACGCTTACCCACAGGGGGAATAAACGTCAACTGAATTGGATGGATCATGCCTAATCGCCATGCTGAATTGGACCCAAATGCCCCGCCTGTGAACCCTCTTCCTTGGCCGGTCTTGGGGCTTGCGGGGATCATGTTTGTGATCGAATTGGCGTTCATGCTTGGGGCAGAGGGCATCATCGGCGGCGCGCAGGCGGTGGGCTGGCGGTTGGCCGCTATGCAAGAATACGCGTTTTCGGACACGGCCTTTAATTGGATGTTTGAAACGGGGCGTTACCCCTTGGATGTGCTGCAACGGTTCGTCACCTATAGCTTTGTGCATTTTAGCTTCACCCATGCGCTTTTTGCGATCGTGATCTTGTTGGCGATTGGCAAAGCGGTCGGCAATGTCTTGTCGCCCGTTGCGATTTTGCTGGTGTTCTTTGGCGCCTCCATTGGCGGTGCGGCGCTTTATGGGGCGGTTTATGACACGCGCCAAGCGTTGGCTGGGGCCTACACGGGCGATTACGGGTTGATCGGCGCATTTACCTATCTTTTGATGGTGAATTTGGCCGCTGCGGGGGCCAATAAATACCAAGCTTTCACGTTTATCGGCATGCTCATGGGTATTCGGATGCTCTTTGCGCTCGTATTTGGCGGGAGCCCGGATTGGATTGCTGATGTTGCAGGTTTTGCCATTGGCTTTGGCTTAACCATTTTCTTGGCGCCTGGGGGCTGGAATTTGTTTTTGGCACAAATTCGGCGGCGCTAAGTGCCAGTGGTGAATTGCCAGTGCTAGGCCCCACGTTTAAAGGATGATTTAAGCTCGCGAAGGGAAAAGGCCCGAAAGAGCGATCCAAAAATGGCATAGGCCACGATGCCTGTGCTCACCAATAAAAAGAGCGCGAGATATCGCCACCCCGGCAAACCAAAAATTGGCCCCAATGCAAGCTGCGCTAGATAAAGCGCCCCGCCCATAGCCGCGGAGGCAAAGCACATCCGCCAAATACGTGTGCGCGCCCGCGCATCAATTCGCGCTACATCGCCAAATTTTCGCGCGCCCGCCCATAAAAGCGCAACCATCATCCACCCCGCAAGCGTCGTTCCCAAGGCAGCTGCCAAGAACCCGATGGAGGAGGCGAGGCCAATAGCCACAGCCGCATTCACTACAAGTGCGACAAGTGCATAGTAAAACGGGCGCTTGGTGTCTTCACGGGCGAAAAACAACGGTTGCAGGGTTTTTTGCAATACGAAAGCCGGCAAGCCCAACCCGTAAATGAGCACGGCTGCCGCGGTGGCCGCGGTGTCATCTGCGGTAAATGCGCCGCGTTGAAAGAGGACCTCAATAAGAGGCACAGGGATCAACACCAATGCAAGGGTCGAAGGCAAAACAAGGGCCATCGACATTTCTGTAGCGCGTGAAAAGGCGTCTTTGCCGCCTGCATCATTTCCTGATTGAAGCTGGCGCGACAATTCCGGCAAAAGCACGATCCCGACCGCAATGCCAACCACGCCCAAAGGCAGTTGGTACAATCGATCCGCGTTGTAGAGCCATGATACGGCCCCATCAAAATAGCTCGCAACCTGACGCCCGATTAAAAGGTTGATTTGCACAACACCGCCGGCAAGCGCTGCGGGCGCGGCAATCAAGGTGAGCTTCTTCAACTCAGGCGTCCAGCGCGGCAAGCGCGGAGTAAGCGCAAAACCTGTCTGTTTGGCGGCCCACCAGACGAGCGCCATCTGCGCAAGCCCAGCAAGGGGTACGGCCCAGATCAAAGCCCAGCCAATATCGCGCCCCATGCTCCATGCGACAAAAATAAAGATTACAAAAATAACATTGAGCAAAACCGGCGCGGCGGCAGCGGCGGCATATTTTCGGTTTGCGTTTAAAACACCTGACAAAAGTGCGGCAAGCGAGATGAAGAAAATATAGGGAAATGCCACACGCCCAAAGGCGACGGTGAGGTCAAATTGTTCTTGCCCTGCAAAGCCTGATGCCATCGCGTAAACCAAAGCGGGCATGAAAATTTGCGCAATAATAGTGAGCAAAATAAGGATAAATGCCAGCCCTGAAAAAGCGTCTCGGGCGAAATCCGCAGGGTGATCGCCGCTTTCGAGTTTTTTAGAAAACAACGGCACAAACGCCATGTTAAACGCGCCTTCAGCAAAGAAGCGGCGAAACAGGTTTGGCAAAGAAAAGGCAATGACAAAGGCTTGGTGCATGGGGCCCGTGCCAAGGAAGCTTGCGATGAGAATGTCACGCACGAAGCCCAAGACGCGGCTGGCCAAAGTCCAGAATCCAACAGTGAAAAAGCCACCCAAGAGCCGCGATTTTGCCATATCAGGCTCCTTCTGCGCGTTTGGCGCCTTCGGCGATGGCCACTCTTAGCGTTGCTTCGAGGTCATCGCGCTTGTCTTGTGAATGAAGCTTGGAGCCAATCATGTCTTTTACGTAAAATGTATCCACGACCTGTTCGCCATATGTTGCGATAACCGCGGAAAAAATTCGGATATTTGCGTTGGCTAAGGCTTTTGTCAAATCAGAGAGAAGACCAGGGCGATCCCGTGTGTCGACTTCGATCATGGTGTAAATTTCTGAGCCTTCATTGTCAAAATTAATGCTGGTTGGAACGCGGAAGGCGCGTTCACGTTTTTTGAGTTTATCGCGCGATTTCAAGGCATCACGGGCGATGACTTCGCCTTTGAGGATGCGCTTGATGTTGCGCTTGAGTTTCTCGATATGTTGCCCTTCATAGGGGTGGCCATCCGCATCTTGGAGCCAAAATACAGCCGTCGCATAGCCATCTTTGGTTGTGTAGGTGCGTGCATCCACCACGTTGGCGCCAGAGAGCGCAATAGCGCCAGAGAGCCGTGAAAAAATGCCAGGGTGGTCAGCGATTGCAAAACAGGCTTGGGTCGCATCGCGGTCCAAATTTGGGGTGAGATCGATGCTGATTTCATCTACGGAGACATCGCGAAGCAGTTTCGCAAAAACCAAATGCGCATCCGCTTGGAGCCCTTGCCAATAGGCAGGGTAGTGGCGGTTTAATTCTTTCTTGATGACTTTTGGGTCCCAGTCTTCGATCTGGGTGCGCAAGCTGCTTTTTGCTTCTGTGGCGCGTTTTGCGGTGCTGATTGCTTCGATCCCATTTTCAAGCGCCGTCCGCGTTTGTTTGTAAAGATCACGGATGAGCATCGCTTTCCAGTTGTTCCATGTTTCAGGACCAACACCACGAATATCGCAGACGGTTAAAACCGTCAGGAGGTCAAGGCGCCGCACAGAGCGCACGGCTTTGGCAAAGCCCATCACAGTGCGCGGATCTGAAATGTCACGTTTTTGGGCAACATCAGACATCAAAAGATGCATGCGTACCAGCCACTCAACAGTTTCGGATTCCTTATCCTTAAGCCCCATCCGAGGGCCAACTTTGCGCGCGATGCGGGCGCCTAAAATTTCATGTGCTTCCTCGCGGCCTTTGCCAATGTCATGCAGCATCAACGCCAGATAGAGCACCTTTCTATTGATGCCTTTTTCAAGAATGGAGGAGGCGATCGGCAACTCTTCAATCAGTTCGCCGCGTTCGATCTGTGCCAAGTTTGAAATGCACTGGATGGTGTGCTCATCAACGGTGTAGTGGTGATACATGTTGAATTGCATCATGGCGACGATGGGTTCAAATTCAGGAATAAACGCGGCGAGAATACCCAGCTCATTCATACGTCTCAGCGCGCGTTCAGGGTTCCCATGTTTTAGGAGCGTGTCAAAGAAAACGCGGTTGGCTTCTTTGCTTTTGCGCATCTCATCATCAATCAAATCCAAGTTCGCGCTGACCAAACGCATGGCATCAGGATGGATGAGATAACCACTTCGAAGGGCTTCTTCGAAAAGGCGTAGAATGTTCATTTTATCCAAAAGAAAGGCGTCATTATCCTTAATGGCCAGTCTATTATGTTGGATTTTGTACATCGATTTGACGCGTTTTTTGCGCTTGAAAAAGCCAATGATGCTGGGCGCGCGTTTGACGTGATTGGCCTCAAGTGCGGTTAAGAAAATGCGGGTAAGGTCGCCAACACGGGTGGCGTGGCGAAAGTAATCTTGCATAAAATATTCAACCGCACGACGCCCATCATGATCTTCATATTGCATGAGGCTCGCGACCTCGACTTGCATGTCAAAGCTGAGCTTTTCAACCGGCCGTTTGGCCAGCCAATGCAAGTGACAGCGCGTGGCCCAAAGGAAGTTATGGGCCGTGTTGAAATCTGCAACCTCTTCGGGCGTGATGAGGCCAAGGGGCACCAATTCGCTGATGTCTTGGACGCTATAAATGTATTTTGCGATCCAGTAGAGGGACTGCAAATCCCGGAGCCCGCCTTTGCCTTCTTTGATATTGGGTTCGACAACATAGCGCTGTCCGCCCTGTTTTTCGTGACGCAGATCACGCTCTTCGAGTTTGGCCTCAATGAAATCTTGTTCGGAGCCTTTGAAGAGATCCTCCCAAAGATGATCATTGAGCGTTTCATAAAGGCGCTTATCCCCGCGCAAATAGCGATTTTCCAAAAGCGCCGTGCGGATGGTGTAATCTTCTGCGCCAAGATCAATGCAGTCCTTTACCGTGCGCACGGCATGCCCCACTTTCAATCGAAGGTCCCAAAGAATGTAGAGTAAAGCGGTGGCGATTTCTTGGGTGCGGCTCTGGGTGCCCTCAGAGGTGTTTTCGGTGGTCAGGAGTAACAAATCGACATCGGATTGCGGCGCCATTTCCGCACGTCCATACCCCCCCACAGCCAAAAGCGTCATTGGGGTCTTTTTCAGGTTTGGATGTTCTAATGTGACGATTTCGCGTGCAACCTTGAAGGCTTCTTGCACCACACAATCGGTCAGATAGGAAATGGCGTGGCTGGTTTCGCGGGCTTGATAAGGTGATTTGAGAAAGGCCGTTTGTATGGCCTTAAGCCCATTTGCATGTTGCTCTCGCAACGATGACCCGACCCAGCTGCGCAGATCATCCGCATAAGAGGGGTCGGTACATTTGGCAGGTTTTGCTGCCAAATGTGCTGTTCGGTCGAATATTTCGGTTTTGTTACAGATGAACATAAACCTGCTTTAACGTAGCTTACTTCAAGAGGCCAAAGCTTTTTGGTGCAGGAGCAACAATAACCACTTGGTTGTTTTGAATTTGCGCCACAGACAGGGCGCGTTGTGATGTTCCATCTGTGCGCAGGCGGAACGCCCCATTTACCCCTGCAAAGCCTGCGCTTTGAGTGAGGTTTTCGTTTGAAAATGGTGTGTTGGTACCCTGCTTTAAAAGCGCGCCGATGGCTGCAATCGCGTCATAGGCCAGCCCTGCGATAGGATGGGGGGCATCGCCATAGGTGCTTTGGTAGCGGCCAACGAAACGGGATGTCATGCTCGGATCGGGCAAGGCAAACCAGCCATTTTGCACACCAGGCAATTCAAGCGTGGATTGTGGGATATCCCACCGGGTCAATCCCATGAACTGCACTGCGGCGGGGTTTACGCCTTGCTCCGTAAGCAATTGACTAAAGAGCGGAAGCGCGCCCGCGGTGTCAGATGTAAAGAAGATGCCATCCGCTTTGGTGCTTTTGACGAGGGCTGAAATCTTGGCGGAGGCGGTAACGACACCTTGTTGGGAAAA
>JBMYYE010000108.1:0-8435 GCA_049609065.1 Halocynthiibacter sp.
GCAAACCCGTCGATTTCATCCGTTTCAGAAACGAGAAACGCAAACCCGTCTCGTGTTGTTGCGTCAATTTTGGCGCGCACGTCTTCTATGCTGAGTTCAACGCTGTTAAAGGTCGCCAGTGTGTCGCGAATAAACGGGTTCCAAATGGCGGCGATTGCTTTTGCATCTTGGGGAGTGGCGGTTCGGATCATAGGCTGCAGACCTTCCCATTCACCACAATTTCCGCCTCTATTTTGATCGTATCTGATGGTGCAAAGACGACCCGCGGATCAGAAAAATGGGGGGCCAATTCAGCTGAGAGCATCCCAGCATCCGGATGTGAAACCGAAAGCGTTTTTAAACGGGCCTCCACCTTTGGTAAAAGATCAACGGGATGCAGCGCAGATTTCCATGAAATGAGCGCGGGGGCACAATTGTCATAGGGCAATCGCCCAGACTGCGGCACAATCATTTCCCACCGAAGATCGGCACGTTTTAGCGGCAAGACGCGACCATATTGCGCGCCAAGCGCGGATAACGCCGCCCCAGTATCTGCGCAGCGCAAAATCCAATTTCCAATGCGCGGCGTCCCATCGAACGTATCAAGGTCGAACCACCGCGGATAGGGTGGCGCCATAGCGTTAGGATCAATTGCAATCACCTCAAGATAGAAGCCCTCTTGAAACCCAACGAGGCGATTATGCGTGCCCATATCAGGGTGCGTACCACCTGCGGGCAACTCAATCCCCAGTTGGTCACGGACATATGCCGCGCCCTCATCGAGAGTGCGCGCCACAACAGCAATATGATCCAAAATAAACATGAAAGGAGAGTTGCAAATCCAACCGCCCCTTGCAAGCAAACAAAAAGCCCGCCGATTTGGCGGGCTTTTTTAAAACGGTATCAGATTATTTACTGATAATCTCCAAGATTTCTTGGGCCGCATTCGGGATATTTGTCCCAGGCCCAAAGATGGCTTTTACACCGGCTTTATACAAGAAGTCATAGTCTTGTTGCGGGATCACACCACCACAAATCACGATGATATCCCCTGCCCCTTGCGCTTTGAGTTCTTCTACCAATTTCGGTGCGAGAGTTTTATGACCCGCGGCTTGGGACGAAATGCCAACGATATGCACATCATTGTCGATCGCGTCTTGTGCAGCTTCTGATGGGGTTTGGAACAAGGGGCCCACATCCACATCAAAACCGATATCCGCAAACGCTGTTGCGATCACTTTAGCACCGCGATCATGGCCGTCTTGGCCCATTTTCACGACGAGCATCCGTGGGCGGCGGCCTTCGTTTTCTGCAAATTTTTCAACAGATTTTTGAATGGCGGCGAAATCATCGTCACCTTCGTAAGCTGCGCCATAAACACCCGCGAGCGTTTTGACTTCGGCGCGGTGGCGTCCGAATTCTTCTTCCATAGCCATTGAGATTTCTCCGACTGAGGCGCGCATCCGCGCGGCTTCGACTGCTGCTTCGAGAAGATTACCACCTTCGATTGCGCGGCGGGTCAATTCCGCCAAAGCCGCCTGACAGGCTGCTTCGTCACGGGTGTCGCGCATGGAGGTGAGACGTGCGATTTGGCTTTCGCGCACCGCCACGTTGTCCACATCCAAAATATCAATCGGCTCTTCTTTGTCGAGGCGATATTTGTTCACACCAACGATCACTTCATCACCACGGTCGATCATAGCTTGGCGTTTAGCTGCGCTTTCTTCGATGCGCAATTTTGGCATCCCAGAGGCCACAGCCTTGGTCATGCCGCCCATTTCTTCGACCTCTTCCATCAAAGCCCACGCTTTGTTGATCAACTCATCCGTGAGGCTTTCAACATAGTAAGACCCCGCCAGTGGATCGACGACATTGGTGACGCCTGTTTCTTCTTGCAAAATAATCTGCGTGTTGCGTGCGATGCGCGCGGAAAATTCCGTCGGCAAGGCAATCGCTTCGTCCAAGGCATTGGTGTGCAAAGATTGCGTGCCACCAAGTGCCGCTGACATCGCCTCATAGGCGGTGCGGATCACGTTGTTATAGGGATCTTGTTCTTGCAAAGACACGCCAGAAGTTTGGCAGTGCGTCCGAAGCATTTTAGAGCGCTCGGATTGTGCGTCAAATTCTGTCATCACACGGTGCCACAACGTCCGTGCTGCGCGCAATTTCGCAGCTTCCATGAAGAAATTCATGCCGATGGCAAAGAAGAACGACAAGCGGCCTGCAAATTTATCAACATCCATACCCGCATCAATCGCCGCGCGCACATATTCCCGACCATCGGCCAGTGTATAAGCGAGCTCTTGCACCAAGTTCGCGCCGGCTTCTTGCATGTGATAGCCAGAAATCGAGATCGAGTTAAATTTCGGCATCTCATTTGAGGTGTATTCGATGATGTCCGAAATGATTTTCATGGAAGGTTCAGGCGGATAAATATAGGTATTCCGAACCATGAATTCCTTAAGGATATCATTTTGGATGGTCCCCGCGAGGAGGGCTTTATCATGGCCTTGTTCTTCGCCAGTCACGATGAAGTTAGCTAAAATTGGGATAACGGCGCCGTTCATGGTCATGGACACAGAAACCTTATCCAACGGGATGCCGTCGAATAGGATCTTCATGTCCTCAACGCTATCGATCGCAACGCCAGCTTTACCAACATCACCTTCGACGCGCGGGTGGTCGCTATCATATCCGCGGTGCGTTGCCAAATCAAATGCCACGGATACGCCTTGCTGACCTGCGGCCAATGCTTTGCGGTAAAACGCATTCGATTCTTCCGCCGTGGAAAAGCCGGCATATTGACGGATCGTCCAAGGACGCCCTGCATACATGGTTGCTTTCACGCCACGTGTGAACGGGCCCACGCCCGGAATGCCACCCATATGCGGCAAATCTTTGGTGTCATCAGCTGTATAAAGCGGCTTCACGTCGATATCTTCGAGCGTGTTCCAGTTCAGATCATCAAGCGCCTTACCACGGAGTTCCTTTTCCGCAATTTCAGCCCATTTTTTGGTATCAGTCATCAGTCTATCTCCAATTGGAATTGGATTGAGGCCACGAAATCGCAGCCTCAAAAGCGCTATTCAAATTCCATAATCACATCATCAACGGCCAAGCTGTCACCAGCTGCGGCGTTGATTTTGGTAACCTTGGTGGTTTTTTCAGCGCGCAGGATGTTTTCCATTTTCATGGCTTCCACAGTACAAAGCGCTTGGCCCTCTTGCACGTCGTCGCCGACTTCCACGTCAACCTTCACGATCAAACCTGGCATCGGGCAAAGAAGCAATTTGGATGTATCTGGCGCTATTTTTTCTGGCATCAGTTTGGCCAATTCTGCTTGGCGCGGGGTGCGCACATGCACGGATAAATCCGCACCACGGCTGCGCATGCGGAAGCCGCCAGAAATTTTACCAACCTTGAGCACAAGCGCTGAACCATCGACATCCAATGTCGCCAAGCTATCACCAGGGGTCCAGCCAGACGCCACGCGGATTTCTGAACCATCTTCGAATTTCACAGTGGATCCATCATGGTCCGCCGCGATTGTCACTGGGAACTCAACACCTTGGAGCGTTGCAACCCAATCATCGCCAACCTTACGTTCGTGATTGTCCATACGGCCCGATACGCGTGTGCGGCGAATTTCAGCCACACGGTGCATCGCAACAGCGGAAGCCGCAATGCGTTTCAGGGATGCTTCCGGAAGGTCCACACCTTGGAAGCCCTCTGGATATTGCTCTTCGATAAACGCGGTTGTCATTTCACCTTTGATGAAAATCTCATGGTCCATCACAGCAGATAGGAATGGCAGGTTGTGGCCAATGCCTTCGACCTCAAAGCTATCAAGCGCATTGCGCATGGCTTCGATGGCTTCATCACGTGTTGGCGCCCATGTGCAAAGTTTTGCGATCATCGGATCGTAATACATGGAAATTTCGCCGCCTTCAAAAACGCCGGTGTCATTGCGCACCGCAATTGGGCCCGCAGGCGCATCGCCTTGCCATTTATCATTGTCCAAAAGCGGACCAGAGGCCTGTTCCATCGGAGGACGATACGCAGACAAACGACCGATTGACGGAAGAAAGCCCCGATAGGGATCTTCGGCGTAAAGGCGGTTTTCGATTGCCCAGCCGTTCAATTTCACATCATCTTGCTGGATGGAGAGTTTTTCACCATAGGCCACGCGGATCATTTGTTCCACAAGGTCCACACCCGTGATCAACTCCGTCACAGGATGTTCCACCTGAAGACGTGTGTTCATTTCGAGGAAATAAAAGTTTTTCGCACCATCCACAATGAATTCCACGGTCCCAGCAGACGCGTAGTCCACCGCTTTGGCAAGCGCCACGGATTGTTCACCCATAGCTTTACGTGTGGCTTCATCCAAAAATGGCGATGGCGCTTCTTCGACAACTTTTTGCTGACGGCGCTGAATGGAACATTCACGTTCACCCAAATAAACACCGCCACCTTGACCGTCACAGAGAACCTGAATTTCGATGTGACGCGGTTGGGTGATGAATTTTTCAATAAAGATACGGTCATCGCCAAAGGAATTGGCCGCTTCGTTTTTTGACGATTGGAACCCTTCGCGGGCTTCATCATCGTTCCACGCGATACGCATGCCTTTACCACCGCCACCTGCAGAGGCTTTGATCATCACAGGGTAGCCAACTTCGTTGGAAATTTTCACGGCTTCTTCAGCGTCTTCAATCAAGCCCATATAGCCTGGAACCGTGGATACTTCGGCGTCTTGCGCGATTTTCTTGGACGTAATTTTATCGCCCATTTTTTCAATGGCACCCACTGGTGGGCCGATAAATGCAACCCCTTCTGCGGCCAGCGCCTCAGCAAATTTCGCGTTTTCAGAGAGAAACCCATAGCCCGGATGCACGGCTTCTGCGCCGGTTTGGCGGATCGCATCCATCACCTTATCAATCACGATATAGGACTGGTTGGCAGGGGGTGGACCAATATGTACGGCTTCGTCTGCCATTTTCACATGAAGCGCGTTTTTATCCGCATCAGAATAGATCGCAACGGTTTGAATGCCCATTTTACGGGCGGTTTTGATAACACGGCAAGCAATCTCACCACGGTTAGCAATCAGGATCTTTTTGAACATATGGGTCCCTCTTATGTCAAAGCGGCGGAAAATCCGCACGCACATGAAAAACGCCGCACGAGGACAATCCCTCGCACGGCGTTAAATTGATTGATGATGCGCCCAAAAGGCGCAGATGTTTTATTTACACAGTTTAACGTCGTCGCAAAGCGCGCCTGCGGCCCCGCCGATGACGGCCCCTGTAAGCACGCTACCATTGGTTGCGCTTGCGACAACCGCACCTGCGGCCGCGCCTGCACCGGCGCGCTGTAGATCGTTTTCAAGGCACCCCGAAAGGGCTGTAAGAACAAGGCCAGCAAGGGCGAATTTAAAAGTTTGCATAGGATTTTTCCCCGTATTTTGCTCGATGAACCAGTCTCATCTATCGGGGAGTATACGCCGCGCGCTGAGCCCACACAAATCTGCACAACCGCATAAGCGAAAGACAGCGCATCACATGTGAGGAAAGAAAGTGGCGGTCTGCTTTTTGGGAACGCAGACCGCCTAGTCAGGGAAGGGATATGGTAAATACCACATTTTGAAACACCGAGGAGGGGTTCGGCGCTTACAATATGAATATGGGGAGCCGATCTGCGAACCAAAAGGGGGGCGCAGAACTTTTTGCTGATTTCAGCCATAAATCGCGCAGTCTGGGTAAAAATCAGCGAAAACATGCTCATACCCCGCCTTCAAACAAGTCAGGGAAGTTCCGCGCTGCCAATTCCATATCAATTTTTAGATATGCCTCATAGCTTTCGGGATCAAATTCTTCCTCCGCGGGCAAAACTTCACGTCCAAAGAACCAGCTCAAGCGGCCAGCATCCAAATTGCCGCGGATGAAAGGCTCCGCGCCGAAATTTTGTAGGAGGGCGTGCAAAAATGCGCTATCTGCACGGCGGTCAGCAGGTTTGCGATCTGCAAAGCGTTCGCGGCGAATGATTTCAGTCGCCCCACCTTTATTCGGACGGCGGATCGTGAATTGATAATCCGTCCCCTGCATACGGGACGGAAACCCGCGATGTTTATCCATATACGGAAGCGCCATTAAAACACCCCCCGTTCACAATTGCCATTTTTCACTTCAAATGCCTCGAAAAGTTGCACCACATCTGGGCGGTTTTTGCCAAATTCAGTCGGAGCGCCAGACAAAGCGATTACGACCTGTTCTGGCATGCCCCCTGATGACAGATGCGCAAGCGCGAAGCCATTGCACAATGCAAAAAAATCATCCGCAACAAGTTCATAGGCAACCTCCCCAAAGGCGAGGCGTTGATCAACAAACCGAAAATGCGTCATGCCGTCTTCGGGTTTATTGACCTGTTCGTAAAAGGCGACCACACGCCCATCCTTGAGCGCGACATCTTGTGGCGCAGCGGGGGCGGCAAATTCTGGTGCGGAAAAATAGCTCATGGCATGCATGGCGCGAACGCCCCCCATCACACCCATTGACCAAACCGCTGCCACAAAAACAACGCCGCGCAGAGAGGGCCGATAAGACCTCTTTGCCACATCACCCATGGTGATCCGTTGATTCTTCATGACATTTTGCATGTGATCTCCTTAAGGCGCAGCCCCGCCATTGGGGCCACGCACAATCCGTTTAGCTTAAAGCGGAATGTTGTCGTGTTTTTTCCACGGGTTGGTGAGCTTCTTATTACGAAGGCTCGCAAAGGCACGTGAAACACGTTTGCGGGTGCCGCGCGGCTGGATCACCTCATCGATGAAACCGCGTTCCGCCGCCACGAATGGTGTTGCGAAACGGTCTTCGTAATCTTGTGTGTGTTGCGCGATTTTATCTGCATCACCCAAATCTTTACGATGAATAATTTCGGTTGCGCCTTTGGCACCCATCACCGCGATTTCGGCCGTTGGCCATGCGTAGTTGAAATCCCCCCGTAGATGCTTGGACGCCATCACGTCATAAGCGCCGCCATAGGCTTTACGCGTGATCACGGTCACTTTTGGAACCGTTGCCTCACCATATGCAAAGAGGAGCTTCGCACCATGTTTGATCACGCCGCCATATTCTTGGGATGTGCCCGGAAGGAAGCCCGGCACGTCAACCAATGTCAAAATTGGGATTTCAAACGCATCACAGAATCGCACAAAACGGGCCGCTTTGCGCGAACTGTCGATATCAAGACACCCGGCCAAAACCATCGGCTGGTTGGCAACAACGCCAACGGTTGAGCCTTCAAGACGCATGAAGCCTGTGATGATATTTTTGGCAAAATCTTCTTGGATTTCATAAAAATCACCCTCATCACCAATTTTATGGATGAGTTCTTTCATATCATATGGCGTGTTTGCGTTGTCTGGCACCAATGTGTCCAAGCTCGCATCAAGGCGACCTGGCTCATCAAAGAACGGGCGCACAGGTGCTTTTTCACGGTTGCTAAGCGGCAAGAAATCAACCAAGCGGCGCACTTCGGCCAAGGCTTCGACGTCATTTTCAAACGCGCCATCCGCAACAGATGATTTTTTGGTATGCGTGGATGCGCCGCCCAATTCCTCAGCCGTCACAACTTCGTTGGTTACAGTTTTCACAACATCTGGACCCGTCACAAACATGTAAGACGTGTCTTTCACCATGAAGATAAAATCGGTCATCGCAGGGGAGTAGACTGCGCCACCGGCGCATGGGCCCATGATCACGGAAATCTGCGGCACAACGCCAGAGGCCATGATGTTGCGCTGGAACACTTCGGCATAGCCCGCGAGCGATGCAACGCCTTCTTGGATGCGGGCCCCACCTGAATCGTTGATGCCAATGATCGGCGCGCCATTTTGGATCGCCATATCTTGGATTTTACAGATCTTTTCCGCATGCGTTTCAGAAAGTGACCCACCAAATACGGTGAAGTCTTGAGAAAATACATAAACCATACGGCCGTTGATTGTGCCCCAGCCCGTGATGACGCCGTCACCAGCAGGCTTATCGGCTTCCATGCCAAATTCCACACAGCGGTGCGCTTTGAACATGTCGAATTCTTCGAAGCTATCCGCGTCGAGCAAAAGCTCAATACGTTCCCGCGCGGTGAGTTTCCCGCGTGCGTGCTGACTGTCAATGCGGCGCTGACCGCCCCCCAAACGCGCGGCCTCGCGGCGGCTTTCTAGCTCTTCAAGAATATCTTTCATATCGGAAGGTCCCTTATTGATTTATGCAATCCTATAGCGCGGACCCCGTCTCTGGGAAGGAAAAAACAGCATATTTGCAAATACTTGAAAAGTCATATTTTGCTAATTGCAAATTTGCAAATTTCATCTTATCCTAGCCTGAAATTTGGATTGCCATCATGACACATATTCGCTTCTTATCTTCGGATACGCCGCCCCATACGTTCACGCT
>JBMYYE010000109.1:0-8378 GCA_049609065.1 Halocynthiibacter sp.
CCTGCGATCATTTCCGCATCGCCGGCTTTGTGATAGGCCACCGCAACATCCATTGCACCGCGGGGGCACACCCGCTTGGCCACCTCAACCGGCACGTCCAAATCCGCGCAGGCCATGTCAAAAGCGGCCTCAGACCAGCCGTCAAATACCACATGCGGCGCCATTGCCGCGCGTAAATCGTCGATTGTTACGTTTTGATTTGCCATATCCGTCACCTCATTCACACGAATCCTAGACAAATTCATTGAAGATTGCTATAGGGGCGCTTCCTGCAATTCATTGCAAATCTAAATTAGGAAGGTGGTGTTAACCACATGCAGGTTAGTGTTCGTGATAATAACGTCGATCAGGCGCTCCGTGCTCTTAAGAAAAAACTTCAACGCGAAGGTGTTTTCCGTGAGATGAAGCTCCGTACGGCTTATGAAAAACCATCCGAAAAGAAAGCTCGCCAGAAAGCCGAAGCAATTCGTCGTTCTCGTAAGCTTGCTCGGAAAAAAGCTCAGCGTGAAGGTATGCTTTAAGCTGTCTTTTGAATGCTAAGGCTTCGGCCTAACGAGACCCCGCGTTTTTCGCGGGGTTTTTGTTTTTATGCATAGATATTGCATGGCCCGCTTTGATCTGCTTACGTGCCCCCATGAAATCCCAAGCTCTCCTTCTTATGATATGCTCTATGATGCTCATCCCGCTTGGCGACACGGCGGGAAAAATTCTAGGCACGCAGTATGGGCTACACCCGTTTTTCATTGCCTTCACACGGTTTGGGCTTGGCTTGCTTCTTTTGCTGCCTTTCACCAAGAAAATCGACCCAAGAGTTTTGCTTGATCCGCGCATGTGGCTCAGGGGGTTTTTCATCACAGCCGGCATTGCCTGTATCCTTACCGCTCTCAAAACCGAACCCATTGGCAATGTGTATGCCATCTTTTTCATCGGGCCGATTTTGTCCTTCTTTGCCTCTGTGATCTTACTCAAAGAACCCTTTAGCAAAGCGCGCGCCGCTTTGTTAGGGCTTGGATTTATCGGCGTTTTACTTGTCGTGCGCCCGACGCAAGACATCGGAATTGGCGCCATTTTTGCCCTGATGGCCGGCACATTTTATGGCAGCTTTCTTGTGGCGAGCCGCTGGCTTTCGGGCTATGCACACCCCTTTTCTTTGATCTTTAGCCAAATGGCGGTTGGGACGCTTTTCTTAGCAATCATCGGCTTGCCTCAGGCGAACACCCTTAGCCTTGAAATGGCCCCTTGGATTTTGCTGAGCGCATGGGCCTCAGGCCTTGGAAATATCCTCCTCGTGTTTGCCTATCAGCGTGCAGAAGCCACGAAACTTGCCCCATTTGTGTATATCCAGCTGATCGCGGCAAGCCTCTTTGGCTTTGTTGTCTGGGGGGATCTTCCTGACATGATCGCGTGCCTTGGCATTTTGCTTTTGCTGGGATCAGGGTTGTCGACCTATTTTCTACGCAAATAATTACACAGGCAGCGCGGTTGTTTTAAACACTTTGCGCAATGCAAAACTGGACTGCATCTGCATCACCCCTGGCAGTTTCGCCAAATATTGGCGGTGGATATCTGCAAAATCTTCGGTGTCTTGGGCCACAACCTTCAGGAGGTAATCTGCCGTCCCCGCCGTCAGATAGCATTCGATAACATTGGGCACTTTGGCAACCTCACGTTCAAAAGCCTCCAAAAGTTCATCCGCCTGCCCCGATAAGGTGATTTCCACAAAAATTGTGCTGGGGACGCCCAACAATTGCGCATCCAAAAGCCCCACATACCCCGCAATCAGCCCCTCAGTTTCCAGCCGCGCCACCCGACGATGACACGCGGATGGCGATAAATTCACCTTCTCTGACAGATCCGCATTGGAAATACGGCCTTCTGTTTGAATCACGGCCAAGATGCGGCGATCTGTGTGGTCTGTTTCAAGTTTTGAAATTTTCATTGCAAAAAATACCAATTTTGTCGAAGAATCTTCGAAAGAGATAGCATTTCACCTCTAAGTTTACAAAACAATTTCACACATATTTTGCCATTATCGGCCGCACTGACACGCGCGATAGAGGAGACTGCGCCATGAAATTGGGTTGCCCCACAGAAATCAAACCCCAAGAATTCCGCGTCGGCATGACGCCTGATGCTGCACATGAAGCCGTAATGGCTGGCCATCAGGTTGTGATCCAAAAAGGCGCAGGCCTTGGCACGGGTTTCCCAGACGAGGACTATATCGCAGCCGGTGCTGAGATCCTTGAAACCGCCGAAGATATCTTTGCCACGGCGGATATGATCGTCAAAGTCAAAGAACCCCAAGCCGTAGAGCGCAAAATGCTGCGCAAAGGTCAGATCCTTTTCACATATCTACACCTCGCGCCGGATCCCGAACAAACCCGTGACCTCCTCGAAAGCGGCTGCACGGCGATTGCCTATGAAACCGTAACCCAAGCGGGCGGCGGTTTGCCGCTTTTGGCCCCAATGTCCGAAGTCGCAGGGCGCTTGGCCCCGCAGGTTGGGGCCTATACCCTCCAAAAAGCCAATGGCGGGCGCGGTGTGTTGATGGGCGGCGTTCCCGGCGTTTTGCCTGCCAAAGTTGTGGTCATCGGTGGCGGCGTTGTGGGCACCCACGCCGCCAAAATCGCAGCAGGCATGGGCGCAGATGTGACCATTTTGGACCGCTCTTTGACGCGCTTGAAATATCTTGATGACGTTTACGGTCGGACATTTAAAAACGCCTATTCAAGTGCGGGCATGACCGCCGAATTGATCAAAGACGCCGACATGGTCATCGGGGCCGTTTTGATCCCGGGGGCCGCTGCACCAAAACTTGTGACGCGGGCGCAGCTTTCGACCATGAAACCGGGTGCTGTTCTTGTGGATGTGGCAATCGACCAAGGCGGGTGCTTTGAAACATCCAAGGCTACAACACACCATGACCCCATTTATGAAGTCGATGGTATCATGCATTACTGCGTTGCCAACATGCCAGGTGCTGTCGCACGCACCTCAACCCAAGCCTTGGGCAACGCCACATTGCCATTCATGATGGCGATTGCAAATAAAGGTTGGAAGCAAGCTTGTATCGATGATCCACATCTCAAAGAGGGGCTCAATGTGCATGGGGGACAATTGACTTACGCGGCTGTTGGTGAGGCTTTGAACCTCCCCTTCGTGAGCGCAGATAGCGTTCTTAGCTAATACACATTCTAAGGGGCCGCGACCTGTGGCCCCTTAATTTTTGGGATCTCGGTGTTCTAAATAATGACGCACCGCCGTTTGCACATGACGAAAGCGATCGCCACCCAGATGCGTGCCCCCATACCAGCGCGTCACAACAATCACATGATTTCGAAGCGCCTCACGTTCAAGCATACGTAAAATAATCGCGCCTGCTCCGCTTTCCCCATCATCATTCTTAAGCCCGCCTGCATCAAACAAAACCGCCCAAGTGTTGTGGGTGGCTTTGGCGAATTTTTTCTTTCGCTTGAGTTCTTTGAGCACGACAAGCGCCTCTGACTTCGTCGACGCAGGCCCACCAGATACAGCATATTTGGAGCCTTTATCGCTTATGATATTTTCGAAAACCTGCATGTGTTTGTCATAGACAATATCGCCCCAAAAAAAAAAGCCCGCACAATGGCGGGCCTTAAAATCGATCTGAAATCTATTTATTTTTTCGCAAGCGCATCGCGAATTTCAACCAAAAGGTCAAGCTCACTTGGGCCTTTCGGGGCTTCTTCTGCTGCGGCCTCTTCTTCTTTGGCGGCTGCGTCTTTGGCTTTATTTACCGAACGCACCAACATGAAGACCACAAACGCAATGATCAAGAAGTTAAGGATCGCCATGATGAAACGACCATAAGCAAATACGGCAGCACCTGCTTCTTCGGCCTCTGCCATTGTTGCGAATGACCCGTCACCGAGCAATACATATTGGCTGGCAAAATCGATGCCGCCCATAAACAAACTAATGATAGGATTGATGAGATCACCAACAAGTGATGTGACGATTGCGGTGAATGCGGCGCCGATAATAATCCCAACAGCCATATCCATTACATTGCCTTTAGCAATGAAGTCTTTGAATTCTTTTAACATTTCGCGTTCCTTGTTTTCCATATCTCGTATTGCCTCAACGGGCACATGTTATGCGCAGATTTCTAACAGATATTTTTACAATCGTTTAGATGTTTTATCGGGGAAAAGAAGCTTATATCTCCCCAAGGATAACAAAGGACATCACATGACAGCTCTCGATACATTCCCAATCACCAAAAAATGGCCTGCCATAAACGCGGACCACATTCAGCTTTATTCCCTTGGCACCCCAAATGGTGTGAAAGTTTCCATCGCGCTTGAGGAACTTGGCCTGCCATATGACGCCCATTTTGTGTCATTCGCCACGGAAGATCAGTTTACACCTGAGTTTCTATCCCTCAATCCGAACAACAAAATCCCCGCCATCATTGACCCAAACGGTCCAGACGGCGCGTTGCCGTTGTGGGAATCAGGGGCCATTTTGATTTACCTCGCCGAAAAAACAGATGAACTCCTCCCTGCAGAAGGTCCAGCACGATACGAGGTCCTCAAATGGCTCATGTTTCAAATGGGTGGCATCGGCCCGATGTTTGGCCAGATGGGCTATTTCACAACATTTGCCGGCAAAGAGATCGATGATCCACGCCCTGCACAACGCTATCTCGACGAAAGCGCGCGGCTTTTGCGGGTTCTTGATCAACAGCTTGATGGCAAAGACTGGGTTGCGGGGGACTATTCCATTGCTGATATCGCAATCGCGCCATGGATCCGCACCTTGCGTGATTTTTATAAAACAGGCGATAAAGTCGGCTGGGATGATCTTAAAAACGTTCCCAGCTATCTGGAGCGGTTTTTGGCGCGCCCTGCGGTGCAGCGCGGCGCCTTGCAACCTGTGAACCCTGACGCCTAAAGGGGGAGTTCACCTTTTAAAACATAGCGGAGCATCTCAGCCACCTGCTGAGGTGTTTCGCACACAGCCAAGGCCGCGGCGTCCACTTCTTTCAATGCATGCTGATGATCCGCACCATGCATCACGATGAGAGATTTCCCCATCGCCGCAGCAAACCCCGCATCAAAGGCGGCGTTCCACTGTTTGTATTTGTCACCAAACCGCACAACAACGATATCTGCATCCGAAATGGCCTTGCGCGTGCGGATGGCATTTAGCTTCGCACCTTTATGGTCATGCCAGAACTTATCATTCTCAGCCCCCATAATGCGCACCCCGCAATCATCAGACGCATCATGGTCAGTCACAGGGGCAAAGAAGGACACATCCAACCCTGCCGCTGCTGCGATCAATTCATCACGCCAATTCGTGTGGATTTCCCCAGAGAGATATACCTTCATCTTACGCCCTCAACGTCCCGCCAGAGGCTTTTTCAACCTTGGTAATAATTTGGGCTGATACAGCCTCAAGCTCTTTATCCGTGAGCGTTTTATCTTTGGGCTGCAACCGCACCGCAAGGGCGATGGATTTCTTACCTTCACCCATTTGCTCTTCGGCTTTATCCCCAGAAAATTCATCAAATACGCGGACGCTTTCGATGAGGTTTTTATCCGCACCAACAGCTGCATTCACAAGGATTTGAGCCTCAACCGTTTTATCCACAACGAAGGCAAAATCACGGTCGACGCCTTGCAAATCGCTGGCCTTCAAGGCGGCGCGGGTTGCCGATTTTTTCTTCGGGAATGGAATATTGGCGAGGTGGATCGCAAAGGCCACAACATTGCCCTTCACGCCCATTTCCTTAATCACTTTCGGATGCAATTCGCCAAATGCGCCAAGCACATTTTTCGGGCCAAGCGTCACTTTCGCGGAGCGCCCCGGATGCCACCAAGCATTCATATCGCGGTTATATTGCACCTTTGTTGGGGCACCGATGGCGGCCAAAATGGCTTCCATCGCAGCCTTTGCGTCATAGGTATCAACAGGACGACGCGCACCAAAGCGATCCTTTGGCCCGGTATGGCCGACCATGATGCCCGTGATCAGAACCTCTTGTTCTTCTGGTTCGCCACCATGGAAAGCAGGACCAACCTCAAAGAACGCAAGATCGGCAAATCCACGTGCTTGGTTGCGGGCCGCAGCCTGCAACAAACCCGGTAGGATAGACGGGCGCATGTGGCTCATTTCAGATGAAATTGGATTGCCCAACATCGTTGCATCGGTCCCGCCGCCAAAAAGCGCCGCCGTTTTTTGGTCGATGAAGGAATAGGTCACGCATTCGTTAAACCCGATCTGCGCAGCCGTACGACGGGCCGTCCATTCGCGTTTTTGAACAGGCGTCAAAATGGCCTGTGTCACACCGTCGCGCAAACGCGGCAAAGGTTTGCCTTCGAGTTTGGTCAATGACGCGACACGTGCGACTTCTTCCACCAAATCCGCGGACCCTTGCACATCTGGGCGCCAGGATGGCACGGACACCATGTCATTTGCATCCACCTCAAACCCAAGTGCGGTGAGGGAGGCGCGTTGGTCCTCAGCTAAGATTTCCATCCCAACAAGCGACTGCACACGGTCCGTATCAAGCGGATAGGCACGCGTCACGTCAGGCACTTCGCCTGCGGTCACAACATCTGAGGTCTCACCGCCACAAAGGTCCAAAATCATCTGTGTCGCAAGCTCAATGGCCAGTGGATTGAACGCAGGATCAATGCCACGTTCATTTCGGTAGCGCGCGTCTGAGTTGATCTTGAGCGCACGGCCGGTTTTGGCGATCTGAATGGTGTCCCACACCGCAGCTTCAAGGAACACATTGGTGGTCTCTTCGGTGCAGCCTGTGGCCAAGCCCCCCATGATACCTGCGATGCTTTCAACGCCGGTATCATCTGAGATGACCACTTGGCCTTCGGAGAACGTGTATTCTTTTTCGTCCAACCCAATGAGCGTTTCGCCCCCTTTGGCGCGGTGCACCCGAAGGTTGCCTTTGACCTTATCCGCATCAAAGACGTGCAAAGGACGGTTTTGATCATAGGTGAAGAAATTCGTGATATCGACAAGCGCAGAAATCGGGCGCAGGCCAATGGCTTTGAGCTGATGTTGGAGCCAGTCAGGGCTCGGGCCGTTTTTCACGCCTTTGATCAAACGCCCCATGAATACTTCACACCCGTTTTCGCGCGTATCATCATCAATCGCAACGGTGATCGGGGATGGGAAGCTGCCGTCAACTTGTGCTGTCGGCGCAGGTTTCAAAACACCCAAACCACGGGCCGCAAGATCGCGTGCAATTCCGCGCACGCCCAAGGCATCGGGACGGTTTGGCGTGATCGCGATGTCGATCACGGGGTCCACTTTCGTCGGGTCATTATCCGCGAGCCAATCCACAAAACGCTGACCAACCTCACCAGAAGGCAGTTCAATAATGCCGTCATGTTCTTCGGACAATTCCATTTCGCGCTCAGACGCCATCATGCCGAAGCTTTCGATGCCTCGGATTTTGCCCACTTGGATCGTGATATCGAGACCGGGGATATAAGTGCCAGGTTTAGCCACAACAACAGTGATGCCAGCACGCGCATTCGGCGCACCACAGATGATCTGTTTTTCGCCTTCATCGGTGTCTACAACACAGACATTCAAACGGTCCGCATCGGGGTGTTTTTCAGCAGACTTAATATAGCCCAACGTGAAATCCGCGAGCGTATCCATCGGGTTGATGATTTCCTCAACCTCAAGCCCCAAATCCGTGAGGGCATATTCAATTTCATCCATCGACGCCGTTGTGTCGAGATGGGTTTTCAGCCATGAGAGTGTGAATTTCATTGGTCTTCCTCACTTGAATTCTTCGGGCGCTTGGCGAGATCTTCGAACACTTCAAAATGTTCAAAAACGACCTGCATTTCTGGATCAAATCCACCATTGCGTTCAAAATATGCGCGGCGGTCTTTCACCCACGCATGGAGCGTTTTATGTTCGCCTTCGGCTAGGGCCATGTCTTCTGTCACGTCGCAAAACCGACCGCGGCGCACTGATGTCGTCTGAATGACAAGCGCAGGCGTGCCATCCCAATTGGCGGCAATATCACAACGGCCAACCTTCGGCATCGCATCGAGATCCCCTTCGAATTCACGAAAGGCCTCAGACGCGGCGGTTTTCACCTTGTTGCGCACTTTTTTCAAAAGCTTGATGTTTTCGCTTTCGGTTTTCCCGAACTTAAACGTCCCAGCCCCCGGATAGGTGACTTGAAGGTCTTCCATGTCATCGGACATTCTTAAATCCTTTCAAGTAAGATATGACTACTTTACTCAGCCGGCGGATTTGCTTCCAAAATAACAGCCCAAACCCGAATACAACCAAAAGTGGCCAAACCATCCAAGCGATTGTTCCAGTGAGCACAGTACCAGAAATAT
>JBMYYE010000110.1:0-8252 GCA_049609065.1 Halocynthiibacter sp.
TCACCAATTTGGGCAACGGGTGTCACTTCTGCGGCAGATCCTGTGAGCCAACATTGTTCAAATCCAACCAATTCATCAGGGCGAATTAAACGCTCATGCACTGTGATGCCGCGCTCTTTGAGCATGCCAATCACTGTTTGGCGGGTGATGCCATTCAAAATACAATCAGGACGAGGTGTGTGCACTTCGCCATCTTTCACGAAGAAAATATTCGCACCCGTCGCCTCAGCCACATAGCCGCGGTAATCATACATCATCGCATCGGAACAGCCTTTGGCCTCTGCCGCGTGCTTGGACATGGTGCAGATCATATAGAGACCTGCTGCTTTTGCTTCATGCGGGATCGTCGCAGGATCAGGACGACGCCATTTGGAAATGTCCAATTTTGCGCCCTTCATTTTGGCATCCCCATAATAGGCACCCCATTCCCAAACCGCGATCGCAAGATGGACAGGGTTTTTCGCCGCAGCAACACCCATATCTTCGCCAGAGCCACGCCACGCCAGCGGACGCACATAGGCATTGGTCAAACCATTGGCCGCCAATGTTTCGTATTTTGCCTTTTCGATCTCTTCGACCGTATATGGAATATCAAAATCAATCAGATTCGCAGAACGTTTGAGACGTTCGTTATGCTGCATAGATTTAAAAATTTTACCGTCATAACACCGTTCACCTTCAAAGACGGAGGACGCATAATGCAGGGCATGCGTGAGAATGTGAACGTTCGCGTCCCGCCATTCCACAAGCCTACCATCCAGCCAAATTTTCCCGTCGCGATCATCATATGCACCAGTCATGGGTCTCTCCTTCTCTGGCTATTTTCAAAAGTTGCAAAATTAGGTCCATTTCGGTCATAAAATTACAATAAAACTGACGATTCCTACAAATTTGTTCTTGGAATGTCAACAACGCTGTCCTAAAATATTTTATAGCACAAGGATGACCAAATGAAAGATCCTATTAGCAGCGCAAACATGCTCTACCTTACGGATGAACAATTGCGCAAAAGCATCGAAGCCATGTTCTTCGCCTACCGCGAATTCACATCCGACCCCGATCGCATTTTGGAAAAGATGGATTATGGCCGCGCACATCACCGCGCCATCCACTTTATCAATCGATCCCCCGGCACAACGGTGTCCAACCTGTTGGATATTTTGGGCGTCACAAAGCAATCTCTCAACCGTGTGTTGCGGACCTTGATCAACAATGGGCTTGTCGAAAGTCGTGTCGGTGTCACGGATAAACGCGAACGCCTCCTTTACCTCACTGAAGACGGTCAGGCGCTTGAGAATGTGCTCTCGACCGCACAGCGCGAACGCCTCCGTGGTGCCTTCCGAAACTCTGGCCCTGAAGCCGTTGCAGGATTTCGCACCGTGCTTGAGGCCATGATGGAAGGCCCCGTAAAACGCCAATATAAATCCCTTGGCGAAACGTCATCATGAACGATCTTGACCTCATACATCTGCTTGTTGTCGACGACGACGAACGCATTCGCGCCCTTTTGCAAAAATATCTCATCAAAAACGGATTTTGGGTTTCAGTCGCCCGCGACGCCGAACATGCCGCAGCGCTTTTGTCTGGGCTTGATTTTGACCTCATCATCTTGGACGTCATGATGCCTGGTGAAGACGGCATCAGTTTCACGAAATCCATCCGTAAGGATCGTGAAACGCCTGTGCTCTTGTTAACCGCACGTGGCGAAACCGAAGATCGAATCAATGGGCTCGAAGCAGGTGCAGATGATTACCTCGCCAAACCGTTTGAGCCAAAAGAACTCCTCTTGCGGATCAATGCAATTTTACGCCGTGTTCCCCAAGCTGAAAAAACATCAAACCTGCCAAGTTTCATCCAGATGGGAACTTTTCGCTATGACATCAACCGCGCGGAACTTCTTGAAGGGGACAGCGTTATTAAACTCACGGCCAACGAAGTGCGCCTGATGAAGCTCTTCGCCGCCCAGTTGGGAAATCCCATCACCCGAGAGGACCTTGCGCGAGAACTTGGCCATGACCGCGACGGGAGCGAACGCGCCATCGACGTGCAAATCACACGCCTCAGGCGCAAAATCGAACCCAACCCAAAACAACCGCGTTATCTTCAAACAGTGCGCGGCGCGGGCTATATGCTCACCAATGATTAGGCAAGTGATTGCACCCTTGTCACGGGATCGCTAAACTGCCCACGACCCCAACGGAAAGAAACACCATGAGCGACAAACCTGTATCTGAAATGAGCTTCGAAGACGCGATGAAGGAGCTTGAGCATGTGGTTGGCCAACTTGAAACAGGCAATGTGCCACTTGAGCAATCGATCGCCCTTTACGAACGTGGCGCGGCCCTTAAAAAACGGTGTGAAGACAAGCTTAAAGAAGCCGAAGAAAAAGTGGCCTCCATCACGCTCAACTCAGAAGGCGTGCCCACTGGAACAACGCCTGTCGACGCTCTTTGATGTTTAAAACCGCATTGGCGGCGGATGCTGCTTTAATCGAAACACATCTTGCCCAATTGATTGGGCGCTATCCAACGTCCCATATTGCGGATGCCATGACCTATGCCGCCCAAGGCGGAAAACGATTGCGCGGGTTTTTGACCATCGAATCGGCACGTATTTTTGATATTGATCCACAGATTTCCATCTGGCCCGCCGCTGCGATTGAGGCAATGCATGCCTATTCCTTGGTGCATGATGATTTGCCTGCCATGGATGATGATGACTTGCGCCGCGGGCGGCCCACCGTGCATGTGAAATGGAACGACGCCACTGCTGTTTTGGTAGGGGATGCGCTCCAAACCACCGCGTTTGAGGCCCTCTCACACGAAGATTTCAAAGCCAGCTCTGATGTTAAGCTCGCTCTTATTTCACGTTTGGCAACCTCCTCAGGGGCCCAAGGCATGGTGCTTGGCCAAGCCCTCGACATAAAAGCGGAAACGGCAGATTCCCCCTTATCCATCCATGAAATCAAGCGGATACAGTCCAATAAAACAGGCGAGCTCATTGAATGGTCAGCCGTGGCTGGGGCTGTTTTAGCACAAGAAAACACCGCGCCTCTTTCAGATTACGCACGCGATATCGGGCTCGCCTTTCAAATTGCAGATGACATTTTGGACATTGAAGGCACGGAAGCCCAAACAGGAAAACGCGTTGGCAAAGACGAAGCCGCAGGCAAAGCCACCTTTGTGACACTGCTTGGCCTTGATGCCGCGCGGCGTGAAGCCCATGACCTCATTGAAGCCGCCTGCGACGCGATTTCTTGCTACGGGAACGGAGCCGAAAACTTGCAGCAAGCCGCGCGCTTCGTTATCAAGCGTCAGAACTAATTGGACCGCGCCATGACTGATCACCCGTCAACGCCACTTCTGGATCGCATCAAATCGCCTGCGGATTTGAAATCTCTGTCAGATCATGACCTAGAAACCCTTGCGGACGAACTCCGGCAGGAAACCGTCTCTGCGGTTTCTGAAACAGGTGGGCATCTTGGTGCGGGGCTTGGTGTTGTCGAGCTTACCGTTGCGCTTCATGCAGTTTTTGACACCCCCAAAGACCGGCTAATTTGGGATGTGGGACATCAATGCTATCCACATAAAATCCTCACAGGTCGGCGCGATCGCATTCGCACATTGCGCCAAAAAGGCGGTCTCTCAGGCTTCACAAAACGATCTGAGAGCCTCTACGATCCCTTTGGCGCTGGCCACAGCTCCACCTCGATTTCCGCAGCATTGGGATTTGCAGTGGCCCGTGATTTGGGCGGCTCGGATGAGGTTGGGCTTGGGGATGCCATCGCGGTGATCGGGGACGGATCCATTTCCGCTGGCATGGCATTTGAAGCCATGAACAACGCGGGCCATTTGGGCAAACGCATGTTTGTCATCCTCAACGACAATGACATGTCGATCGCGCCCCCTGTTGGTGCCATGTCATCGTATTTGTCGCGCCTTTATGCGGGCGAGCCGTTTCAAGAACTCAAATCCGCGGCCAAAGGTGCCGTGAGCCTCCTGCCACCGCCATTCCAAGAAGGTGCGAAAAAAGCCAAAGAGATGCTCAAAGGTATGGCCGTTGGCGGCACGCTTTTTGAAGAATTGGGCTTTTCCTATGTGGGCCCGATTGATGGCCATGATATGGACTCGCTCCTTACCATTTTGCGCACCGTAAAAGAGCGGGCCACAGGCCCTATGCTCATTCATGTGATCACCAAAAAAGGCAAAGGCTACGCCCCTGCCGAACGTGCGGATGACAAAGGCCACGGCGTATCAACCTTTGACGTGATCAGCGGCAAACAACACAAAGCGAAATCAAACGCACCCAGTTACACCAGCGTCTTTAGCCGCGCACTTTTGGCCGAGGCCCAAGACGACACCAAAATTTGTGCCATCACCGCCGCCATGCCAGACGGAACCGGGCTCAAACAATTTGCCGATCGCTATCCTTCTCGCTGTTTTGACGTTGCAATCGCCGAACAGCACGGCGTGACCTTCGCTGCGGGCCTTGCTGCGGGTGGCATGAAGCCCTTTTGCTGTATGTATTCCACATTTTTGCAACGCGGCTATGACCAAGTTGTGCACGATGTTGCGGTTCAGCGCCTTCCTGTGCGCTTTATTATTGACCGCGCGGGCCTTGTTGGGGCCGATGGCGCGACCCATGCGGGCAGCTTCGACATCGCATTTCTTGCGAACCTTCCTGATTTTGTCATCATGGCCCCATCTGATGAAGCCGAGTTAATGGATATGGTTGCCACCGCCATCACCATCGATGATCGCCCCTCTGCCGTACGTTTCCCACGCGGCGAAGGCGTCGGAATTGCCCTCCCTGAACGGGGTACCGCGATTGAAATCGGCAAAGGCCGCATCATACGCGAAGGAACGAAAGTCGCGATTTTGTCACTTGGCACTCGGCTATCAGAAGCCGAAAAGGCCGCAGAGGACCTCGCAGCTAAAGGCATCAGCACGACCATCGCAGACGCCCGTTTCGCCAAGCCCCTTGATCAAGATTTGATCTTGGACTTGGCCAAAACCCACGAGGTGCTGATCACCCTTGAAGAAGGCGCCATTGGCGGATTTGGCAGCCACGTCGCGCAGCTCTTGGCAGAAAACGGATGTTTTGACAGCGGCTTAAAGTTCCGCTCAATGGTGTTGCCCGATACATTCATCGATCACGCAAACGCCAAAGATATGTATGATGTCGCGGCCTTAAACGCGGAGCATATCGTTGAGAAAGTGCTCTTGGCACTTGGCGTTCCAACCATATCCGTGGCAAAATAAAGCCCGCATAAAGCGGGCTCTCATTAGAAATCTAGGTTTTCAACGCTCAGCGCATTTTTCTGAATGAATTCGCGTCGCGGCTCCACCACATCGCCCATAAGTTTGGTAAAGAGATCATCCGCTTCTGCGAAATCATCGATCTTCACCTGAAGCAATGTGCGCGCCTCTGGATCGAGCGTTGTTTCCCAGAGCTGATCTGGGTTCATCTCACCAAGACCTTTATACCGCTGAAGCGATAGGCCTTTTTCGCCTTCCGCTAAAATGGCGTTCAAGAGATCCGTTGGACCATTGATCGCAACGCTGCGGTCCTTGCGGATAAGCGTTGCAGATTGACCATATACCTCTTTCAAGCTGTCGGTAAATCCACCCAATTTGCGCGCCTCGCCCGAGCGAATAACACGCCCATCGAGTGTACGGACCTCTTCGACACCGCGCAAAAGGCGGGCCAAACGAATGCCTTTATCTTGCGTTGGGCGACCCTGCCAACCCTGCTCATATTCAACAGCAATCAGATCAAGGCGCGCGGCAATGGCATCAGCAACCGCTTGTAGATCCCCATCAACCGCCCCCGGCACGAACGCGGCCGCAATCGCAGCTTGTTCCAAGATGTGCTGCGGATAAGAGGTTGGAAATGCTTGCAAAACGCGGCGGATTTGACGCGCTTCTTCAACCACACGTTTCAGATCCTGGCCTGCGACTTCTTCACCAGACCCGTAGCGCAAAATCGCGCCATCGATCCCTTGTTCGACCAGATAATCATCAAGGGCGGTTTGGTCTTTGAGGTAAACCTCAGATTTGCCACGCGCCACTTTGTAAAGCGGTGGCTGTGCGATATAAAGATACCCGTTTTCAATGAGTTCTGGCATTTGACGATAGAAAAATGTCAACAAAAGCGTCCGGATATGCGCCCCATCGACATCCGCATCGGTCATGATGACGATTTTATGATACCGGAGTTTTTCGATATTAAATTCATCGCGCCCGATACCTGTCCCGAGCGCCATCACCAAGTTGCCAATTTCTTGTGAAGCGAGCATTTTATCAAAGCGCGCACGTTCAACGTTCAAAATTTTACCTTTGAGCGGCAAAATGGCTTGGGTTTTACGATCACGCCCTGTTTGCGCAGAGCCGCCCGCTGAATCACCCTCCACCAAGAAGACTTCGGTTTTGGACGGATCTTTTTCAGAGCAATCTTTCAATTTCCCCGCGAGGAAATTCACATCCATCGCCGTTTTGCGGCGCGTCAATTCACGCGCTTTTCGCGCGGCTTCGCGGGCAACGGCGGCTTCGATGATCTTTGATACGATCAATTTCGCTTCGTTGGGGTTTTCTTCAAACCACTCAGAAAGCTTCTCATTCATCAAGCTTTCAACCGCGGGGCGCACTTCGGAGCTCACAAGTTTATCTTTGGTTTGAGAGCTAAATTTCGGATCAGGCACTTTTACCGAAAGCACGCATGTCAAACCTTCACGCGCATCATCGCCTGTGAAGCTGATTTTTTCTCTCTTGGCGATGCCTGATGATTGCGCATAGGCGTTGATTGTTCGCGTCAACGCACCACGAAAGCCCGCGATATGCGTCCCGCCATCTCGCTGTGGGATATTGTTGGTAAAAGGCAGCACATTCTCATGGTAGCTGTCGTTCCACCACATCGCGACTTCAACTCCGATATCGTCTTTTTCACCGCGCACGAAAATCGGTTCGTCGATCATCGCGGTTTTGGAGCGATCAAGGTATTTGACAAATTCCTTCACGCCACCTTCGTAGAAAAGATCCGCCTCAAGCGGCTCTGCAGGGCGCTCATCCTTCAAGATGATCCGCGCGCCTGAATTTAAGAAAGCCAACTCGCGCAAACGTTTTTCGAGAGTATCAAAGCTAAATTCACGATTTGAAAATGTTTCCAGCGACGCCATGAACCGTACTTCGGTCCCCTTGCGGCCGTTGGCATCCCCCACAACCCGTAGGCTTTCTGAGGTTTCACCATGTTCAAACTTCGCGTAATGTTCTTTGCCATCACGCCAAATACGCAATTCAAGCCAATCTGAAAGGGCGTTCACAACCGATACACCCACACCATGAAGACCGCCGGAAACTTTATAGGAATTGCTGTCAAATTTACCACCCGCGTGGAGCTGGGTCATGATGACTTCGGCGGCGGAAACGCCTTCTTCTTGGTGAATATCCACGGGGATACCACGCCCGTTATCAGACACGGAAACGCTTGAATCGGCATGAACAGTTACCGTCACATGGTCCGCATGACCCGCGAGCGCCTCATCAATTCCGTTATCCACGACTTCATACACCATGTGGTGCAAACCAGAGCCATCATCTGTATCCCCGATATACATACCAGGGCGTTTTCGAACGGCCTCTAAGCCCTTCAAAACTTTAATAGAATCGGCGCCGTATTCTTCTGGCTTCTGCGTGGTATCAGACATGCTTTTCTTCCAAATAATTTCTACAATTATATAGCGACTTATCCGGCGCTTGTCACGCCTTTGACACAAGATTTGGTGGTATATCGCACAGTTTTCCACAATTCTTTTGACGGTCTTAAAATTGTGAAACGGACCCTCTAGATTACGGCTTTTGCCTCAGACCCGCCTGCGTCCCCAAACACCTCAATGGACATTGCCCGAGATTGAATTGCTTCAAACAATCCCGCCTCGGTCCCCGTCATGAACGCTTGTGCGCCAAGCGCATCAATCTCATCATAAAGCGCCTTGCGTCGATCCGGATCCAGATGTGCCGCAACCTCATCCAAAAGTAAAATAGGCGCCATACCAACCTGTGCCTGAAGCGCGCGGGCATTCGCCAAAATTAGCGACACCAAAAGCGCCTTTTGCTCACCGGTTGAACACTCCTTCGCGGCCATGTCCTTGTCGGCATAGGACGCCAGCAAATCGGATCGATGGGGCCCAATTAATGTACGCCCCGCAAACATATCTTGGCGGCGGTTATCGTGAAATGCAGAACGCAAGCTGTCTT
>JBMYYE010000111.1:0-8239 GCA_049609065.1 Halocynthiibacter sp.
TCTTTCAAAACGGTGGCTTTGTGCGCTTGGCCGAGCATAAACACCTCAACCACATCACCTGCCTGCGCTGTGCCTACTTTTATAAATCCAAGAGCCAAAGACTTGCCGACCGATGCCCCAAAGGCACCTGATGTCACCCGCCCGACTGGCGTTCCATTGGGTAAAAAGATCGGCTCACCACCCGTTGCATCCGCCCCTTCTGTCACCTCAATTTCAAAAATCGAAAGCACCTCACGTGGGCTGTTGTCTTTGATTTTGAGATAGGCGTCTTTGTGCAAAAATTCCTTATCGAGCTTAATTAAACCCGCAAGCCCCACCTCTTGTGGCCAATATTCTGGGCTATATTCACGCCCCCAAGATCCATAGCCTTTCTCAACCCGAAGCGCACCCAACGCACGCGATCCAACCGGACCACCCCCGTATTCCTCCGCCTCTTTCAAAAGGGCCGCATAAAGCGCAATCTGATTTTCGGCGGCGCAATGCAATTCCCAGCCGAGATCCCCCGTGAAACTCACCCGCAGCGCGAGACATTCAATCCCCGCAACAACAATCATCTGACTGTGCATGAAGCGAAATCTATCATTTGAAAAATCTGCGTTGCTCAACCGCATCAGCAGATCGCGCGCCTTGGGGCCTGCGATATTGAACCCACAGATGGCATCGGTTTTCACCTCAAACGTCGTGCCATCAGGCAAGGGCACCATATTAAAAAACCGCTGGTGATAGCGCTCCGCCATGCCAGATCCGATCATCATATAGTGATCCGAAGCAACCTTGGTCACCGTGAAATCACCGGCCACGCCCCCTTTCACACCAATGAGTGGTGACAGGCAGCTGCGGCCAATTTTGCGTGGAATGTGGTTCGCCAAAAGCGCCTCAAGCCAGTCATGGGCGCCTGCACCTTTGATCTCATAATTGGCGAAATTCGAAATATCGATCACCCCAACTGTATCGCGGAGCATCTTGGTTTCCGTAGCCACAGGTTCAAACCAGTTTTGACGTTTAAACCCATTGGTTTCCACCACACCAGCCGCATCCGCAAACCACAATGGATGTTCCCACCCACAGTTGAGCCCAAACACCGCACCCATGGTTTTTTGCATCTCATAAGCGGGGCGCACGCGGGCGGGCCGGCCAGCGGATCGTTCTTCGTTCGGGAAGTGGATTTTGAAGCGGTGCGAATATTGATCTGCAACGCGGGCTTTGGTGAATTTTTCATCCGCCCAATCGCCAAACCGTGCGAGGTCCCACGCAAACATATCATATTGGGGTTCGCCATCAATGATCCACTGCGCCGACATAAGGCCAAGCCCACCTGACTGTGAAAAGCCCGGAATAATGCCCGTGCAGCAGAAGTAATTTTTCAACTCAGGCACTGGACCAAAAAGCGCATTCGCATCAGGCGACCAAATCATTGGACCGTTGATCACACGCTTCACACCTGCGGTTTCGGCGGCAGGCACGCGGGTCATCGCCCGCATCACATTGTCCATAATACGATCAAGATCATCATCGAAAAGCTCATGCCCGAAATCGAGCGGCGTGCCCTTTTCCGCCCAAAATTTAAGGTCCTTTTCATAGGCGCCGATCAACAATCCGTTGCCTTCTTGGCGCAAGTAATATTCCCCATCCCGGTCCGCAATGGATGGCAAACGGCGGTCAAGATTTTCAATCGCAGGCATTGATTCCGTCACAAAATACTGATGCTCGGTTGGTTGAAGCGGCAATTTCAATCCCGCCATGGCCGCCACTTCGCGCCCCCAAAGCCCCGCTGCATTCACCACCCATTCGGTGTGAATAGGGCCCTTTGCGGTTTCGACAATCCATGCGCCGTCGGGCTGTTGTGTGGTTGCGGTTACGGGACAAAACCGTTCAATCGTTGCGCCCATTTTGCGCGCGCCCGCCGCATAGGCCATTGTAACCCCCGATGGATCCACGTTGCCGCCATCGGGTTCATACATGATGCAGCGGATGTCATCGAAATTCGCCAATGGATGAAGAACCCGCGCCTCTTCGCGGCTCACCTCATGGAAATTCATGTCGTAATAGCGCGCCTTGGCCTCTTGCAGACGAAGCTGATGTTCACGCTCTTTTGTCTGCGCGAGATAGAGGGATCCCGGTTGAAACACGCCACATCCTTGGCCTGTTTCACGCTCCAGCTCCTTATAAAGGTTCATGGTATAATGCTGAATTCGGCTGATATTCGTACTATCATGAAGCCCATGAATATTCGCGGCCGCATGCCATGTGGACCCTGACGTAAGCTCATCACGCTCAATCAAAACCACATCGGTCCACCCCAATTTCGCGAGGTGATAGAGGATTGAACATCCAACAAGTCCCCCACCAATAACAACAGCTTTTGCGTGGGTTTTCATGATTGGCCTCCTCCGATTGTTGGTTTCATTGTGAAAACCTATCGGACGGCGCGCCAATCAAGAAACGACATTTTCTGTCGATTCTTAGAAGACAGGCTGAAACTCAAACGAATTCCAGCCCGCAACGTTTCAATATTTACAACAAAGCGCGGATTTTATCCAAAGTCGCCGTATTCACTGCAACGCCTTCGATTGCCGCAATCACACGTTTTGCACCGCGGCCATCCCCTGGCACGCGCACACCGTCTTCGGCGCGAACGGCATCTGTTAGGGCTGTGAGTTGCGCCGCAAATGCACCGCCAGACGTAGCCTCTGGATCAATCGCGATAAAGAACTGACCCGTCTTTGGTGGTCCGCCTTTTGTGCCGGAAAATGGGCTTGCGTCTTTGCCAAGCGTGGCACCAGACATCGCAGCCGCCATCATTTCCACCATGAGAGCAACGCCAACACCTTTATATCCGCCAGACGGAACCATAGATCCTTTTAGTCCTGCATCTGGGTCCGTTGTCGGGTTGCCATCCGCATCCAAAACCCAGCCTTCTGGCACGGCTTTGCCTTCACGGGAATGTTTCATCACTTCGCTTTTCGCGATGGTTGACGCCGATTGATCGATGAGAACAGCGGCTTGGCCATCAACACCTGGTGCTGCAATAGAAAACGGGTTGGTCCCGATCACAGGTTTCGCGCCACCTGTTGGTGCAATCGATGCGGGCGCATTGGTAAAGCCAATCGCCATAAGACCCGCTTGGGCGAGGCGCTGCGTATGAACACCCAAAACACCACAATTATAAGAATTGTTCACGGCCAAAACCGCAACGCCATGTTCGCGCGCCGCTGGAATAAGCTTTTCAAACCCCATATCAATTGCACGATGTGCAAAACCCGTGGCCGCATCAACCGTCACCACAGAGGAACGCGGTTGCGACAACACGGGCGTCGCCGCGCCGTCAACTTTGCCGCACTGAACGTGCTCTGCGTAAATCGGAATATAGGCCAAACCATGAGAGGCCACACCATCCGCTTCGGTCATGGCCGTCGCACGCGCCAAGGGGGCCGCATTTTCGGGGGTGGTACCCGCTGCAACCAATGCATCTTGGGCCAGTGTTTCAATTTCAGCTAAGGTCAGTGTTTGTGTGTCAGTCATCATATCCATCTTTTCTTAATCATTATCAGTGAGGCCAGCACCCGCACCCAACAAGCGGGATGCTTCGGTTGCGGGCGCAAATGTACGCCCTGCAAAAGCCCCAAGCCGCGCCCAGCACTCTTCGGTCACCTCCGCGCGCATTACTGGTGAATGCGGTGTGGTCAATTGAGCGGGCGCAAAACAGCGGACTTCGCCCGCATGCGGTGCCAAAATTTCATCCCGCGCGCCTTGCACGCAGAGCTGTTTTCCATCTGTGCTGAGCCGCACATTGCCCCATTCAACGGCCACAGGCATTTCAAGGCGCAGCGCCGCACCAGAGGCGAATGGCACGATCAACAATGGCTGGCTGACTTCTTGGATCGTGATGGTCTGGCCATCTCGCATCCGCACGGCGCAATCGCTCATTGCGGCGCCTGAAATCAGCGGACTCATCCGGCCCGCAGGGGCGCGCCATGTCCCATCCAAGCCTGTCGGGGAAAAATCAATCGCAGGCAGCTTGTCGTTTTGTTCCAGCAAATCAGCCAGGAGTTCGGTGCTTGGATAGCCAAAGCCCGCAAGCCAACGCGTACCTTTTGCCGCTTCTTCGGCCAAACCCCACGAGAGCCCCGCACCACGTGCGGCACGTTTGCTCATGGCTTCGATTTCGTTCAGTGAATGACTCATATCTCTACCCCCATCATGCGTTGGTGTCGGTCAGTTTTGGGTACACCCAGTAATCCGCATCGCGATTTTGGAGTTCCTCTGGGTAAGGCGCGTTGCCATACATGCAAATCCGCACCCATCGATCTGATCGCGGATCAAAATGCACCGCCCCGAAGAACGCGAGCTTGCAGCGCAACATATCAATCGGCAAAACATCCTTGGAAATCGTATTGTCACGAATTTCCGCATATGGCGCACGGCCAACAATTTGGACACGACGCACCATGTGGCGATGCTCTGGATGGCGCAAAAGAAATTCAGCAACGGGCGTGTCTTCTGGCCAATGTTGGAGCGCCTTATCCAAGATCGCCGCATCACGGCCCGGCGCAAGCGGTTGTTCATAATCTTCGATCGGCTCTTCGAAACGTTCGCCCAAACGCGGTTCGAGTTTTTCCTCAGACACATACCACGCACGGGCTTTGTTTTCGGGTTGCTGCCAATCTGTGCGCAGCGCCCACGCATACGCATCACGCAAAATCCCACGTAATGTACCAAGCGTCATCGCCCCTGCAATGCGAAATGTTGGGGTATTGTCCGCCGCCATTTCATTTGCAAGATCATCCACCAGATCGCCGTAAGGTTCCAAAAGAAGCGACGCGAGACATTCTTGGGCATCCATTTCTAGGGCCTCTTCCGCCCATAAATAGAGCCTATTCCAAGGAAAATTGGCCTCCAAATCCGTATTTACAATATGTGCAGCAAGCTTTGCCATATCCGCACGTAATGTCGTGAGCTTCTCGACTTGGATCGGGTGTTCAGAGTGCCAAAGATCAACAGAGGCCAAGCTACGCATAAAGACGTCTTTGAAAATGGCGGTGGATTCTGCATTCGCTGTTTCAATATTGCGAACGCGGGCAATGGCGTTTTCGCGGGCCGCAACCCAGTTGTTAAATAGCACAGGATGGTTGAGCAAAAACGGCGCCATACCAAGGCCTGTTGAGTTGCCAATTCCCATGCTACGCGCGATTTCAGGATCAAGGATTGCCGCTTTTTTGCCAGCGGCACTGGCACGCATGTTGGCCATGTGCTGCACCAAGTCGCGCACAAAAGCACGGGTTAAAAACACCGATAGCATTTCAACTTGAAATGGGGTGGCGAACTCTGGTCGATCCGCGATCATTTCACGATCAGCCGCACCCAATTTTCCAGAGCCATAAACAGCCGTCGTCCGCATCAAATAGCCAACCGCGTCGATTGTATCTCGGTCGGGTTGGGTTCCTGAAGACAGCGCAGACACCATATGTTCCCAAAGGCGCACGGACCGGTTGGCCCGCGAAACGGATAGTTCGCGCCCTGAAACGCGCCCTGCTTCTTGCAAGGGCACATTTTTCGAAAGCCGCGTAATGTCGTCTTTGCTTGGCACCCCATCAAAGAGCGTAAACGTACAATCCCACGCATCCGCAATCACGCGGTCAGATCGTTTTTCCGCCGGCAGGTCATGCGCAAACGCCACGAGAGAATAGCTCCGATCCGGCCCATGGGCGGAATATACCGCATGCCCAACACCCGCAGCGTCAATTTCAAATTCAGGGCGATCAAACGTCCACCCTTCGCGGGACATACGGCGCGTCAAAATACGCATAAAGGACAAGCGAGATTGATGAAGCGACCCAAGACGCGAAAGGCGCATAACCGTATTCGGGTCACGCAATGAAATGGTTTGAGTATCTGCAGCGTTCATCCTGCCCTCCTTAAAATATGGGTGGGGCGCACTATACGCCCAACCATTTATTCGTGTTCGAGGCCCATTTTTCCCAACATGTTGAGTCTAATCCGTCTTAGGTTCTCCCTCATGACGGGGCTGGCCTTCGGCCGTTAAAGCGTCGTCACATCCGTCGCAGCTGTGAAGTTTTTCGCATAGAAATTGTACCAATTACGGCCCATGATCCCTGCGACGTCTTCTTTCGATAAACCTGCGGCCCCAAGACCCGTTTCAATATTACCAAAGTCCCGATTGTCGCGGAACCAAGTCGGCATATCCGGGAAGCCAGCGTTCGACGCTGATCCTTCGCCATAATCGATTTCTTTGGTCCAACGACCAACGCGCATCCATTCAACAATGCTGTCTGGCTGATCTTGGCAAAGATCGGTGCCGATGCCCAGATGCTCTGGCCCAAAGGTATCTGCCGCCCGCGCAACCATGTCGCAAAAACTTTGAAGTGAGCAATCGGATTTACCTTTAAGATGATGAGGATAAACAGAAAACCCGATCATGCCGCCTTTTTCGGTGACCGCTTTGATGACGTCATCACGTTTGTTGCGCAATGCGGGAAACCATGAATAAGGGTTGGCATGAGTGATCGCAATTGGACGATCGGAAAGTTCGGCCGCTTCGATCGTTGAACGATCGCCAGAATGGCTCATATCCACCACAAGACCCACGCGGTTCATTTCTTTAATGACCTGTTTGCCCATGCGGGTGATGCCGCTATCTTCCGCCTCATAGCACCCCGTCGCCAGAAGCGATTGGTTGTTATACGTCAGCTGCATAAACCGCGCGCCAAGTGTATGCACGATTTCAACAAGCCCAATGTCATCTTCAATCGGGCTTGGGTTTTGGAACCCGAAAAACACTGCGGTACGACCCGTTTCACGGGCGATATCCACATCGCTTGCCCACTGACCTTTCATGATCAAATCGGGATATTGTTCAAACCAACGGTTCCATTGTTCGAAGTTCAAAACCGTTTCACGAAAGTTTTCATGATAGGCGATGGTGACGTGGATCGCATCCACGCCGCCTTCTCTTAGTTGACGGAAAATTTTCTCCGACCAATTGGCATATTGAAGGTTATCAATCCGCATTAGAACGGTGAGCCTGAGGAAATATATGCGGTTTTTACGGTGGTATAGAATTCCGCCGCTGCTTTACCTTGTTCGCGTGGCCCATAGGAGCTATCGCCACGACCGCCAAATGGCACGTGGTAATCGGTGCCTGCTGTTGGCAAGTTCACCATGACACAGCCCGTTTTCGCGTTACGGCGGAAATGCGTCGCGCGTGCAAGGCTTTGAGTCACGATACCGGATGTCAGACCAAAGTTTGTATCGTTCACAACGGAAAGGGCCTCTTCGTAGCCATCCACTTTGATCACGGATGCAAGCGGCGCAAACATTTCTTCGCGGTTGATCCGCATGTCATTTGTTGTGCCCACAAACACGCCTGGGTTCATGTAATAGCCGTCATGGGGCATTTCGAGACGCTGACCACCACACAAAAGCTCCGCACCTTCGGATTGACCAAGTGCCACATATTCGAGGTTCTCTTTGAGCTGCTGTTCCGTCACAACAGGGCCGATTTGCGTACCCTCTTCGAGTGCGTGACCGACTTTCATTGCTTGTGCACCCGCCACGAGTTTTTCAACAAACGCATCATGCACCGCAGAATGCACCACCAAACGTGAAGAGGCCGTACATTTTTGGCCCGTGCCACCAAAGGCGCCACCAAGCGCAAGCGTCACAGCAAGATCAAGATCCGCATCATCCATCACGGCCAATGCGTTTTTCGACCCCATTTCCATCTGTACTTTTGTAAGGTTTTGAAGCGCGGCAATCGCGATACCTTTGCCAACAGGAACGGAGCCTGTGAAGGAAATCGCGTTCACTTTCGGGCTTTCAACAAGACGCTGACCAATTGCACGACCCGCGCCCATTACGAGACTGAAAAGACCTTTGGGGATGTCTTGGCGTTCAATGATTTCTGCCAACGCAACCGCAGAGGCAGGCGTCGCATTCGCAGGCTTCCACACAACCGCGTTGCCATAACAAAGCGCCGGTGCGATTTTCCAAGATGCGGTTGCCGTTGGGAAATTCCATGGGCTGATGATCGCCACAACGCCTACCGCTTCGCGGCGCACGTCGATTTCAATGCCGTCCCGTACAGAATCGGCGTTTTCACCGATTTGGCGGAGCGTCTCAGCCGCATAATATGTAAAGAACTGACCTGCGCGGTAAACTTCGCCTTTCCCTTCGGCGATGGGTTTTCCTTCTTCGCGTGCCAACAACGTCCCGAGCTCTT
>JBMYYE010000112.1:0-8080 GCA_049609065.1 Halocynthiibacter sp.
ACCGTCTAACTGCATGTCATCAAGAGAAGCGCTTAGGCGGCTTCTGTGATGAATTTCACGGCGTCGCCGAAAGTTTGGATGGTTTCGGCTGCGTCATCAGGAATTTCGATGCCGAACTCTTCTTCGAAGGCCATAACCAGCTCAACAGTGTCCAGGCTGTCTGCGCCCAGATCGTCGATGAAGGACGCGTTTTCGGTCACTTTGTCTTCTTCAACACCCAGGTGCTCTACAACGATCTTTTTTACGCGGTCTGCGATATCGCTCATGGTTCTTCCTCACTTTAATTCGAGGGACTGTCCCTCGAAGGATAGATTAGACCCGAAGGTCGGTAAATTCCCAATATGGGTGACAAACGAACATAGTCCATTTATCAAAATTCTGCGTCGCTATACCACATCGTGACCCTAAGGCAAACAATTTCGCAACGTTGAAAATAGATAGGGCGTCGTTTTGCCAAATTTAGGGGGAAGAATTCAAATATTTCCCCCTAAATGGACTAAATCATCGCCATGCCACCATTCACATGCAACGTCGAGCCTGTGACATAACCGGCTTCTGGGCTCGCCAGATACAACACGGCGGCGGCGATTTCTTCTGGATTGCCCATGCGCGCGGCTGGAATTTGCACGTTGATCTTGTCTTTTTGATCATCGGTGAGCTTATCCGTCATCGCGGTCGCAATAAAACCAGGCGCCACAGCGTTCACGGTGATGCCGCGATTGGCAATTTCATAGGCCAAGGATTTTGTCATCCCCACCATGCCCGCTTTGGACGCGGCATAGTTTGCTTGGCCAGGATTGCCCGTTGTGCCTACGATAGATGAAATATTGATGATCCGACCCCAACGGGCCTTCATCATGCCACGAAGCACACCACGACACAGGCGCATCGTCGATGTCAGGTTCACGTCAAGAACGCTATTCCATTCATCATCCTTCATCCGCATAAACAGGTTATCGCGTGTGATACCTGCGTTATTAACGAGGATATCAACCGATCCCATTGCCTCTGCTGCGGCCTTTGGCAAGGCTTCGACGCTTTCTGGATCAGACAGGTTCGCCGTCACAACATGGGCCCGTTCGCCAAGTTCGGCGGCCAGTGTCTCAAGGGGTTCGACCCGTGTGCCAGACAGCGCAACCGTCGCGCCCGCCCCATGCAATGCACGTGCGATATCGCCACCAATACCACCAGATGCACCCGTGATAAGCGCATTTTTACCTTCAAGATTAAACATTTGTATTTCCTTGATTTTTCTTATGCGAGGCTTTCAGCCGCCGCCTTTACATCCTCGGGTGCTCCAACAGCTTTACACGCCACCGCGCGGTCAATGCGGCGGATCATGCCAGACAAAGCTTTGCCCGCGCCGATTTCCCACACCTCTGTTACGCCCTCTTCGACCATGAACTGTACGCTTTCACGCCAACGCACGGATCCTGTGACCTGTTCGACCAGCAAGGACCGGATCGTCGCCACGTTATCGACGCTTGACGCCAACACATTGGCCACCAATGGAACGGCGGGACGGTTGATATCAACCCCCCCCAAAGCGCGTGCCATTTCTTCGGCGGCGGGTTGCATCAATTCGCAATGGAAGGGTGCAGATACTGGCAAAATCACAGCGCGTTTTGCGCCTTTTTCTTTGGCGATCTCAACGGCGCGTTCCACGGCGGCTTTGTGACCAGAAACAACCACTTGGCCGGGATCATTGTCATTGGCCGCTTGGCAGGTTTCGCCTTGAGCGGCGGCTTCTGCCACTTCGGTTGCACCCGCAAAATCAAGCCCCAAAAGCGCCGCCATCGCGCCCACGCCCACAGGCACAGCCGCTTGCATTGCAAGCCCACGGGTCCGCAAAAGACGCGCGGTATCCGCAATGGAAATTGCACCTGCTGCTGCAAGTGCGGAATATTCGCCCAAGGAATGGCCCGCCACAAATTGCGCGGCTTCAATGGTCACGCCTTCAGCTTCGAGCGCCTTCATCGCGGCCAAAGATGTGGCCATCAATGCGGGTTGCGCATTTTGGGTCAGTGTAAGCGTCTCTTGCTCACCTTCCCAGATAAGGGATGACAGGCTTTCGCCCAAAGCGTCATCAACTTCTTCAAAAACAGCTTTTGCGGCGGGGTATTGATCGGCCAGAGCCTTCCCCATTCCGATTGTTTGCGCCCCTTGACCGGGGAATACGAATGCGCGGCTCATGAGCCCTCCTCATTATCTAATTGCGTCAAAGATATAGAGAAGCGCACAGATCTGCAATCATTGCTGACGAGAAATGATGTTTTTAACGGATCAATTTCCTGCAGGTTCGCCAATGAGCGGACCCTTGGGCAACTTTCCCACGGCCCAACCTGTTTTGAGGCGGATCACCAAAGGCCGTCACGCCAAACAGTTCCAAGCTCAGGCATGCCCATCCGCGGGCGATTTTTTCACGTAAGCAATGCTAAGATAGAGACGCGGACAAAGCCGCCGCTTAACTTTCTTAGACGAATAGCGGCTTTTTGAAAGACGTAGATACGCCACTCTCAGTTTTAGACTGCGGGTTGCTCTTTCAATCTGCGCTTAAAGAAGGCGAGAATATCATCACGGGCTTTCAGTGTTGGTTGCCCAGCTTCATCAATCAAATGCGCAGTTACAACGCTATGTGGGGTTGTGACGTGCTTTTCGAAAAAGGGAGGAAGTTCACGATTTGCGGCGCTGTCTGGCAAGACATGTCCCTCAAATCTGTCACCCAATGCCTCTGCATAAGCGGCAAATCGTTGTGCCTGGCAGAATTTATCCCCTTCAAAACGGTAGGCCAGAACGGTCAGGTCCTCGCGATCAAGACGCGCGCGAACAGCTTCCATTTCCTCGGCGGAACTTTCGATTTGATCCGGCGCATCAAGCGGCAAAGACGGCTGAGACAAAACAGGAGCAAGCATTGACGGCTCTAACATCATTGACAGTGCAAAGTTACCAGTGAAACACATGCCGATTGCGCCTGTTCCCGGCCCGCCACATTCTTCATGCGCATGTCTTGCCAAAGCCCGAAGCCACACGGTCACGGGGCTAGAGCCCTTACCGGCGAACGCACGGAATTCAGCACTGATACAAGCGCGTTGAAAAACCGCCCCTCCCTCACCAGCATTCGCAATCACACCATCGGACCCGAACAGCGAGGGCATGTAGACGGTGAAACCTGCATCGCGAACCCACCTTGCAAAACGGGCGACATGGGGGCTGATGCCTGGCATTTCCGCCATGACGATCACGGCTGGTCCCGCCCCCAAAACATAAACAGTTTTTGATGTTCCGTTCAGTGTGATTTTTCGTGCGGTGAAGTCAGTAAGGGGATCGTCGGCGAGCATATCGTTTCCTTTCACGCTGAGTCTATATTTTGAACTTAGGTTAAAATGGTATACCTGAGTTCATATGTCAAACTCAGATTCGCAAAAGTCCGTCCGGCACCGCGCCCCGATCCCCAAAGACCAGTGCCCGATGGCCTTGGCTGCTGAGATACTTGGCGACCGTTGGACGCTGCTTATTCTGCGAGAGGCCTTTTATGGTGTACAGCGATACGACGATATGCGTCAGGATCTTGGGGTGCCCCGTGCGATGCTAACCGATAGGTTGAATAAGCTAAGTAGATTGGAAGTTATTGAGCGACACCCCTATCAAGAAACAGGGGACCGCGTACGTTATGCCTATAGGCTCACCGACGCGGGTCGCGGATTGGCAAGGGTCTTGATCGCGATGTCCGAATGGGGTGAAGCCTACATCACGCGAGTTCCTGCACCGGCTCGCTTGGTCGATAAATTAACCGGCCAACCTCTTCAGACAGCGTTTGTAACTGAAGACGGAAAAGCCGTTCCAGACGTCAACGCCACATTAAAGATCAGACAAGTCGATGATGCTTAGCGGTCATTCAGGTTTTCCACGGCATCGGCCAAAATGAGCTCAAAGCAGGCCTTGACGGCAAATTCTCAGTGGTCCGCATCGTTAATTCGGGTCAGGTGGTGACGTCAAAGTCAAACCTATCTACCGCTCAAAACCGAGAGGAATCATCCCTAGCCTTGAAACACGCTTGATGCCTTAAGGGTGCCTGCGATTTCCGCATTGATGCGTGTCGCGTGGCCATATATTTTTTCATAATCCGTGCGCAAAATAACGAAAGATTTGCCACCCGCCACATGGGCCGTCAACACGCCCAAATCAGGTTTACGCGGGCATCTATCGATTTCAAATTCCACAACATCAGCAAACGGAATACGTTTCACCGCCTTCATATCCCCGCGCGCATTGCGTTTTACGAGGCGAATTTCACCGCTTCTACGGTCAATTTGGCATTCCTTCTTGGCGCGATTTGAGCCTTTGAAATGGAAAAACCCAGTAAGCAAAGCAAACCCAGACGCCAAAGCCAAGCTGGCCACATCCAATTGTTTCAACGCATAAATTCCAAATACAACCATGGCGATGAAAAATCCAAGCGATAGGACTTTAAAGAAAAGCTTCGCGAGGCTCCCATCCACCGACTGCGTGCCTTGGTCTTCTACGATATATCCCCAATACGCCTCAGTTGTGGTGCTGCGTGGGATGGCGCCGAAACTATGTGTTTCGACCATCTTTGTGTAGGTCGTGCCCATTTTTACCTCAATTCAATTTGCGATCTTACGCCGCGTCTTTGATTCTATTTTTTCTGCCACTCTAGGCGGAACTGCGCCAAAATATGGAAAACTTTTGGGAAATTTGAGTGAAAAATGCACAAACCGTGGCAAATTGGCAAATGCAGTCACAATTTCGAACATATTCCCTAAAATTCATGACAGATCATAGGGGTTTCGCCTTGCGCCATTGGCTTTGAGGTGTATAAAGCACCGTCCTTTTACAAAAACTTGAACCGCGTGACCTCTCGTGGGTGGGCCGTAGAAGGAAAATGCCCTCCCTTTGAAGTACGCCTGTAAAAATATGGAGCTATCATGCCACTATATGAGCATGTATTCATCTCGCGCCAGGATCTTTCCAACGCGCAAGCTGAAGGCCTAATCGAACATTTTGGCACAGTTTTGACTGACAATGGCGGCAAAGTCGTTGACAGCGAATACTGGGGCACAAAAACAATGGCCTACAAAATCAACAAAAACCGTAAAGGCCACTATGCTTTCTTGCGAACTGACGCCCCTGCGCCAGCCGTTCAAGAAATGGAACGCCTTATGGCCCTTCATGACGATGTGATGCGTGTTCTCACCATCCGCGTTGAAGAGCACGCAGAAGGCCCTTCTGCACAAATGCAAAAACGTGAAGACCGCGGCGACCGCCGTGAGCGTCGTTCATAAGCGAAGGATAGGACAAGATCATGGCAGCTAAACCATTTTTCCGCCGTCGCAAAGTTTGCCCATTTTCAGGCGACAATGCACCAAAAATCGATTACAAAGACACACGTCTTTTGCAGCGCTACATTTCTGAGCGCGGCAAAATCGTTCCATCCCGTATCACTGCAGTATCTGCAAAGAAACAACGCGAGCTTGCAAAAGCGATCAAACGCGCACGTTTCTTGGCACTATTGCCATACGCTGTTAAGTAAGGAGAATTTCAATGCAAGTTATCCTTCTTGAACGCGTTGCGAAACTCGGCCAAATGGGCGACGTGGTTTCCGTCAAAGACGGTTATGCACGTAACTTCCTTTTGCCAACAGGCAAAGCACTTCGTGCGTCTGAAGCAAATATCGCAGGTTTTGAAGCGCAAAAAGCGCAACTCGAAGCCCGTAACCTTGAGACAAAAACAGAAGCAGAAGCCGCTTCTGCGAAGCTCGACGGTCAACAGTTCATCATCATCCGCTCTGCGTCTGACGCGGGTGCGCTTTATGGGTCTGTTACACCACGTGATGCAGCTGATGTTGCAACCGAAGGTGGGTTCTCTGTGGATCGCAAACAAGTTGCGCTCACAGCACCGATCAAAGAGCTTGGTCTACATAACGTCGCTGTGCATCTTCACCCAGAAGTTGAAGCAACAATTCAATTGAATGTTGCCCGCTCTGAAGAAGAAGCAGAACTTCAAGCCTCTGGTAAATCCATCCAAGAGCTTGCTGCAGAAGCAGAAGCAGAAGCAGAATTCGAAATCGCGGAACTCTTCGACGATATCGGGTCTGCCGCAATTGATGACGACTTTGAAGGTGCAGAAGACGCACCAGCAGAAGCGCCAGAAGAAGCAACTGACGAAGCTTAAGCTTTCTCAAAAAACGACATTAAAAGCCGCCTATTTTGGGCGGCTTTTTTTATGGGGGTCCGCATATTAATTTGCCCCACAGGTTTTCTATGATAGTTTCGGACGTGTATGCAAAAATATAAAGACACCACAAATATGCAGAACCTCCCGCGCATTCTTTTTACGACACGGTTTTCATTCTTTGGCAATTCTGGCTGGAAAAGTGAATTTTCGGCGGACCCGGCCCAACTGTTTGAAGAGAGCAGATTAAAGAAGCGGTTATGGCTTTTTGAACATGTGACCCTGCCTTGCCTTACGCAACAGACGGACCAAGAGTTCCACCACTTTATCTTGTCGAGCGCAAAGATGCCGCAATGGGCGAAAGAGGCCTTAAACGATCTCTGCGCCAAGAACTTAAAAGAGGGTCAATACACCATCCGCTATGCCCGCCCTGCCCGGGCACGCAAGTTTCAGCGCTTCATGATTGGTAACCTGACACAAGATGAAACCACGCCTGTGGCGCAAGTTGTGCTTGATGATGACGACGCCTTGCCGATCGATTTTGTGGAAATCTTGAAATCCCAGATGGCGATCATCAAAGAGGACCGCGGGCTTGAAATGGACAAGGTCCCCTATTTCATCACCTTTCCGCGCGGCTACGCCCTTGGGCTACGAGACGATCGTAAAGTCGTGTGGCATCAACGCTATCCCTTTATCAACCTTGGCTTAACCATGATTGGCACATCCCAACAGCAAAACATATTGGGGATCGCGCATAAAGCCGCCCCAAAACGGTTCGGTTATATGCGCTATGATGACCAAAAAATGTATGTGCGCTCAATCAATGATGTGAATGATTCACGCGTCATCGTGAAGGACAAGTGGACAGAGGTGTCTGATGCCCCCTCCCTAATGGACATCGAGCTGCGCTTTCCTTATATGAAGGATATCGACCACAAGGCCTATAAGGCCTGTTCTTAGATAGGGATCATTTTCCCGGAAAACGCCACGCCCAACAAAAAAAGGACCGCAAAACTGCGGTCCTTTTTCTATTTTGTGATATGAGGTCTTCTTACTCTTCGTCGAGTTTTTTAAGGGCTTCTTCAAGCTCTTCTTTGGACACTTCTTTTTCAGTTGTTGTGATTTGTTCAAACACATAATCCACAACTTTATCTTCAAAGATTGGCGCACGAAGCTGCTGCTGCATTTGCTGGTTTTGCTGAACGAATTCAAAGAATTGACGCTCTTGACCAGGGTACTGACGCGCTTGGTTCATGATCGCTTGAGTGATCTCAGCATCCGTGACTTCGATTTCTTGTTTCTGACCGATTTCTGCCAAAAGAAGACCGAGGCGCACGCGGCGCGCAGCAAGGTCTTTGTGCTCGTCTGTTGTCTCGATTTCTGGGTGATCATGACCTTCAACCTCTGGGTTTTCGTCATGCCACAACTGATGTGCGATTTGATTTGCTTCAGCATCAAGAAGCGATGGTGGAAGCTCAAAAGACACAGCTTTGTCGAGGTCATCCAAAAGCGCACGCTTCATAAGGGCACGGGCTGCGCCGGCATATTCCGCAACGAGACGCTCTGAGATTTGCTCTTTAAGCGCTGCGAGGTCTTCTGCACCGAATTGCTTGGCGAGATCATCGTTCACTTCTGCGGCAACCGGTTCTTTAACGTCGTTCACTGTGCATTCAAAAATAGCGTCTTTGCCTGCGAGGTGCTCTGCGCCGTATTCCGCTGGAAATTGAACTTTCACTTCAACTTCTTCGCCTGCTTTTGCGCCAACAAGCTGCTCTTCAAAGCCAGGGATGAAAGAGTTTGAACCGAGAACCAGTGGGTAATCATCGCCAGCGCCGCCTTCGAAGGCTTCGCCGTCCACTTTGCCCAAGAAGTTGATCACAACTTGATC